>JAOTWP010000015.1 GCA_029862975.1 Acidobacteriota bacterium
AGACGCCCAGGTCCCAGTCGGAATCGGCGCGCTCCGAGCCGGCCGCTCGCGAGCCAAAGAGGAGGGCGAACAGCACAGGCTCGAACTCCCTCAGGCGATCCTCCAGAGCCACGAGGTCCATCCCCGAGATCGTAGCACCACGCGAACGGGTGATCCGAAGACGCCAGCCCGGCACCGCGAGCCTGGCACCGGCGGGGAATTCGAGGCCGCCGCGAGCGGGTTGCCGGCAAGTGGAGCCACAACGACAGGAGGTGTCATGCGCCGATCCACTCCGCCGTTTGTCCTCGCCTTGTCGCTCGTCGCCAGCGGCCTTGCCGCCCAGGAAGAGTCGCGCTACCGCCTCTTTGCCGGCGTCGAGCCGGGAGCTTCCTACAGCGAGTCGTCGGGCCTCGATTTCGAGGCGGCGTACCTTCTGGGGCTCGACGCCTACTTCGCTCCCCGCTGGGCCCTCGAGGTCGCGGCCGCCTTCCAGAGAGAGTCCTTCGACAACGGGCTCGCCGCCGTCACCGTCGAGACCTCGAACCTCGACGCCGCAGGCCGCTTCGACATGATGCGCAAGGGGAGCCTCACCCTCTACGGCCTCTCGGGCTTGCGGTACAGCGAGACACGGGACTCACGCCGGCTGGTCCGCAGCGACGGAAGCTACCTACGAGAGTCCGGCACCTTCGATCGCGCCGGGCTGCTGCTCGGCCTCGGAGCCGAGCTCGACGTCTCGCGGCGATTCTCCCTCCGGCTCGCCGTCAAGCACGTTCCCTGGAACTTGACCGGCGACAGCCTGATCTTCGAAGACACCTCCTTCAGCACGGCTCTCGCGGTGCGCTTCTAGCTCACCCCCGCTCGCGCCTGGGTAGCGGCGCCGGGCGTGGCAGCAAGAGCCCGGCTCGAGGACGGCTCTCGGTGATTGGGGGGGCTGCGTTGCCTCGTCCGCGGCGCGGGGTGTGCTCCCTACGGGAAGATCCCCATGTCCTTGTAGCACCACGCGATCTTGTCGATGGCGTTGATGAAGGACGCGGTGCGCAGGTCGGCGCGGTTGCCGTAGCGCAGCTTGATCTCGCGGATCTGGAGGTAGGCGAGCGCCATCGTCTCCTCGAGGCCGGAGTTGACGAGGTCTTCTTCGCCGGCGCCGCGGCCGAACTTCTCGATCTCGTCCTCGGTGAAGCTCTTCGCCGTCTGGTTCTCGATGGCGCTCAGGATGCGCAGGTTCGAGGCCTCCTGGTAGCGCTTCTGCATGCGGCCGAAGCGCAGGTGGGAGAGGTTCTTGACCCACTCGAAGTAGGAGACGGTGACGCCGCCGGCGTTCAAGTAGGCGTCGGGAATCACCAGGACGCCGCGCTCGCGGAAGATCTTGTCGGCGCTGAAGGTGGTCGGGCCGTTGGCCGCTTCGGCGATGATCTTGGCGCGGACCCGCGGCGCGTTCTCGTCGGTGATCTGCTGCTCGATGGCCGCCGGGACGAGGATGTCGCAGTCGAGCTCGAGCCCGTCGCGCGAGGTCGGAATGTCGGTCGCGCCGGGGAAGCCGAGGATCGAGCCCGTCTCCTTGCGGTGGGCGACCACGCCGTCGAGGTCGAGGCCCTTGGGGCTCGCGATGGCGCCCTCGTACTCGAGGATGCCGACGAGCACGGCTCCGTTCTCCTGCAGGAAGCGGGCCGCGTAGTAGCCGACGTTGCCGAGCCCCTGGACGACGACCCGCTTGCCCTCGACCCCGGTCGCAAGGCCCAGCGCCTTCATGTCCTCCTCGAGCGAGCACACCTCGCGGATCCCGAAAAAGACGCCGCGCCCCGTCGCCTCCGTGCGGCCGCGGATGCCGCCCAGGGCCACCGGCTTGCCCGTCACGCAGGCGAGCGAGTTGAGCTCGCCGCTCGAGAGCGAGTTGTAGGTGTCGACGATCCACGCCATCTCGCGCGGCCCGGTGCCGAGATCGGGCGCCGGCACGTCGACGCCGGGGCCGATGAAGTGCTTGTTCTTGAGCTCGTAGGTGAAGCGCCGGGTGATGCGCTCGAGCTCCCGCACCGAGTACTTGCGGGGGTCGATCTTGACGCCCCCCTTGGCGCCGCCGAACGGCACGTCGACGATGGCGCACTTGTAGGTCATGAGCGCCGCCAGCGCCTTGACCTCGTCCTCGTTGACGTGCTCGCTGTAGCGGATGCCGCCCTTGGTGGGCAGCTTGTGGTGGCTGTGCTCGGCCCGCCAGGCGTGGATCGCCTCGATCGAGCCGTCGTCGCGCTTGATGGGGAACGTGACGTGGTAGACGCTGTTGCACTCGCGGATCTGGGTGAGCAGCCGCGGGTCGTGGTCGGTCATCGCCACCGCGCGATCGAAACCGGCGTTGACCTGCTCGAAGAACGTGCGCCTCTGACTCATCGCCTGTCGCCCTCTTGGGAATCGAGTCTGGGAATCAAGTCTGGGAATCAAGTCTGGGAATCAAGTCTGGGAATCGAGCCTGGGAATCGAGCTCCTGGAATCGAGCCTCTCGGCGCCGAGCCGGGGGCGCCAGGCGCCGGGCGCGCGGCCTAGCGCTTGAAACGGTCCCCGCGCTCTTCGACGGAGAGGATCCAGCCGACGATCTTACCCGGTCGGATCGATTTCTCCTCGTTCCAGAAGCGGGCGTTGCGCAGGTGGCGGCTCGAGGTGTCGCCGGCGCGGATGCCGGAGAGCTCGCGGTGGATGCGCTCGAAGCGCTCCTGCCAGCGGGCGCAGTTGGCGCGCCGCAGGTCCACCCAGCCGGCCTCGCACCAGGCCTCCAGCCGCTCCGGGGTGAGCTCCTCGCCGCTGCTGTCGCCGGGGACGATCACCCGCGGGCCGCGGATCATCTCGCCGCTGGCCAGGAGCACCGGGATGCCGACGGCCGCGATCTCGTTGGCCAGCCGCGGCCGCTCGCGGACGAGGCGGTCGAGCCGCCGCTCGATCTCCTCCGCCGTCGACTCGCGCACCGGGGTCATGGCGCCGAACTCCTCGCGCAGCAGGTGGGCCTCGAAGAGCAGCTTGGTGTTGCGCGGCGGCCCCAGCATCTCGAAGGCGACGCTGCGGGTCTTGCCCTCGCCCTCGAGCTCGGCCATGCGCTCGAGCGCGAAGTGGCGCATCAGCCCGGCGCGGTAGGTGGGGCCCATGACGGCGTTGTCGAGCGCGTTGATGATGTCGTGCCCGGTGTTGCCGCCCTCGATCTCGAAGACGAGGTAGCGGGCGATCTCCTCCGGCGTCACGAACTCCATCTGCTCGGCCGTGGTCAGCATCGCGAACTCCTCGAGGCTGAAGAGGCCGTTCTCGCCGGTGTCGATGAAGGCGGTGGCGAGCGTCTCGTCGGTCTCGCGGCCGAAGCTCTCGTCGTGGGTCGAGAACGCCCTGCCCAGCGGTTGCGGCCGCGCGTCGACGAGCCGGATGGGCGCCCCCTTGCGCAGGATCGGGCCGCGCTCGATGCGCTTCCAGGCGATGGCCGCGGCCGGCTTGATCTCCTTGATGATCGGCCCGTCCGGCGTCCGCGCCATGAGGAACAGGAGCATCGAGTGGGCGCCGGCCATGGCGCTCTTCGACAAGAGCACCCGGCTCGGCCGCTCCTCGGAATGGGTGTAGGGCACGTTGAGCCCCATGCCGCCGGTGCCGCTCGTCCCCACCTTGGCGTAGACGGCGGCCGGGGTGTCGAGCAGGCCGCGGTAGAGCACCTGGATGTGACGGATCAGCCGCGGCACGTAGAGCGCTTCGAGCAGCGCGGCGGCGGTCTCGCGCTCGACGTCGCCCCCGGCGACCTCCCGCCACAGCGCCTCGGCGCTGCTGTAGACGTCCCGGTAGGCGATGGCCGTCGCCGTGTTGACGCAGTCGATGACGACGTCCGGCTGGCACTCCACCAGCAGGCGGTAGAGCAGGAACTCCCGCAGGCTCTCGTCCGTGAGCTGTTCGAGCTGCGCGCCGATGCGGCCGAGGCGGCCGGGGTCGCGGGCCAGCCCGAAGATGTTGCCGGCCGCGGTCGACAGGCGGGTCGCCCCGGCCTCGGCGGCGAGCTCGTCGCGCGCCGCCGCGGACTCCTCATCTTGCAGCGAGTGGATGCGAATCTCGCTCACGCCGTGGCCGAGCAGCTCCCGGCACACCGCCATGCCGACGAGGCCATAGCCGCCGAGCACCAGAACCTTGCTGCCCTCGAGTTTCATGCTGGAAGGGAGTCTCGACGCTCCGCCCGCGGCGCGGTCCGGGGGGCCGCGCGGTCCGCTCGGCGGCCGAGACGAAAGGCCAGCTTAGCAGAGCCGGCGCCTCGCTCCGGGGTTGACCGGCGGTCCGCGGGCGCGCAAGATCGCGCTGCACCGTCCTGCGGAGGATGCCATGGATCTTCGTTACCCCATCGGGGAGATGCACTGGCCGCCGGCGCTCGCTCCCGGCGAGCGGACCGCGGCCCTCGCCGTGCTCGCGGAGACGCCCGCCAAGCTGCGCGCCGCCGTGGCCGGCCTCGACGACGCCCGGCTCGACACCCCCTACCGGCCCGGCGGCTGGACCGTCCGCCAGGTCGTCCACCACCTGCCCGACAGCCACATGAACAGCTTCATTCGCTTCAAGCTCGGGCTCACCGAGGAGCTGCCGACGGTCGGCGTCTACAACGAGAAGGCGTGGTCCGAGCTGCCGGACGCGAGCGGCCCGATCGAGGTGTCGCTGCGCCTCCTCGAGGCGCTGCACGAGCGCTGGGTGGGGCTTCTCGCAACGCTCGACGACGCGGCCTGGCAGCGCCGCATCGACCATCCCGAAGTGGGCGTGCTGCGCCTCGATCAGCTGCTGGCGCTCTACGAGTGGCACTCCCGGCATCACGTGGCGCACATCACGTCGCTTCGCGACCGCGAGGGTTGGTAGTAGTCTCCCCATGAGGGCCGGCCGCGGACGCAGCTTCCGCCCCCAGCCCGCCGCCTCCAATCCCTGAGACCTGCCAAGGGAGCTCGATCGCCATGGAGAAAACGACTCCGCTCGTCAGCCCGCGCGACATCGCCAACCAAGTGGCCGCTGGAGCCCGCCGGGTGTTCAAGAACCTCTCGCCGCCCGAGCTCTACGAGCACGCGCTGCGCAACGGCGAGGCGACGCTGGCGGCCAACGGCCCGCTGGTCGCCCTCACCGGCGACCACACCGGCCGCGCGCCGAACGACAAGTTCGTCGTCAAGGCCGGCGCAAGCGCCGAGAACGTCTGGTGGGGGAAGGTCAATCGACCCTTCGACCAGGGCCGCTTCGACTCGCTCGCCGAGCGGATCCGAGCCCACTTCGTCGGCCGCGACGCGTACGTCTTCGACGGCTACGCGGGCGCCGACCCGGAGTACCGGATGCCAGTGCGCGTCCTCACCGAATTCGCCTGGCACTCGCTTTTTGCCCGCAACATGTTCGTGCGCGAGAGCGACTCGGCGCGGCTGGCCGCCCACGAGCCCGAGTTCACGGTGCTGGCGGCGCCGACCTTCCAGGCCGATCCGGCGACGGACGGCACCAACTCCGGCACCTTCATCCTCGTAGACCTCGAGCAGAGCCTGGCGCTCATCGGCGGCACCCACTACGCCGGCGAGATCAAGAAGAGCATCTTCTCGGTGATGAACTACTACCTGCCGCTCAAGGGCGTCCTGTCGATGCACTGCTCCGCCAACTACGGCGCCGACCGCGACGACACGGCGCTTTTCTTCGGGCTCTCGGGCACCGGCAAGACGACCCTGTCGGCCGACCGCGGGCGCACGCTGATCGGCGACGACGAGCACGGCTGGAGCGACCGCGGCATCTTCAACATCGAGGGCGGCTGCTACGCCAAGGTGATCCGCCTCTCGCCCGAGGGCGAGCCGGCGATCTTCGCCACCACCCGGCGCTTCGGCACGATCCTCGAGAACGTCGTCGTCGACCCGCGGACGCGGGCGCTCGACCTCGACGACGACCGCTACACCGAGAACACCCGCGCCAGCTACCCGATCGACCAGCTGGCCGACGCCGACGTGGGCGGCTGCGCCGGCCACCCGCGCAACATCGTGTTCTTGACCGCCGACGCGTTCGGCATCTTGCCGCCGGTGAGCCGCCTCACCGAGGAGCAGGCGCTCTATCACTTCCTCTCGGGCTACACGGCCAAGGTGGCCGGCACCGAGGTGGGCGTCACCGAGCCCAAGGCCACGTTCAGCGCCTGCTTCGGCGCCCCCTTCATGCCCCTCCACCCGGGGCGCTACGCCGAGCTCCTGGGCGCCAAGATGCGCCAGCACGGCGCGAAGGCCTGGCTCGTCAACACCGGCTGGACGGGCGGCCCCTACGGCACGGGGCGGCGCATGGCGCTCGCCCAGACCCGCCGCATGGTCGCGGCGGCGCTGGCGGGCGAGCTCGAAGACGTCGCCACCCGGACGGATCCGACCTTCGGCCTGGCGGTCCCCACGGCCGTCGAAGGGGTGCCCGCGGACGTCCTCTCGCCGCGCGACACCTGGACGGATCCCGCCGCCTACGACGCCCGCGCGGCCAAGCTCGCCGGGATGTTCCGGGACAACTTCGCGCAGTACGCGGACGGCGTCTCGGCCGCCGTGGCCGCCGCGGGGCCGGGCGGCTAGCCGGCAGCGGTCACGACGCCGCCGCGCTCGTGAGGGCCGCCGGCGAGGGTCGGCGCCTCAGGTGAGCCGGCGCAGGCTGCCGCGCACCCCGGCGAGGCCGGCGAGCGCCAGCGCACCCAGCAGCGCCGCCCTCCCGGGCCGCCCCAGCAGGAGGTGCCCGAGGCCGAAGAGCAGGCCGTGGACGAGCGCCAGCGCGCTGGCGACGCCGCACAGCGAGGCCCCGAGCGCGTAGCCCGGCCGGCTCGACGGCGCCGCGAGGGCGCGCACCGGCCCCCAGGCGCCGGGCGGGCGTAGGCGCTCGTAGAAGCCCACCAGGGCGGCGGGGTCGGGGGTCGCCGTCAGGGCCAGGGTGAGGAGCGCCGCGGCGAGCGAGGCCGCGACGACGAGGAGCAGGCGCCCTTCGTGGAGCAGCGCCCCGTCGGGGCTGAGCGGCCCGCGCGGCCAGTCGACGGGCAGCCAGGTCAGGGCCAGCGTCGCGGCCGCCGAGGTCAGCATGGCGGCGATCTCCGTCCAGGCGGTGACCCGCCACCAGAACCAGCGCAGCAGGTAGACCGGCCCGACGCCGGCCAAGAACGAGATGAAGAGCGTGAAGAGCGCGCTGATCGACTGCGCCGCCGAAGCCGCCAGCGCCGCCGCGGCCAGCACGCCGGCGCTGGCGAGCCGGGCCACGACGACGTAGTGGCGGTCGCTCGCGCCGCGGTGCAGGAACCGCCGGTAGACGTCGTTGACGAAGAACGAGGCGGCGACGTTGATCAGCGTGTCGATGGTCGACATGAAGGCGGCCACGAGCGACGCCGCCACGAGCCCCAGAAGCCCGGCCGGCAGATAGCGCTTGAGCATCACGACGTAGGCGCGCTCGGAGTCGCTCGCGGCGAGCACGTCGCCGGCCGCCACCTCGGCGCCGACGCCCACGCGCGGCACCGGGCGCCAGTCCGCGGCATCGCCCGCCCGAACCAGAGGCACCGCGACCGTCGCCTCGGCCTCGCCGGCCGGGGAGAGGAGGATGCTCGCAGTACTCACTCCGGTCACGGTGCCGGCGACGGGAGCTTCCACCGAGAGGTGCGGCAGCACGAGCAGCGAGGCGATCGCGACGAGGATCCACGGCCAGGGCCGCAGGGCGTTGTTGGCGACCGCGAACCAGACGACGGCCAGGGTGCCGTGGCGCTCGTCGCGGGTGGCGGAGACCCGCTGCACCGTCAGCGGCGCGCCGTCGGCGCTCTCGACGGCGAACCAGCTGACGCCCAGGTAGACCGCCATGAGCGCCACCGGGGTCGTCCAGAAGCTCGCCGCCAACGGCCCGCCCGGGCCCGGCGCGGGGAGGAAGGCCAGCCGCTCGGCCGCCAGGGTGCCGGCGGCGACGGCGCCGGCGACCGCCGCCGCGCCGCCCACCGCCTGCCAGGCCATGACGGCGAGGACGATCGCGCCCGTCATCGAGATGGCGAACTGCACGAGGTCGGTGACGACCACCCCCCACAGCCCGGCCAGGAGCGAGTAGGTGAGGGCGATGGCGCAGGCGACCGCGAGGCCGACCGTCTTGTCGACCCCGAAGAGCACGTCGACGATCTTGGCTGCGGCCAGCAGCACCCAGCACATCTGGATGACGTCGACGAAGCCGGCGTGCAGCACCCCGAGGAAGCCGCGCAGCCAGCGGGCGCCGGCGTCGCCGTAGCGCAGCTCGGCGAACTCCGCTTTGGTCATCACCGCGCCGCGGCGCCAGAGCCGGGCAAACACGAACCCCGTCACGAGGCTGGTGAGCGCGTAGCACCACCACAGCCAGTTCTTCCAGATCCCGAAGTCCCGCACCCAGCCCGAGATGACGAGCGGCGTGTCGACCGCGAACGTCGTGGCGACGATCGAGGTGCCCGCCAGCCACCAGGGCAGCCGCCGCCCGGAGAGGAAGAACTGGTCGACGCTGGCGCCGCCGCGGCGCGCCAGGACCGCCCCCGCCGCCAGCGCGAACAGGAGGTACGCGGCCACGAGCCACCAGTCGATCGCCTGCATCGGGGCGTAGTGTAGCCGCGCGCCCCGCTGGAACGAGCCGCGGGTGGCGATATGATGCGCGGCCCGGAGGCCGACTCGTGACGATCGCCCGCACCCCCGCCTACCACCAGCAGCGCTGGAGCCTCGCCGAGCTCCTGCCGGACGCCGCCGAGGAGACCGTCGCCGCCCGGCTGGCCGCCGCCGAGGCCGAGGTCGCGGCGTTCGAGAGCCGCCGCGAGCTCCTGACCGCCGACGTCGCGCCGGCCACGCTGCTCGATCTCCTGCGCCGCTACGAGGCGCTGACCGAGACCCTCGTCACGCTCGGCGCCTACGGCGCGCTGTGGTTCGCCGAGGACACGCGCTCGCCGCAGGCCCTGGCCTTCAAGAGCCGCGTCGAGCACGCGCTGACCGGCTTCGCCAACCGCCTGCTCTTCTTCAGCCTGTGGTGGCGGGGCCTCGACGACGACGCGGCGGCGCGCCTGCTGCCGGCGGCCGGCGAGCATCCCGACTACCGCCATTACCTTCTCGACGAGCGGCGGCTCAAGCCGTTCACCCTCGACGAGACGTCCGAGCGGATCATCAACTCGAAGGACGCCGACGGCATCGGCGCGCTCGTCACCATGTACTCGCTGCTGACCAATCGGCTCGAGTTCACGCTGGAGCTCGACGGCGAGGTGAAGACGCTCACCCGCGGCGAGCTCATGAGCCACGTCTACTCGGCCGACCCCGAGCTGCGCGCGGCCGCCTACCGCGAGCTCTACCGGGTCTACGACAACGACGCCACGCTCCTCGCGCAGATCTACCTCCACCGGGTGCGGGACTGGGCGAGCGAGCGGCTGGAGCTGCGCGGCTACGCTTCGCCGATCGCCGTGCGCCACGAAGCCAACGACATCCCGGGCGCGGCGGTCGACGCGCTGCTGGCAGTGGTGACCGAGAACGTGGGTCTCTTCCAGCGCTACTTCCGGCTCAAGGCGCGATGGCTCGGCATGGACAGGCTCTCCCGCTACGACCTCTACGCGCCGCTGGCCGGCAGCGTCAAGGAGATCCCCTACGGCCGCGCCGTGGAGATGGTGCTCGCCACCTTCCGCGGCTTCGATCGCCGCTTCGGCGAGCTCGCCGAGCGGGTCTTCGCCGACGACCACGTCGACGCCGAGATCCGGCGCGGCAAGAAAGGTGGCGCCTTCTGCTCCACCGTCCTGCCGCGCCACACGCCCTGGGTGCTGCTCAACTACACGGCCAGGGTGCGCGACGTCGCCACGATGGCCCACGAGCTCGGCCACGCGGTCCACAGCCTGCTGGCGGCGGGCCACTCGGTCCTCACCCAGCACGCCTGCCTGCCCCTGGCCGAGACCGCCTCGGTCTTCGCCGAGCAGCTCTTGACCGACCGCCTCTTGGCCGAGGAGCGCGACCCCGCCGTGCGGCGCGAGCTCCTGGCGGCGCAGATGGACGACATCTACGCCACGGTGATGCGGCAGGCGTACTTCACCCGCTTCGAGATCGCGGCCCACCGGGCGATCGCCGAGGACGCCGCGGTCGAGGCCCTGGACGAGATCTACTTCGCGACCCTGCGCGAGCAGTTCGGCGACACCGTCGCGCTCTCCGACGACTTCCGGCGCGAGTGGGTGACGATCCCCCACATCTACCAGTCGCCGTTCTACTGCTACGCGTACAGCTTCGGCCAGCTCCTCGTCCTCGCGCTCTACCGGCGCTACCAGGAGGAGGGCGACGCGTTCGTGCCGGGCTACCTCGAGATGCTCGCCGCCGGCGGCTCCGCCCCGCCCGTCGAGGTGCTGGCGGCGGCCGGCGTCGACCCGACGGACCCGGCCTTCTGGCGCGGCGGCTTTGACGTCGTGCGCGGCATCGTCGACGAGCTCGAGGCGCTCTAGGGTCTCTCCCGGGGCGGGGCGGGGCGGCCGCCACCCCCGAGGGTGGTGGAACCGGAGGCGCGAGCCCGCTATCATCCGCCCCGTGATGCTGACCTTCGGCAGCCGCTCCGTCCGCTCGCTCGCCCTGCGCCTGCTGGGCGCCGGCGTGGCGCTGATGCACGGCCAGCTGCTGTGGCGCCGGCTGGCGGACGGCTCGCTGACCGAGGCCGGGGTCGCCGCCCGCTGGGCCGCCTCGGTGCTCTTGATCGGCGGCCTCGTCGCCGGCTACCGGCGCCACGGCTGGGTCTTCCGCGGCCGCCGGGCGGCGGTGCTGTGGACCCTCGTCGCCCTCCTGCACGCCGTCTCCGGCGTGCCCGGCAGCGCCATGGTCGCCGAGCCGGCGCCCTGGCTCGTCGTGCCGCTGGTGATCCTGGCGGCGCGTTCGCTGGCCGCGGTCCTCGTGCCGCGCGGCGCGCTCCGGCCGGCCGGCGTTTGGCGGCGGCGCCCGCGCCCGCGGCGGCTCGCCGCGCCCGCCCTCCTCTTCGGGGCCCCGGGGTCGCGCGCCCCGCCCTGCTGAGCCGCCGGCTCGATTCGCGTCCGCCGCGCCCCCTCCGGGGCCGCGGCACCCACGCTGCGGAGCGCTCGCGCGCCCGCCGCTGACGACATGCGATCTGGGCGGACCCGCGGGTTCGCCAGGAGGGCAACGAAATGATCTCTCTCGACAGCCTGCACCGAGGGGTGCTCCTGCTGCCGGTGGTGACGACGGTGTGCGCCGTCTTCTTCGTCCGGGAGCTGGCCACCCGCTACCGCGCCAAGGGCGGCGGCGCGCACCTGCTGTGGTGGGGCATCGGCATGGTCACCTACGGGCTGGGCACGGCGACCGAGGCCTACACGTCGATCTTCGGCTGGCACCCGCTGGTGTTCCGGCTCTGGTACGTCGTCGGGGCGTTCCTCGGCGGCTATCCCCTCGCCCAGGGGAGCATCTTCCTGTTGATGAACCGCACCTTCGCGCGGCGCTCGGCCTGGATCGTCACGAGCCTCATCGCGCTCGCCTCGTGCTTCGTTTTCGCGACCCCGCTCGACGCCTCGCTCGCCGAGGCCCACCGGCTTTCGGGCCGGGTCATCGAGTGGTCCTGGGTGCGCTCTTTCAGCCCGTTCATCAACGTCTATTCCCTGGTCTTCCTCGTCGGCGGCGCCGTGGTCTCCGCGCTGCGCTTCCGGCGCTTCCCGGAGCTGCGCCACCGCTACCTCGGCAACATCTGGATCGCGGTGGGCGCGCTTCTGCCCGGCATCGGCGGCTCCCTTACCCGGGCCGGCTACGTCGAGGCCCTCTACGTCACCGAGCTCGCGGGGCTGCTGTGCATCTACCGCGGCTACCGACTCAACATCGCCGGCAGACCGGTGGCGGCCACCGCCGCTCCCACTGCCGTTGGAGGCATCACCATGAGACCCACGACCACCCTTCTCGCGCTCGCCGTCGCCGGCGGGCTGCTCCTCGGCGGCCCCCTCTCGGCGCAGGCCGAGACCGCGGTCGACGGCCCCGACGAACCGGCCGCGACCGAAGAGACGGCCGCGACGGAAGAGACGGCCACGACGGATGACACCGGCGACGGCATGGCGTTCTTCGATCTGACCACCGTCACCGCGACTCTGAGCGAATCGCCGACGTTCGACGTTCCGGCGCCGGTCATCGTGATCGACGCGCCCCGCATCGAGGCCTTGCAGCCCGACAGCGCCACCGACCTCTTGCGCGACGAGCCGGGCGTCGACGTCAACGGCGTGGGCCCCAACCAGACCCGGCCCGTCATCCGCGGCCAGCGCGGCCATCGCGTGCTCTTTCTCCAGGACGGCCTGCGGATGAACAACACCCGGCGCCAGACGGATTTCGGCGAGATCACCGGCCTCGTCGACGTCTCGAACGTCGAGCGGCTGGAGCTGGTGCGCGGCGCCAGCTCGGTGCTCTACGGCTCCGACGCCATCGGCGGCGTGCTCAACCTGATCACCAAGGTGCCGCCCGTCGGGCAGGGCCTCACGGCCTCCGCCGGCGCGCGCTTGAGCGACAGCGACGAGCAGGTCAAGTTCGACGCCTCGCTGCGCGGCACCAACGAGCGGTTCTCCTACGCCCTCGGCGCCTCGACCCGCGACGCCAAGGACTACGAGGCGCCGGCCGGCACGTTCGGCAACATCACCTTCGACGACAGCGTCGTCGTCAACGACACCGGGGTCCAGGACGACAGCTACACCTTCTTCCTCGGCTACCACCTGGACGACCGCAAGTCGCTCTACCTGCGCGGCGACACCTACCAGGCCGACGACGCCGGCTTCGGCTACGTCGACCCGGAGCTCTTCGACGATCCGGTGCTGAACCGCATCACCTACCCCTTCCAGGACTTCCAGCGCTATACGCTCGGCTACGACGGCGCCTGGGAGAAGAGCACGCTCGGCGTCAAGCTCTACAGCCAGAACAACGAGCGCGACAACGGGTTCTTCATCGACATCAACACCGGGCCGGCCTTCGGCCCGGGGAGCGGTCCGGACGGCAGCGTCGTGATCGACAGCCTCGTCTTCTCGGACGTCGAGACCCAGGGCCTGCGGCTCGCGTCGACCCGCTCGCTCAACGCCAGGAACCTCTTGACCTGGGGCGGCGAGTGGTACGAGGACGACTCCTTCAACACCCGCCAGTCCTCGACCTCGGTGGCGCTGCGGGCGTTCTTCCCGATCGACTTCGTCTGCGGCCCCGCCGGCGGCGTCCCCGTGCCGCCGACCTTCTACTTCGAGTGCCTGTTCGTGGATGCCACCGACCGCCCGAGCGCCCCCAACGCCACCAACACGGCGACGGGCGTCTTCGTGCAGAACGAGTACTTCGGCGCCAACTTCACGGCCACGGCGGGGGTGCGCTTCGCCAGCTCCGAGATGCGGGCCAACCCCACTCCGCAGTGGGACGTCTCCGGCCTCGACTTCAAGGACGAGGACGTCGTCGGCTCGCTGGGCATCGTCTACAACCTGTCGCCGTCCGTGAACCTCGTCGGCTCGCTGGCCACCGCCTTCCGCACGCCCAACCTGATCGAGCGCCTTTTCAACGGCATCACGCCCGAGGGCATCGGCTTCCAGGTGCGCAACCGGGACCTCACCTCCGAGACGAGCAAGAACGTCGACGTGGGGATCAAGTACAACAACGGCGGCGCCTTCTTCGAGGTCAACTACTTCCGGACCGAGATCGACGACGCGATCATCCAGTACACCCTCACCGCCGCCGACATCGCGGCCCTGCCGCCCGACGTCCAGGCCGAGGTCGACCAGGCCGGGGTGGAAGTGGTCGTCCAGCAGCGCAACGCCGAGGTCTTCACGATCGACGGCGTCGAGGTGACGGGCGCCTACCGCTTCGCCAACAACCTCACCCTGGGCGGCAACTTCACGAGCCTCGACGGCAAGGCCGAGGTCGGCGGCCCGGCCGCCGACCCCACGGGCCAGACCTTCTCGCAGAAGGCCGGCGCCTTCGTGCGCTACGAGGAGCCGAGCGGCCGCTGGTGGGCGGAGTACCGCGTGCGCCGCAACGGCAAGGAGGACCAGCAGATCGACCCCGCGGCCCCCATCCCGCCCGTCGGCCTGACCCTGCCCGCCTTCACCATCCAGGACCTGGCGGCCGGCGTCCGCGTGCCCTCGAACGGCCGCGCCGAGCACTCCTTCGGCCTCGTCGTCAACAACCTCGGCGACGAGCTCTACGCCGAGTTCTCGAACGCCAGCTTCTTCCGCCCGCAGCCCGGCCGGCGCCTCATCACGACCTACCGCTTGCGGTTCTAGCCTCCCGCGCCGCCGCCAGCACTCGAGGGCGCCCGCCACGGCGGGCGCCCTTCTTTCGTCGCCCTCTCGCCACCGGCGCCGACCGGCAGGACCGGCCGCCGCCCAACTTGGGCACCCGGCCCGTCCCAGTCGTCCGACCCCGTGGCGCCAGGCCCGGAGCGCGCCGTCACCGGACCGGCCGGTAGACTCCACCCGTGCCGCCCGCCGGAAAGCCGCTCCTCGTCTCGATCCACGTCCCCAAGACGGGCGGCATGAGCTTCCAGCGCACCCTCGAGGCCCATTTCGGCGACCGCTTCCGGCGCGACGACGCCGACCGCCCGGCCAACACCGGCCCCCTGCGGCGCCGCCTGAGAGCCCTGCGCGCTGCCCTCGCGCTCGCCCGCGACGGCCTCGCGGGCGTCGACTGCGTCCACGGCCACTTCCTCGCCGCCAAGTGGCTCCTCCTGGCCCGCCGCCGCCCCGTCACCTTCGTCACCTGGCTGCGCGACCCCGTCGAGCGCCTCGCCTCCCACTACCACTACTGGCGCCGCAGCTACGACCCCGCGACCGCCCTGCCCCTCCACCGCCGCGCCGTCGAGGAAGACTGGACCTTCGAGCGCTTCGCGCTCGGCCCCGAGCTGCGCGACCTCGCCACCGAGCTCCTCTGGCGCCTCCCCCGCGAGCGCCTCGCCTTCGTCGGCCTCACCGAGACCTACGAGGCCGACCACGCCGCCTTCTGCCGCCGCATCCTCGGAATCGCCCGCCCACCGACGACCGAGAACGTCAACCCCGAGGCCGCCCCCGACCCCTACGTCGCAGACCCCGCCCTGCGCCGCCGCATCGCCGAACACCACCGGCAGGACGTGGAGCTCTACGCGTGGGCGAAGAGCACCGGTCGGTGAAGAGCCCATCCGCTCCTCGACCTGTCCCGACATCTCGCAGAGAGCGTGGTTCCTCGCTACGACCCTCGGTCACCGAATCGTTCGTGCGACCCCCCAGGCCCGCCAGGCGCGGCGGGGCGGTGTAACGAACGCTCTCTGCCGCGCGCCTTCACTCTTTGGGGGTCCGGCCCGCTACGACGACGGTGGCCGAGCCCGACCGAAGGCCGGGAGAAGCCCCCGCCGAAGCGCCCGAGCGGCGCCCACGACTCCAGAAAGGAGGACACCCGTGCCCTACGCCGAATGGCTGCAGCTGGGCTTTCACGGCCTCGCCTTCGCCATGCTCTACCTGGCCTACCGGCTGATGAAGCCGCTCGTCACGCCGCCCGCCAACGGCGACACGCCGAAGGACGCGGCCCTGAAGGTCAAGCTGCGGTACGTGCTCGTCTTCATGGTGATCTCGATCCTCTTCTTCGTCGGCGGGGTCGTCGCCGAGCTCTACGGCGGCAGCCAGCCGCACAGCATCGGGCTCTACATCTCGCCGGCAAGGATGCCGTCGATGCTCTCCATGCCCGAGGTGCGCAGCGGCGAGATCGCGATCGAGATCAGCGACGACGGCTACGCCACGCTCGCGGTCAAGGACCGCGACACCCTGCGCATCGCGATGGACGAGCTGACCGGCACCGTCGAGCACTTCGCGTCCCTGGTGGGCGAGCTGACCCAGCGCTGCACCGCCGCCGGCCCCGACGCCGCGCAGCTCAGCGCCCTCGAAGGAGGTTTCAGCGATGGTCCATAAGCCGCGCCGCACGTCCGCTCTGCTCGCCGCCGGCTGGCTGCTCGTGCCGCTCGCCGCCGCCGCGCAGGCCACCGACCGCTTCCAGCCGGCCACGCCCCCCGAGCTCGTGGCGAGCCTCGACGCCGCCCGCGCGCTGCGCCAGAGCCAGCGCTACGACGAGTCCGCGGAAGCCCTCCGCCGGATCCTGGCGCAGGCGCCCGACTACTACCGCGCGCAGTACAACCTGGCTCTGGCCTACGCCCAGCAGGGCGAGCACGACAAGGCTCTCGAGGCCTTCTCCAGGGCCGCGGAGATCAAGGAGAAGATGGGGATCGTCGACGCCAGCCTCGAGAACTCGATCGGCTGGCTGCATCTCCTGCGCGGCGACCTGGGCGCCGCCGAGCGCCACCTGCAACGGGCGCTCGTCGAGCTCGCCGCCGACGCCGAGGCCGACGAGAGCACCCGCCGGAAGGTCTACAACAACCTCGGCACGCTCTACCTCTACACGGGCCAGCTCGACCTCTCGCGGAAGTACCTCGAGACCGCGAAGACGCAGTACGGCAGCGCACTGGCGGCGCGCAGCCTCGAGCTGCTCGGCGAGCTGCAGGCCAAGGAGCGGACGCGCCGCGAGGACGGCTGAGCGCCCGCGCCGGGGCGGGCACCCGCGGCGGGCGCCGTATTCGCGGCCGGCGCCCGCGGCGGCGGGTCGTATACTCGCGGCCACTTCGATGCGCGCGCTCGCGGTTCTCCTCGCCCTGTTCGCGGCCGCTCCGGCGGCCGGCGAGCTCACGGCCGTCGAGCGCCGGATCGTGGCCCACGCGGCGGCGCATGAGGACGAGGCGCTGGCGCTGCTCGAGCGCGCCGTGGACGTCAACAGCGGGACGCTCAACCTGGCCGGGGTGCGGGAGGTCGGGCGGCTCTTCGCGGAGGCGCTCGCGGCCCTCGGCTTCGAGACCCGGTGGGTCGACGGCGCGGCCTTCGAGCGCGCCGGCCACCTGGTCGCCGAGCGCCGCGGGGACGGCCCGCGGGTGCTCCTGATCGGGCACCTCGACACGGTGTTCGAGCTCGACAGCCCGTTCCAGCGCTGGCAGCGGCTGTCCCCCGGGGAGGCCCGCGGCCCCGGGGCCACCGACATGAAGGGGGGCAACGTCGTCATGGTCCAGGCGCTCGCCGCCCTCTCCGCCGCCGGCGTGCTCGACGAGCTCGACGTCGCGGTCGTCCTGACCGGTGACGAGGAGAAGAGCGGCCGGCCGCTCGGCCTGGCGCGCGCGGCGCTGCGCGCGGCGGCCGCGGGCGCCGACTACGCCATCGGCTTCGAGGACGGCGACGGCGATCCGCGCACCGCGGTCGTCGCCCGCCGCGGCTCGAGCCGCTGGGAGCTCACGGTGACGGGGGTGCCCGCCCACTCGTCGCAGGTCTTCACCCCGGAGGTCGGCGCCGGGGCGATCTACGAGACGGCGCGGATCCTCGCCGCCTTCTACGAGCGGCTCGCGACGGAGCCCGATCTCACCTTCAACCCGGGGGTGATCGTGGGGGGCACCGAGGTCGACTTCGACCCCACGCAGGGGCGCGGCGGCGCCTTCGGCAAGGACAACGTCGTCGCCGGGCACGCCGTCGTGAGCGGCGACCTGCGCGCCCTGACGCCCGAGCAGTACGCGCGCGCCGAGGCGACGATGCGCGAGATCGTGGGCGAGCACCTGCCGCGAACAACCGCCGAGCTCGTCTTCTCGGAGGGCTACCCGCCGCTTGCCGCCACGGCGGGCAACCGCGGCCTCCTGGCGCTCTACGACGCCGCGAGCCGCGACCTGGGGCTGGGCCCGGTGACGGCCGTCGACCCGCGCAAGGCGGGGGCCGCGGACGTCTCGTTCGTCGCCGACCTCGTGCCGCGGGTGCTCGACGGCATCGGGCTCATGGGCAGCGGCGGCCACACCGTCGACGAGACCGCCGACCTCGCGACCCTGCCGATGCAGATCCAGCGCGCGGCGCTCCTGCTCCACCGCCTCGGACGCGCGCCGCGCTGAGCGGGACCGAGATGCCCGCTCGCTGCGCCCCGCTCGCGACCCCGCGGACCCTCGTCCTGCTCGCCGCGGCGTTGGCGGCCTCCTGCGCCGCGCCCCGCGCCCCGCGCGCCGCGGGTCCGGCAGCCGAGCCGGACTGGGCGGCTCTGGCCCGCGCGCGCCTGCCGCAGCTCGAGCCGTGCCGGCCGCCGCGGGAGCGGGGGAGCGGCGTGGCGCCTACTGCGCGATCCCCGTCATCTCGGTGGTGACCGTCACGACCTCCTCGAGCACCAGACCGACGACCTCGCCGGCCGGGATCTCGGCCTCCCGGCCCTCCCCGCGGGCGGCCACCGCCGCTCCCGCGGCCGCGCCGACGGCCGCGCCGGCGAGCACCTCGCCGGCGCCCTTGCCGCCGATCACGCGCCCCAGGATGGCTCCGGCGACGGCGGCGCCGATGATCTTGCGCTTGTCCTTCCGCTGGTCCTCGCCCAGCTCGACGAACGAGGCGCGCAGGCCGACCGGCGAGCCGATGGGGGGCACGAGCTCCGTGAACTCGACGGCGAGCGACGCCTGGCCGCCGATGCGCTTGAGCGGCACGGCCTCGATGACCCGTCCGCGGACCTCGGAGCCCCTGGGCACGGCGAGGACGCCGTCGGCCGTGTAGATGTCCTTCGCCACGTGGCTGACGAACCGGTCGCCGACCCGGCTCGTGCCGCTCGACAGCGTCTCGAGGATCTCGATCTCGAGGATCGTGCCCGGCCGCAGGGTCGCCTCGACGTAGTCGGGCTCCGGATCGGGCTCCCAGCCGCTGCCGGTCTGCGCCCCGGCGCCCGGCTCGTAGGCCGGCTCGTAGCTCCGTGCGGCGGCCGCCGCCTCCGCCTCCTCGCGGGCGGCACGCTCGGCCAGCTCGCGCTCACGCTCGGCGAGCTGCCGCTCGCGCTCGGCGGCCTCTGCCTGCTGGGCCGCCAGCTGCGCCCGCTCGGCCTGTAGCGCCCGCTCCTCGCGCAGCCGGCGCTCCTGCGCCGCGACCTCGGCCTGGCGTTGCTCGAGCTCGCGCTGCTGCCGGTCGAGCTCCGCCTGCCGGGCCTCGGCCTCCGCCTGTCTCGCCGCCTCCTCCTCGGCGCGGGCGGCCGCGGCGGCCGCTTCCTCGGCCCGCAGACGCTCGGCGGCCAGCGCCTCTTCGGCCGTCGTCACGGCGTCGGCGCCCAGCGCCTCCGCCGTGGCGGGCTCGTCGTCCTCGAAGATCTGGCACGGGCCGGAGGCCGTCAGGGCGACGGCGCAAACTACCAATAGAAAGACTCGGAACGATCGTCGTCCCTGGATCGGGTCGTTCATCGGGGCTCCTCCTCTGCTGGTCTCGTCCTGGGGTTGTCTCGTCCTGGGGTGCTGTCGTGGGCGGACGATGTGGTGCCCTCAGCACCTCACAATCTACCAGCAGCCCGAAAGAATTCCTGCCCCGGCCGGCGGCCGCCGTCGCGGGTGGTGCAGAATGGCCGGATGCCCCGGCCCGCGCCGCCGCGCGTCGATCGCGACAGCGTCCGCCGCCTCTGGCTGGCGCGCCAGGGGCTCGCCGCGCCGCGCGGCAGCGAGCCGCTCTCGGCGCCCGCTCTCGCCGACCACCTGGCGCGGACGGGGGCCTTGCAGCTCGACCCCATCAACGCCGTCGACCGCGCCCACTACCTCACCCTCTGGAGCCGCTACGGCGCCTACGACCGCGACGCGCTCGACGGCTGGATCTGGGGCGGCGGGATCGCCTACGAGTACTGGGGGCACGAGGCCTCGATCCTGCCGCTCGCCCACCTGCCGCTGAGCCGCCGGCGGATGCGCCGCTTCCCCGGCCGTTGGGTGGAGAAGTCGTGGTGGCCGCACTACGCGACCTCCGTCGCGTCTCAACGCCGGGTGCTGCGGCGCCTGCGCGCCGAAGGCCCGCTCGAGAGCGCCGCCTTCGAGCGCCGGCCGGCCGAGGGTCCGGCGACCGTGGCGGCCGGCTACACGATGCCCAAGGAGGACAAGCGCTCGCTCAAGCTGCTCTGGCACGCCGGCCGGGTGGCGGTGGCGACGCGCCGCCACTTCCGCTGCGTCTACGATCTCGCGGAGCGGGTCTACCCGGCCGGCGAGACCGCCTCGGTGCGGCAGCTCGAGGACAGCTGGCTGCTGGTGGGGCTCGCCGGCAACGGCATCGCCGGCGAGCGCCATCTGACGAACTACCTGACGACGCCCGCCCTCACGGCGGCGGAGCGCCGGCGGGTGATCGCGCGCAACCTGAAGCAGAAGCGCGTGGTCGAGGTTCGGGTGGCGGGACTGCCCGGCCCGTGCTACGCGCTGCCGGAGCACCTCGAGGGCCTCGACGACCTGCCCGAACCGCAAGGCACGACCCTGATCTGCCCCTTCGATTCCCTCTTGTTCCAGCGCCAGCGCGCCGAGGACCTCCTCGACTTCTCCTACCGCATCGAGATCTACGTCCCGCCGGCCAGGCGCACCTTCGGCTACTACGTCCTCCCCATCCTCCACGACGGCCGCCTCGTCGGTCGCCTCGACCCCAAACTGCACCGTGACCGCGCGCGCCTCGAGATCAAGAGCCTCCACCTGGAGCCCGGCTTCGAGTCGACGAGAGAATTCGAGACGGCGCTCCGCGACACCCTGGCCGACCTCGCCGAGTTCCTCGGCGCCAAGGACCTCGAGCTGCCGCGCGGCTGGGGGGCTCGGTTGTCCTAGAGTGGACTTTACAACCGGAACCGAAAGGCCGAGCGACCGCTGCAGCGACTGCTCAGGCGCCAGGTCTCGGAACTTGGAGGTCACGACAGATCTTCCGCGCGAGGTGCTCGTTGACCTCGCGATGACGGGGCACCGTGGAGACCCTTCTGGCGTCCCCATTTCACCAACACGCTGTGGTTCCCGCCCTCCCGCAGGAGTTCGCAGCCGTGGCTCCCGAGGTGTCGAACGAGGTCTCGCCGCTTCAAGCCGTGACCTTGAACGGCTCTCGGATGACCGACTCACCGGCCAGAGACTCCTCGGCCAGGGCGCGGTTCGCCTCCAGCACGAGCGTGACGGCCTCCTCGAGGTTGGCACGAGCCTCTTCCAGCGTGGCGCCTTGGGTATTGGCGCCAGGCAGTTCCTCGACGAAGGCGATGTAGCCCTCGGGCACTTGGCGGAAGACTGCAGTGAACTCAGCGTGCATGGCGCGACCGATTCTCGCGGACAGGGCTCACTGGCGCCCACCGGTTCTGGAGCTGAGCGGCGATGCCAGCCAAACACCTACCGCAGTGGTCCATCGAGGGTTTCACCGCTGAAGTCTACAACCGATACCGGAGGCCGAGGGCAGCGTCCGCTGCAGCGAGTGGTTGGACAGCACGCCTCACAGCAGCTCCACGAAGGCCAGGGACGGAAACGCTGACGTTCTCCTCTGAGTGGTGCAGTGCGATCTTGTACTTCATCCTCATGGCCCGAACAGTGTACGCCTCTCGTGCCCGAGCTCTCTAACGGCGTCTGAGTTCAGCGGCAACACCCGGGCTAACGTCCGGGTATTGTCGGTTGCAACGAGGGTTTAGGCGGCAACCGCGCACGACGTTGTGACCTAGTTCTTCCAGAACTGCCACCAAGGGTTGCTGGCCCTCGGAGTTTGGCTAGTGCCGATCGGGGCAGCTGGGACACCGCGCCGCTTCTGCCAGCTCATCGGAACGTGGATGCGCTGAGTGGCTTCGCCGTTCCATTGTGGATGGAGGCCCACCTCGCGGAGGGCACCTTGAATCTGCTTGCCGACCTGGACCTCGGAAGTGTCTCCAACCGGGCCATAGGCGAGGTAGAGACCGCCACCGTCGGCTGCGCTCTCGGTGTCCTGCATGTGGAAGAAGACGTAGCCGATAACGGGGGCGATCTTGCGAGCTGCTTCGATTTCCTCGCCAATCTCGGCGTGACCGCAGGTCTGGCAGCAGGCGAAGTTCTGTCTTGCGACGACGCCTCGGGCTTCGAGAAGTGCGAACGCGCGATCTAGACGATCGCAGTCCGTGACTGCCGGCCATGTTCTTTCGGCTTCCAAGGCAGTCTTGAGGGCCTCGGCTAGCCCTAACTTGATTTGCGTGTCGGCTTTCAGGTCGGGATACTCGTCTGCGGCGACATCGTGGACATCCGCCTCAATCTGGCCAGGGCTGTCGAAGCCTTCGGCCACCTTGCGCTCTATAAGCGATTTAAGGTCGGCGAGAGCCTCTCCTTCCTTCACCGTCTCTCCTTTCATACCAGCCGTCCGAGTGCCGCCTAACGACTGAAATTCAGCGACCAGGGCGCCCGCGAAGCGGGCGGTCTGGTCCGCTGCAATGATTTGTTAGGCCGCTGCCCGCTACGCCTCATCATTGTCAGGAACTCCGATAGCAAGAAGAGTCTCCAGAACGAATCGGGCCGACTCAGAGGGCGAGCGATTGTTGACCCAATGGCTTCTCAGAAGATTCCGGCCGTCGAAAGTGGTCAATGAGCGCACACCACCGTCGAGCATTCGGCAGTTCCAGAAGATCTGGGCGTCCTCCGAAGTCGGCTGATCGAACGCCGAGCGGAGAACCTTTAGGGATTGGGCTTCCGACAACTGGGCTTCGTGAACGAGGTGAAGAGTGTCGGAGCCGTCGGTCCGTTGCCGACGCCTACCCCAAGCCCTGAGTCGACCCGATTCTTCAAGGAGAATCTGGAGTTCGATGCCTTCAACCCCGCCACCAACCTGTATCAACGCGAACTGGGGTGGCTTCGATGATTCCGACAGAGGCACCGCGCTTGGATTCAGAGCGGAGAAAGTACGTAGGAACTCGCTCTCGCCCAGCCAGGGCGGCGGCATGACGATGACCAGCTTCAATGGCTCAACGACGGTAAATGTTCCCGACTGAAGATCTCTCCACGCAGCTTCGCGGCCTTCTCTCGGGTCGCGATAGGACCAAGGGTCAGAGAGAATATAACCTCGCAGCTGCTGGTGTGCACTGGCTCCGTATGCCATCTCGTAGAGCGGATGCCCGAACGGTAGGTCTGGCACCGCGAGATCGCTGCCTAGCTGTAGTGGAAACCGGTACCATCGATTGCAGGTCTCCGCGCCGAGATCATGCAGGACAACAGCTCCAAAGCCGAGGGACAGAATTAGGGCAGCGATTCGCATTGGATACGGCCCTTCCACGTCTACGTGTCCAAGACGTGCTCGGTGAGCATGCGCCATGTGTTGCCCGCGGCGCAGTTGGTTGGGTCGAGTTCGCGTACGACCCTTGATGCGTCAGCCGGCAGCGGACGGCGCTGGGAGAGAAAGTCGCGCAGATACCAGAATGTAAATGGGCGGTGTGCTTTGCTGAAGTCGTAGTCAAGGGTCGTGTCCCCAACAAGCCAGCTAGCACGACGCGGGAGCTGGCGGGCTAGCAGAGCGCGGGCCACCTCGAGGTCGAGAGTCATCTCACCAGATCTATGCTAGTGCGGAACCTCACTCGTCTGCCGAACAAGTCTCGAGCTCACCGGCACCGCCCGCGGTGCTGATGAGAATCGAGTTGTTGAAGCTAACCACTGCCTCGTACTCTACACCCGGGCCGAAACGCGCTGGGCGGTATCCGGTGCAGCGACTTGCTGAGCAGAAACGAAGAGTGGTTCGGAGCAGCAATCGCTTGTTGCGCTGCGGCCTCCGAGGGGGCTCACCTGCCTCGTTGTAGGAGTCGTTGTATGGCTTCGATGGCCAGATCACGTCGGTCGTGATGAATCATGTGACCGCTCCCTTCCGCCACCAGGAACTCCGCATCTCCGGAGAGCTCAACCCATTGCCGCGACTTCGATATCCACAGCTCTCGATGTGCCGGCGCACTCCCCAAGTCGCCGAAGTTCTGAGAGTCGGCCGCCAAGACGGTCAGTGGGACCTCACGTGGGAATGTCGAGAAGTCCCACTCCGTCGTCCCCCCAGCGCCCTCGCGTTCTTGGCGGACAGCCGCGGGACCGCGTGAACTCCCCTCCTCGAGGAGTCGCTCGCGAACCACACGTTCTTCACTGGTCAGCAGAACCCGGCGAGCCTCTTCGAACCCAGCTGGTGGCGTATCGAGGATAACGACCCCAACAACACGGTCGGGGAAGAGGCTCGCATATCGGAGCACGTGGAGGCCGCCCATGGAGTGCCCGACCAGAACGACTGAACCCTCTACCCCCAATGCTTCGAGCAAGCTGCGAAGCTCGCGGGCTATTCGAGTAGGCGTCCTGGGTTCGACTCCGGGATCGCTTTGACCGAACCCAGGTCGGTCGAACGTGATCACCCGAGCAGTCATCGACAACTCGACGACGAGACCGTCCCACGTTCGCGAGCTCTGTCCAGCCCCCGCCGCAAGAACAACGGTCACGGGGCCCTCTCCGGACACGCACGCATTGATCCCCCGACCGTCGATGGAGATCCTCCGACAGCTCTCCTGAATCCACACAGAATCCGCGGTCCCGAAGATGAGTATCAGGAGTGAGACGAGGACCATCTTCGTCATTTCTTGCCCTCCACTCTCGCTCGCCTCCGTCCGGGTCTTCTCGGTCCGGGCGCTGTAGCGGCGGGAACGCAGTGCCCGCCGCGCGGTCCGGTCGGCGCCCATGCTAGTACCATCCGTCCGCATGTCCACTCGACCCGAGTCTCGGGACCGGCCGCGCCGCCCCCAGCCACGCAGCCGGCCGGTGACCGGCGCCCGCTCCCGTCACCTGGCGCAGTGCACCCGCGGGCTCGAGGCCGTGCTGGCGGACGAGCTGCGCGCCCTGGGCTCGAAGAGCGTCAGCGAAGTGGCTGGCGGAGCGCTCTTCGCCGCGGACGCGGAGCTGGCGTGCCGGGCGACCCTGTGGCTGCGCTCCGCCGTCCGGGTGCTCGAGCCCGTCGGCGGCGGCCGGGTCGGCGACTTCGATCAGCTCTACGAGCTGGCCTCCCGCATCCGCTGGGAGGACCTGGTCGGTCCGCGCCACACGTTCTCGGTTCACGCCACGGTCAGCAACGCCCCGTTCACGGACCGCCACTTCGCCGCCCTCAGGGTCAAGGACGCCGTCGTCGACCGGATCCGCGCGCGGCGCGGCAGCCGCCCGGACGTGGCGCGCCACGATCCCGACGTCCCCCTGCGACTCATCGTGCGCGGCGAGGAGGCGCTCGTCTTCCGCGATCTGGCCGGCGACAGCCTGCACCGCCGCGGCTACCGGCCGGTGCAGGTCAAAAGCCCGCTGTCGGAAGCGGTCGCCGCGGGCCTCCTGCTGCTCGCCGGGTGGGACCGGGCGAGCCCGCTCGTCGACCCGATGTGCGGCTCCGGCACCTTCGTCATCGAGGCCGCCGCCCTGGCCGCCGATCGCGCCCCCGGCTACGGCCGCTCGTTCGCCGCCGAGCGCTTCCCCGACGCCGCGCCCGCCCTCTGGCGGGAGCTGCGGCGAGAGGCCCGCGACCGCCTGCGCCCGCGGCTCGACTTCGCGCTCCTCGGCGCCGACCGCCACGCAGGCGCCGTCGGCATCGCCGCCGGTAGCGCCCGGGCCGCGGGGCTCGCCGACCTCGTCCGCTTCCAGGTGGCCGACGCCGCCGTCTTCGAGCCCCCGTTCGCACCGCGCCTGGTCGTCGCCAACCCACCCTGGGGCGAGCGCCTCGGCGCCGGCAGCGAGCTCGTGGCCTCCTGGCGGGCGCTCGGCACCTTCCTGCGCCGCTGCCCGGGCGCCGTCGCCTGGGTGCTCTCCGGCGCCCCCGAGCTGACCCGCCACCTCGGCCTGCGCGCGAGCCGCCGCTGGCCGCTCAGGATCGGCCAGCTCGACGCCCGCTGGCTGCGCTACGAGGTGCGCCCGGCGCCGGAGCGCGCCGCGACGCCTACGGATAGAGGTTCCTGACCTGCCAGCCGTCGCCGCTCTTCGTGTACTCCGTGCGGTCGTGGAGGCGGAACGGCTTGACGCGCCAGAACTCGAAGCGCTCCGCCGCGAGCCGGTAGCCGCCCCAGAAGGGCGGCCGCGGGACGTCCCTCCCGAGAAAACGGCCCTCGGTCCTGGCGACCTCGGCAAGGAGCCGCGCGTGCGACGGCAGCGGCCGGCTCTGGCGCGAAGCCCAGGCGCCTAGCTGGCTCAGCCGGGCGCGGGTCGCGAAGTAGGCGTCGGCCTCCTCGTTCGCCACCCGGCTCACCGGCCCCGCCACGCGGATCTGGCGCCCCAGCTCGCGCCAGTAGAAGTTCAGCTCGGCGTACGGGCGGGCCGCCAGCGCGTCGCCCTTGGCGCTCTCGAAGTTGGTGTAGAAGACGAAGCCGCGCTCGTCGAAGCCCTTGAGCAGCACCACCCGCACCGCGGGCCGGCCGGCCGCGTCGACCGTCGCCAGGTGCACCGCGTTGGGGTGCTCGATGCCGAGCGCCGTGGCCCGCTCGAAGATGCGGGCGAACCGGGCGAACGGATCCTCGGCGGTCTTCACGCTGCCTTGCTCTCGCGGGTGCGGCCGCGCCGCTAGAGGGCCAGGGTGAGCTTGACCATGTCGTGCGCGTCGCCGTCCGGGTCGGTGCCGTAGCCCGCCAGGTCGACGCGGTCGAAGCCGAGCTCGGTCAGGGTGTGGACGGCGTCCGCCTCGAGGTCGGAGATGAGAAGCGTGGTCAGGTGGCGCATCCCCTGCTCGCGGCCGATGCCGATCAGGGTGTTGACGAGAGTGGTGCCCAGCCCTTGCCCCCGGTACTCCGGGTCGAGCAGCCATTTCAGCCGGCCGGCCCGACGCAGCGGTCCGTGATCGCGGCGATGCAGCGTCGCGTCGGCCACGACCTTCTGGCCGTCGAGGGCCAGGAGCGGCAGGACCTTGCCGTAGTCGACGTTCCGAGCCCAGCCCTCGACGACGATGGGGTCGGAGATGTTGTCCCACGCGAAGCGGCGATAGTCCTCGGGCAGACGGAGGAAGAAGTCCCAGAGGCCGCGCGCGTCGTGGGCGGTGAAGGGGCGGATCAACAGGCGGCGGCCGTCGCGGAGCGCCGCTTCCTGGGGAAAACGGTTGGGCATCGAGATCTCCTCGGTTGTGCGCGCCCGAGCGGCGGGCGGCGTGAGAGCCCCCGATTCTTCCACAGGCCCGCGCCGAGCGAGAGTCGCGGCCCGCGGCGTGAGAGACTCGGCGCCGCGATGGCGGCACTCTCGGCGACCGCACCCCCGGACAGCGACGCGCTCTACGCGGTGCGCCGCAGCTCGCGGGCCCGGCACCTGCAGGCCGTCGTGCGCGCCGGCCGCATCGAGGTGGTCGTGCCGCGCTGGGCGCGGCCCGGGCACGTCGAGGCGTTCGTCCGCGGCGCGCGGCCCTGGATGCTCGAGCAGGCCGCCCGGCTCGCCGCGGGCGAGGGCGCGATCCTGCCCGCGGCGTGCGCGCCCGGGGCCCGGGTCCTCTACGAGGGGCGGCCGCGAGCCCTGGCGATCGAGCCTGACGAGACGGGACCGCGGGTCGACCTCGGGGAGCAGATCACGGTGCGGCTGCCGGCGGCCGCGGCGGCCGACCGCGAGCCCCTGGCACGGGCGACGCTGCAGGCCTGGCTCGAGGAGCGGGCGCGGCTCACGGCGACGGCGCTCGTCGCCCGCCACGCGCCGCGGCTCGGCGCCGCCCCCACGGCCCTGCGCATCAAGGCCCAGAAGACCCTGTGGGGCAGCTGCGGGCGGCGCGGCGCGATCCACCTCAACTGGCGGCTGATCGGCGCCCCGCCCGAGGTCTTCGAGTACATCGTCGTCCACGAGCTCTGCCATCTGAAGGAGCGCAATCACGGCCCGCGCTTCTGGCGCCTCGTGGGCGGGCTCGTGCCGGACTACGAGCGGCACAGGAGCTGGCTGCGGGCGAACGGCTCGCTCCTCGGCTGAGCCCGTCCGGACCGCTCCCAGATCGCGGGCCGGCGAGCTTCGAACGAGGGGGTCACGCTCAGGCGCCGGTGCGCCGAGGCAGACCTCTCCCCGCTTGACGACGGAAGTCATGCCCCCGTATCTTGCAATCTCAGGCAATGCGAGGTCCGCGACGGACCGGGACGCCCCCAAAGTGGAAGGAGTCGACAGGATGCACGTACGGATTCGAGTTCTGCGGGCCACGACTGTTCTCGTCTTTCTGGCGGCTGCCTTCGCCTCCCCCGGCGCGGCGATCGACGACCATCTCCTGCTCTGCGAGGCCGTCGTCACGCCGACCGCCAACGAGTTCGTCGAGATCGCCAACCCCACGGCAGCGGCGGTCGCTCTCGACGACTACTACCTGTCGGACGACGAGAACTACGCCCTTCTGCCCGGCTTCTTCGGGGCCGGACCGGCGCCCGTCATCGCCGCCTCGGACTTCATCGCCCGCTTCCCCGCCGGCGCCACGATCCCGCCGGCCGGCGTCGTCGTCGTGGCCTTCGACGGGGCCGGCTTCCTCGCGACCTTCGGCTTCGCGGCCGACTTCGAGATCGCCGGCACCGACGCCGGCACCCCCGACATGGTCGCGGCCTACGCCGGCAGCATCGGTTCGACGGCCGGCCTCACGAACGCGGGCGAGAGCGCCGTCCTCTTCACCTGGGACGGCGCGAGCGACCTCGTCAGCGACGTCGACATGCTCAACATCGGCACCCCGTCGACGGCCAACGACATCGCCGACAAGACGGGTGTCGCCGTCGACGGCCCGGACGCCGACGCAGTGGCCACGGCCTATCTCTTCGACCTCTTCACGATGCCGCAGCAGGCCGCCGACCCCGGCGGCGGCGCCTCCACCAAGCGCCTCTTCCTCGAGGCCGGCAGCGAGACGGCCGGCGGCGGCAACGGCGCGACCGGCGACGACGAGACCAGCGAGCAGATCACGACGACCTGGGACGGCCCCGCCTTCGGCGCGCCGAATCCCGGCGTCTGCGACGTCCTGCCGCTCGTGCCCCAGTTCGTCATCAACGAGATCCACGCCGACCCGGACGCCACGGCCGGCGACGCCAACGGCGACGGCACGGCGTCGACGACCCAGGACGAGTTCGTGGAGCTCGTCAACGTCACGGGAGCGCCCGTGGACATCTCCGGCTGGACCGTCTCCGATGGGTTCGGCGTGCGCCACACCTTCCCCGGCGGCACCATCGTTCCCGACCAGTGCGGCGTCGTCGTCTTCGCCGGCGGCACGCCGACCGGCGCCTTCGGCGGCATGACGGTCCAGACGGCCTCCACCAACGCGCTCGGCCTCAACAACGGCGGCGACACGGTAACGCTCAACGACGGCTCCAGCGACGTCGCGACGGCGTCCTACGGCCCGGAGGGCGGCGACAACCAGTCGCTGACCCTCGACCCGGACCTCACCGGCCCCGCCTTCGTCAAGCACTCGACGGCCACCGGCTCCGGCGGCGCCCTCTTCTCCCCCGGCACCAAGATCGACGGTTCGAAGTTCTCGGGTTGCCCGACCCCGGTCACCGGCTGGGTGATCAACGAGATCCACGCCGACCCCGATTCGACGAACGGCGACGCCAACGGAGACGGCACCGCGCAGTTCTCGGACGACGAGTTCGTCGAGATCATCAACGCGACCGGAGCCGCGGTCGACATCTCGGGCTGGACCCTGGCGGACGGCTTCGGCGTGCGCCACACCTTCCCCGGCGGCACCGTCGTTCCCGACCAGTGCGGCGTCGTCGTCTTCGGAGGCGGCACCCCCACCGGCGACTTCGGCAACGTGACCGTGCAGACGGCCTCCTCCAACGCGCTCGGCCTCAACAACGGCGGCGACACCGTCACCCTCAACGACGGCTTCGGCGACCAGGCCACGGCGTCCTACGGCTCCGAAGGAGGCGACAACCAGTCCCTGACCCTCGACCCGGACGTCACCGGCCCCGCCTTCGTCAAGCACGCCGGCGCCACCGGATCGGGCGGCGCCCTCTTCTCCCCCGGGACGAAGATCGACGGCTCGCAGTTCTTCGGCTGCCCGGTCATCTTCTCGGGCTGGGTGATCAACGAGATTCACGCCGACCCGGACTCGACGAACGGCGACGCCAACGGGGACGGCACCGCGCAGTTCTCCCAGGACGAGTTCGTGGAGATCGTCAACGTCACCGGCGCCGACGTCGACATGTCGAACTGGACGTTGGCGGACGGCTTCACCGTGCGCCACACCTTCCCGCCCGGCACCGTCGTCAAGGACCAGTGCGGCATCGTCGTCTTCGGCGGCGGCTCGCCGACCGGGCTCTTCGGCAACATGGTCGTCCAGACCGCTTCCGGCGGCTCGCTCGGCCTCAACAACGGCGGCGACACCGTCACCCTCAACGACGGCTTCGGCGACCAGGCCATGGCCACCTACGGCTCCGAGGGCGGCGACAACCAGTCGCTGACCCTCGATCCGGACGTCAGCGGACCCGCCTTCGTGAAGCACAGCGCGGCGACCGGCTCGGGCGGCGCCCTCTACTCGCCGGGCACGAAGATCGACGGCTCGCAGTTTTCGGGCTGCGACGTGATCCCCGTGCTGGCCGAGATCTTCGAGATCCAGGGCGGCGGTGCCGTCTCACCGCTCGCCGGCGCCCTCGTGACGACCGAGGACAACGTAGTCACCGCCGTGGGCGTCGACGGCTTCTTCATCCAGACCCCGACATCTCGCACCGACGGCCTCGTCGACACCTCGGACGGCATCTTCGTCTTCACCGGCGGCCCGCCGGCGGTGGCGGTCGGCGACCTTGTCGACGTCACCGGCGGCGTCCAGGAGTTCTTCGGATTCACCGAGCTCGGATTCGGCCCGACGGTGACGGTGGTCGGCACGGAAGCGCCTCCGGCGCCGGTGCTTTTCGACGCCACCGTGCCCTCGCCCTCTCCCACCTCGCCGTCGTGCGCGATCGAGTACGAGTGCTACGAGGGCATGCTGATCGAGATCGTCGACGGCACGGTGACGGGGCCCAACCAGAGGTTCGGCCCCGACCCGGTCGCCGAGGTCCACGTCACCGCCGCGTCGGCGCGCACCTTCCGCGAGCCGGGGATCGAGTTCCCGGGCCTCGCCGGGCTGCCGGAGTGGGACGGCAACCCGGAGGTCTTCGAGCTCGACCCCGACAAGCTCGGGCTTGCCAACCAGATCATCCCGGCGGGCTCGACGTTCAGCGCCACCGGCGCCCTCGGCTTCGAGTTCGGCGGCTACGAGCTGTGGCCCAGCTCCTTGACCGTCGTGCCGGCGCCCCTGCCGGTGCCGGTGCGGCCGCGCGCGCCGGGCGAATTCACCGTCGGCACCTTGAACGTGTTCCGGCTCTTCGACGATGTCGACGATCCGCCGGACGGCGACCGCGACGACATTGTGGTCTCGGCCGCCGAGTACGCGCGGCGCCTCGCCAAGCTCTCGGCCTACATCCGGGAGGTGCTTCGGTCGCCGGACGTCCTGGCGGTCGAAGAGGCCGAGAAGCTCGGAGTGCTCGAGGACCTGGCGGCCAAGATCGAGACCGACGACCCCGGCGTCGTCTACTCCGCCTTCCTGGTCGAGGGCAACGACGTCGGCACCATCGACGTCGGCTTCCTGGTGCGCGACGGGATCGCGGTCGACGCCGTCGTCCAGCTGGGCAAGGACGAGCTCCTGAGCGTCGACGGCTCGCTGCTCCACGACCGGCCGCCGCTGCTGCTCGTGGGCAGCTGCCAGCTCGAGTTCGGCTCCTACCCGATCGCGGTGATGGCGGTCCACAACCGCTCGCTCGGCGGCATCGACAGCCCCTCCGACGGGCCGCGGGTACGCCAGAAGCGCTACGAGCAGGCCCTGTCGATCGTCGACAAGGTCGAGGCCTTGAAGCTCGCCGACCCCGACGTGCGCCTGGTGGTCATCGGCGACTTCAACGCCTTCGAGTTCACCGACGGCTACGTCGACGCGGTGGGCGTCATCAGCGGCACGTTCGACCCCGCGGACAACCTGGTCTGCGAAACCAACGACTGCTTCCTGGTGCCGGACACCGGCCTCTTCGACGAGATCCTCGGCCTCGCGGCGGACGAGCGCTACTCCTTCATCTTCGCCGGCAGCGCCCAGGTCCTCGACCATGCCCTGACCTCGGCCGGGCTCCAGGCCGAGGTCGCCGGGGCCGAGTTCGGGCGCGGCAACGCCGACGCCGCCGTCGACCTGATCAACGACGACGGCAGCGTCGAGCCGGCCAACCTGCCGCTGCGCTCCTCGGACCACGACGGCCTGGTCGTCTACATCACGAAGGACGCGGACGACGACGGGGTGCCCAACGACCTCGACGTCTGTCCGGGGACGGCGATCCCCGAGGACGTTCCGACGCAGGACCTGGGGGTCAACCGCTGGGCGCTCGTCGACGACGACGGCATCTTCGACACGACGCCGCCGCCGGGCGGCGGCGGCGGACCGGGCCTCGCGTTCACCCTCGGCGACACCGCTGGCTGCTCGTGCGAGCAGATCATCGACGCCCTCCATCTCGGCGAGGGGCACGTCCAGCACGGCTGCAGCAATGGTGCGATGACGCACTGGGTCGACCTCGTGAACCCGTAGGCCCCGAGCCCCGCTTCTCCCGCCGGCCGGCCCGCGCCCGGGGCCGGCCGGCCTCGCGATCCGGCGCGGCTGCGGTAGGCTGCGGATTCCCCCGACCAGAAGAGGAGTGCCCGAGATGTCAGACCAGAGCTACAAGACCCATCGTCGCTTCGTCCCCCTCTACCACTTCGTGCTGTCGCTCCTGATCCTCGCGGGCTTCATCGGCTCGCTGGTCAACCTCTACAAGTCGATGGCCGACCCGCACCGGTACTACAACGCCGCGCTCGTCACCCTGATCTTCATCTGCCTCCTGCTCGTCTTCTACTTCGAGCGCGCCTTCGCCTTGAAGGCCCAGGACCGCGCCATCCGCGCCGAGGAGCACCTGCGCCACTACGTGCTGACCGGCTCCCTGCTCGACCCGCGGATCACCACCCGCCAGGTCATCGGCCTGCGCTTCGCCCCGGACGAAGAGGTTCCGGCGCTCGCCAAGCGCGCCGCCGAAGAAGGCCTCTCCGAAGACGCGATCAAGCGCGCGATCAAGAACTGGCGCGCCGACGACTACCGGGCCTGAGCCGCAGCCCTCACCTCACGGTCACGGTGATCCGGGCCGCCGGCCGCCGGCCGTCGGCAAAGAGCGCGGCGAAGCTCTCGGCGCTCTGCGCGAAGCGCAGGGAGACGGGGCGGCCGGAATCGGCATCGTGCAAGCCGATCAGCTTGCCCAGCGCGATGTTCTCGGCCTGCTGGCGGCCGACGCTGGCGCCGGCGGCGAGCAGCTCCACCTCGAGATCGACCCGCCGTTGGACGGCCGTGGTTCGCAGGTTGACCGTCACCTCGATCTCGAGCGCACCGCGCCGCTCGCGCCGGGTGGCCGAGACCTGCGACACGCGGACGTCGCCGGCGAGGTAGACGGCCGTCTGCCGCGTCTGCCAGGCGGTGCCGTCCGGCAGCGCGTCCAGGGGCCCGAGCTCGACTTCGAGGGTCATCGGCGACTCGAGCATCACGGTGGCGTCGGGCGGCTGGGCGGCGCTGCGCGGGGAGCGCACGCTGACGCCGGGGGTGGACGGCGTGGCGGATGCTTGCGGCCCGGCCGCGGGCGCCGGCACGCCGGGGGCGGGCGCCGTCGCGACCGGCGCCGGCGCGGCGGGAGCCTCCGGAGCCGGGGCCTCCGGAGCTGGGGCCTCCGGCGCCGGGGCCTCCGCGGCCGCGGCCACCGGCCGGCTCTCCGCCGCCCGCGGCGGAGCCGTGCCGGGTGGCAGGTAGAGGGTGATGCGCGGCGGCTCCCAGGTCGCGCCCCCGTCGAGCGAGACCTCCAGACGCTCGCGGAAGCCGCCCCCGGGTCGGGGCGCGAGCTCCGCTCGCACGGCCACCGCCTCACCGTCCCGGGTGTGCATCTCGCCGCTCACGCGGAGCCCTTCGTCCGTCGCCTCGAGCGCGAGCCGCGCCGTGTCGCCGCCGTTGGAGACCCACCGCTGCATCCACTCGCCGGAGACCGGATCGCGGAAGGTGAGCGTTCGCCCCGCGCCGCCGTCCGCGCGGCGGCGGACCTCCTCGAAGGCGCAGCCGTCGAGAATGGGACCCACGTGCGCCGTACCCTCGACGGCGCCCGCGTCGGAGACGATCTCCCACTCTCCCACGAGCTCGGCGAGCGCCGCGTAGCCGGCATCCTGCGCGCAACCGTCCGCGGCGGCGCGCGTGCCGCCGGCGAGCGGCGTTGCGGCGAGCGCGAGAAGGAGAACCGTCCGGCGGCGCATGCTCATCCGGCGAGTCTAGCAACGAGCGAGGCGTCGGCGGTCACCGGGGCAGCTCGACCTCCTCGAGCAGGCCGCGATAGAGGGCGTTGAAGAGCAGCTTGAACGTCCGGACCGGCTGGGCGCGGTGCTGGGCCCGGAAGCCGATGAGGATCACCGTCCCCTCGCCGTAGGCGAGCTCCACGACCGCGGCGCGGCGCGCCAGCAGCTCGGCGCCCTTGATGTAGCCCGCGACCCGGACGTCGTCGCGGTGCTCGGGATAGCGCGCCACCACTCGCCGGTCCATGTTGCCGTGTGGCAGGCCGGTGCGGAAGGCCGGCGAGCCGGCGAAGTAGCCCGCCTCCTCGGCGCGCAGGCCGTAGCCCAGGGGGTGGGCGGTGTCGACCTGGAGCCGCAGCAGCGTCCCGGGGGCCGCGAAGTCCTGGCGCGACACCCCGGCGAGGACGTTGACCACCGGCAGGCCGAAGAGCTCGATCGCGTAGTCGGTCGCGGAATCCAGGGCCACGAGCGTGCCGCCGCCCTCGACCCACTTCGAGAGCTCCTCCCCGCCCTCGGTGCCGATGCCGCCGCGGTAGTCCGGGGGCAGCTCGGCCCAGAAGCGCCGCTCCTCGGGCTCCGCCGGCTCGCCGTTCTCGAGGATCGGGCGCTCGACGTCGGGCAGCACGACGACGTCGACCCGGTCCGCGAAGCGGCCCTCCTCGAAGTCGGCGTTGGCGAGGTTGACGTAGCCGAACTCGTAGCTCTCGAGCAGGAAACGGGTCCAGCCCTCGTCCATGCTCGCCACCCAGGGCTTGTAGAGGCCCACGCGCGGCGGACGCACGCGGTACGCGGCGCCCGCCGGCGCCGCGGCCAGCGCCGTGGCGGGCAGATGGAGCTCGGCCAGGAGCGCCTGCAGGGCGTCGTCCTCGGCCGCCGCCGGCAGCCAGACGTCGCCGGGCGCCCCCGCCGCCGGCGCCGCCAGCCAGTAGACCTCCTCGCCGGCCGCCAGCCGGCGGTTGATCGCCGTGAACACGGTGTCCGCACCGTGCGGCAGGAGGTGGCCGCCCGGCGCGGGCTCGCGGGCGGGCGGCGGCGGCCAGCGCGGTTCCTGGATCTCGGCCAGCTCGCCCGCGATCTCGCCGTCGATCTCGTCGACCTCCACCCCCATCAGGATGGGCAGCGACCACGCCGTGACGTCGTAGGGCGGGATCACCGGACCGTCGACGTAGGGCACGACCTCCGGATAGCGCTGCGGGCGCAGCATCGTGCGCAGAAAGAGATGGTAGGGCTGGGCCGCGGGGATGACGTGGGTGCCCGCGGGATAGCTCGTCCGGCCGACGCGCAGGCTCTCGGCCGCGGCGTACACCCGCACGCCGTGGCGCAGCAGGAGCTCGACCAGCCGTCCGGCCGCGACCGGGTCGTGCTGCTCGGGCGCGACGATCCAGGCCCGCGGGCTGCCCGCAGCCCCGGACTGCGTCGCCGCGCGGGCCAGGCGGGCGATGTTCTCCAGGATCTCGGCCCGGTAGTGGGCGCTCGTCTCGACGGCCGCCCAGGTCGCGATCCGCTCGTAGTCGACGATGTCGCGCAGCCGCCACCAGCCGCCCGGCCAGACGGAGGGAAAGTTCGCCCGCCGCCCGTACTCCGGGAAGCCCTTGGCGCCGCCGCGCAGCTCGCCGGGATCGACGTAGACGGGGGTGGCGATCCGGGCGCTCGCGACCTCCGTGAGCAGGCCCGTCACGTTCTTCCACCACGCCGTGTTGCGCGTCCCGCCCGGCCAGTAGCTGTCGAAGATCATGTCGTGCCCGACGCCGGTCTTGCCCGCCTCCTCGAGCCGGTAGGACATGTTCGTGCCGATCAGGTCGGCCTGCCGGAAGATCAGGGGATGGATCTCCGGGTCGAGGGGGTCGGTCTGCGGCGGCACGAACATGCGCGGTCCGGTCGAGCCCATCTGGTGCTCGTCGATGAAGACCTGCGGGAACCAGGTGCGGTAGAGCAGATCGTTGACCACCCGGCTCTCGCGCTGGGTCAGCATGTAGAAGTCGCGGTTGTTGTCGTGGCCCACATAGTGGTGGTAGAGCCACGGCATCGGCCCGCCCTCGTACGCGGTCCCGAGCTGGCTCTCGTACCAGTCGATCACCAGGAACTGGCCGTCGGGGTTGATCGACGGCACGAGCAGGAGGATCACCTCGTCCATCCAGGCCAGCTTCGCCGGATCCTCGGTGGTGGCGAACTCGTGGACGAGCTCCATGGCCATCTGGGTCGAGCCCACCTCCGTCGAGTGGATCGAGCAGGTCACGAGCACGATCGCCTTGCCGCGCGCGGCGAGCGCCGAGACCTCCTCCGCCGTCAGCCGGTCGGCCGCGGCCAGCCGCCGCGCGATGTCCCGATACTCGTCGAGACGGGTCTGGTTCCCGGCCGAGGTCAAGACCACCGCGACCATCTCGTGGTCGAGGGTCGAGCGGCCGATGCTCTCGATCGTGACCCGGTCGGAGGCCGCGGCCACCAGCCGCAGGTACTCGAGGACCTTGTCGTAGCGCGCCAGCTTGCGGTCGGCGCCGACCGGGTAGCCCAGGAAGTCCGCGGGCGCGATCACCTCGCCCGCCGCCGGAGCCGGCGTCGAGGGGGCGAGGATCGCCGCGAGCACGAAGAGCACGGGGACGGCGCGCTGCCATCTGCACTGCATGGGAACCTCCGCTGCCGGTGGGCGAGAACCGGCGGCGCCGGGGCGGCCGCCGCGCCTCTCGAGGGTCGTTTGTCGGGCGGCATGATACCCGACCCGCGCGCCCCGTTCCGCGGGGCGGTAACAATTCCCGCCGTCGCGCGCCTGTCCAGGAGAAGCGAGAAGTCCATTCTCTTTCCTTTCCACCGTGAGGGGACCGATGGAACGCCCGCGCGACTGACCGCCGCCGCGAATGGCACCGAGCCTGCTAGGCTGCACGCCCGTCGAGAGGGACGCTCGTGGCCGGCTCGCCGAGAACCGATCTGATCCTGGGCAACGGGACCGTCATCCCGGAGGGCGAGGTGCGGTTCGCCACCTCGCGCAGCTCGGGGCCGGGAGGGCAGAACGTCAACAAGGTGGAGACGCGGGTGACGCTCGTCTTCGACGTCGACGCCTCCACGGCCTTGGGCGACGACGAGAAGCGGCGCCTTCACCGGGCGCTCGGCTCGCGCATCAGCCGCGCCGGACTGCTGCGCGTCGCCAGCCAGCGCCATCGCACCCAGGCCGCCAATCGCGAGGCGGCGGCGGCGCGCTTCGTCGAGCTCGTGACGCTGGCGCTGGCACGCCGCAAGCGCCGGCGGCCCACGGCGCCTTCGAACGCCGCGGAGCGGCGACGGCTCGAGGACAAGAAGCGGCGCGCCCGGCTCAAGGAGCAGCGGCGCAAGCCGGAGACCCTCTGACGCCGCGGGGCGCCGCTCGCCTCAGGCGGAGTCGTCGATCAGGAGGCCGAGCAGGTCCGAGGTCGTGATGATGCCGACGAGGGCGTCGTCCTCGGTCACCAGCACACGGTGGAGGTGGGAGTCCGAGAGCAGCTTGGCGACCTTGGAGATGCGGGCTTCGACGTCGACGCTCACGATCTCCGCCGTCATGATGTCGCCGACCTGCACCTCTTCGTCCGTCAGCCGCATCTCGCGGATGTCCGACTCGTCGAAGGTGTCGCGCCAGTCGTCGGTGAAGAAGGTCGCCGGCTCCGAGTCGACGCTCTCGCCGCCGGCCGTCGCGCTGCCGGCGAGATCCGACAGCGACACCACCCCCACGGGCTCGCCGTCGGCGTTGACGACGACCGCGCCGCTGATCTCGTTGTCGAGCAGGAAGGTGGCGAGCTCGGGCAGGGTCGCGGACTCGCCGATGCTGAGCACCTCGGGCGTCATGACGTCTCTCGCAACAATCGCTCTCATTCGCCCCCCTTTCCGCTCGGGTCCGGACCTCGACATGGCCTGCGGCCGGATCTGCCAGGCCACGCTAGCAACGAGGCGTGGGGGGTCGCGCCGCCCCATCGGACGGGCCGCCGGCTCCCCCGCAAAATGGGTCGGCGAGCGCCGCGCTCAGCCCGCGGCGCGCACGAGATCGGCCGCGCGCTCCGCGATCATGATCGTCGGCGCGTTGGTGTTGCCACGAACGATGATCGGCATGATCGAGGCGTCGACGACCCGCAGGTCCGTGACCCCCCGCACCCGCAGCCCGGGATCGACCACCGCCAGCTCGTCGATCCCCATCCTGCAGGTGCCGACGGGGTGATAAAGCAGCTCCGCGTGCCGGCGCAGGAAGGCCTCGACCGCCGCCGGCGTGTCGGCCTCGGCGCCCGGGAGGACCTCGCCGCGGCAGTGGACGGCCAGCGGGCCGCAGGCCGCGAGCTGGCGCGCGATCCGCACTCCCTCGCCGAGGACGTAGAGGTCGTGACGCTCCACGAGCTGGCCGGTGGTGATGGCGGGCGCGGCGAGGGGATCCGCCGTCTTCAGGCGCACGCGGCCGCGGCTGCGGGGCGCCACGAGGGTGGGTCCGATGGTGAACCCGTGGCCGCTGTCGTCCAGGGCGTGCGCGGCGAACCGGACCGGCGCGAAATGGAACTGCAGATCCGGCGCGGGCAGCTCCCGCCGCGAGCGCACGAAGCCGCCGGCCTCGGCGACGTTGGAGGTCAGCGGCCCCTTGCCGCGGAGGAGAAAGCGGCCCAGGTTGGGCAGCGACTCGGCCCGCATCAGCGTCTCGACGCCCTCCGTTGCGAAGCAGACCGGGGCGGCCGGGTGATCCTGGAGGTTGCGGCCGACGCCCGGCAGGTCCGCCACCACCTCCAGGCCGTGCTCCTTGAGATCCGCGGCGGCGCCGATTCCGGACAGCAGCAGAAGCTGCGGCGACTGGATCGCGCCGGCGGCGATCAACACCTCGCGGTCCGCGAGCACCACCTCGCGGCGGCCCTGGCGCAAGACCTCGACCCCCGCCGCACGCCCCCCTTCGCAGAGGATCCGGGTCACCCGGGCTCGCGTTCTCACCGTCAGGTTGCGGCGCCGCATGGCGGCCGTGAGGTAGGCGTCCACCGGACTCCAACGCCGGCCGTTGCGCTGGGTCACCTGGTAGAGGCCGAACCCGCCCTGCCGGGCGCCGTTGAAGTCGTCGTTGGCGGGATAGCCCGCCTCCCCGGCCGCCGCCACGAACGCAAGGCTCAGCGGGTGCGGCTGGCGCGGGTCGGCCACCCGCAGGGGGCCGAGCTCGCCGTGGTACGGCGAGCCGCCCCGCTGCTGACCCTCGGCGCGCCGGAAATAGGGAAGCACGTCGTCCCAGGCCCAGCCGGCGCAGCCGGCCGCGGCCCAGCCGTCGTAGTCCGCCCGGTGGCCGCGGACGTAGATCATCGCGTTCATGGAGCCGGAGCCGCCGAGCATCCTGCCGCGCGGGATGTAGAGCCGGCGGCCGTGGAACTGCGGCTCGGGCTCGGCCTCGAAGGCCCAGTCCCGCGGCGTACGGAAGAGCTTGGAGAACGCCGCCGGGATCTTGACGGCGAGGCCGCCGGCGCCGGCGCCGGCTTCGAGCAGGAGCACGCGCGCCCGCGCATCGGCGGACAACCGGTTGGCCAGAACGCAGCCGGCCGAGCCGGCGCCGACGATGACGTAGTCGTACATTCCGCTGCCGCTCCCTCGGCCCCCCGTCGGGTCCGCCGCCGTGCGGCAGGGCCGCTCCGCCGCGAGCGCATGAAAAAAGAGCGGGGGCGTTCGCGGCCCCCGCTCTCGACGACCTGCTCGCGCGCCGGACTCAGGCGAGACCGGCGCGCCGCTCCTCGCTCAGCTTGCGCAAGATCTTCTTGCGCGCCTGCGCGGCCTTGCGCTTGGCCTTGACGGAGGGCTTCTCGTAGTGCTGACGCTTCTTGAGCTCGGTGAGGATGCCGGACTTCTCGCACTTGCGCTTGAACCGACGCAGAGCGCCCTCGAAGCTCTCTTCCTCACGTATAAAGACAACCGGCAAAGGGAATCACCTCGCTCTCGGGGATCTCCACCGCCGCCGGGCGCCTCGACTCGGGACGGCCGCCGCGGTGGGGTGGGCATTCTCCCCAGGCCGCGGCTTCAAGTCAAGCGGCGTCGCGGCCCGCCACGGCCTCGTACTTGACCAGGTAGCAGACCAGCTCCCCGGCGTCGTTGGCCCGGAACCAGACGGCGGCGGCGGCCCCGTCCTCGGACGTCGGGTAGAACCAGGCGGTCACCCCCCGGTCCTCGTAGCTCTTGATGTTGTGGCGCAGCGGAGTGCCCAGCGCCGCGCGCACCGCCTCCTCGTTCATCCCCTTCTTGACCGCGGCGAAGCGCTCCTCGGACATGAACCGCTTCTCCTGGGCGTCGGCCAGCGCGGCCTGGAGATCCGCGTTGTCGGGATCGATCTGCAGCGAGTTCTCGTAGATCTGGATCGCCTGCCGGTAGTCTCCACCCTCCTCGATCCACTCGCGCGCGACGAGGATGTCTTCCGAGCTCTTGAGCCGGACGGCGGCGCGCTGGCGCTCGGTCGGCCCGACGTCGGCGAGAATCGGGTCGGCGTTGAGAAACCCGACCACCTGGCTCATGAACTCGTCGCCGAGCGCGGTGACCTCTTCGCGGAGGGCGGCGAGCTGCGTCGTGTAGTCGACCGCGGCGGCCGCCTCCTCGCCCTCGGCCTCCTCGCCCTCGGCCTCCTCGCCCTCGGCCGGCGCCGCGACCGGGGCCGCCGCCTGGGCTTCGAGGTCCGCGAGCTCCTGGCGCTTGGCGTCGAGCACCGATTTGGCCTCCTGGAGAGCCACCCACTGGCTCTCCAGAGGATCTTCCTTGGGGCCGCTCGCGCACCCGGCCAGGATCAGTACGGCGGCGGCGGCGATCCAGACCCCTCTGCGTGTCCAATGCATCGTCTTGCCTCCCGCGTTAGAGCCACTCGTCTGGGAGCCGTCAAGGTACCACAGCTCGGGCGGAGGCGACAAGACGCCGGCGCCTCCGCGCGCGCTCTCGTTCGGCCTGCTAAACCCCCTTGCCACAAAGGTTTTGCGCTCCCCACTTCCTTGACACACCTGGGGGGCTGGCAAATAATCGCCCCCTCGGCACACCCTCCGATGCATCTGGAGATCGCTGCGTCATGGCCAGCTTCGAGCCCAGCCCAGATCTCGACCCCGCGGTCGCCCAGGCCATTCGAGCGGCCATGGACGCTCTGCGAACCGAGCTTCTGGCGACCCTGGCCCCCCCCGCGGCCGCGGCCGCCGAGGCGCCGGTCGAACGCGACGGCGACGACCGGCTACGGCGGCTCGAGGCGGCGCTCGCGGCGCTCGACGCGGCGCCGAGCCAGACGGCCCTGCTGACCGAGCTGCTGCGGCAGGCGGGAGGCTTCGCCGAGCGGACGCTGTTTCTCGTCCTCGCCGACGATCGCTACCGCGGCTGGGCGGCGTACGGCTTCGATGCCGAGGACGACGAGGTCGCGCAAGCCGTCGTCGGCGCCGCCGACGGCGGCTGGGGCCGGGTCGCCGGCGGCGCCGCCGCGGCCGAGCTGGACGGCGCGGCCTGCGCCGAGCTCCTGGGGCAGCTGCCGCGCGAAGAGCTCGCAGCCGACGGGGTGCTCGTCGGGTTCCCGCTGCGCGGACGCACGGCCGGCGCGATCTACGCCGATCGGCTCGCCGCCGACGGCACCCTCGACGGCCGGATGCTGCGGATCCTCTCCTACGTCGCGTCTCAGACCCTGGAGACGCTGCCCCTCCGGCACGGCACGCCGGCCGTGGCCGGCAAGCCGGCGGACGCGGTCGCCGCGGAGGAGGAAGACGCAAGGCAAGCAGAGGCCGTCGCGGCAGCCGCCGCCGACCTCGTCCTCGATCGCGACGTCGACGTCGCTGTCGACGTCGATGCCGTCGACGTCGATGCTGTCGATGTCGCTGGCGACGTCGCTGTCGATGTCGAACAGATGATCCAGGAAGTGCAGATCGAGCCGAGCCGGGCCGCCGGCGACGAGATCCTCGAGATCCGGCGCGAAACCTCGGCGGCCGTTCCCGAGCCGGTCGCACCGGCGCTCGAAGAGATCGAGGAAGCCCCGGAGCCCGAGGCGGCGGCGGCCGGCTTCGACATGGCCGCTCCCGAGCCCGAGGACGGATCCGGGGTGGTCGCCGTGGTCGCCGGGACCGCGAGCAGCGAGGCCCTCCCCGAGCCGGAGCCCGAGCCGGAACCGGAGCCCGAGGACGTCGGCTTCTCGATAGGGGAGATCTCGACCCTCGAAACGGCGCTCGACGACGAGGCCGCGGCCGGGCTCGCAAGCCCGCGGCGCGGGTCACGCTCCCGCGAGCAGGCCGAGGTCACTCCGCCCGCCGACGTCGAAGGCCCGGGCTGGGCGTTCGGGGGCAGCGACCGGATCACCGACGACACCCGCCACGAAGAGGCCCGCCGACTCGCCCGCCTCCTCGTCACCGAGATCAAGCTGTACAACGAGGAGAAGGTCCGCGAAGGCCGCGAGCACGGCAATCTCCGGGATCAGCTCCGTGACGATCTCGAGCGCTCGCGCCGGATCTACGAGGAGCGCATCGACGAGGAGATCCGCAACGACACGGACTACTTCGACGAAGAGTGCGTGCGGATCCTGGCCGGCGGAGATTCCTCAGCCCTCGGCATCTGAAGCTCGCGGAATCGGACCGTGCCCGGCAAGGTCCCAGGTCTCCACCCGCCGCTCGCCGCCGTGCTCGCCCTGCCGGCCGCCGTCGCTCTCGCCGCCGTGCTCGCGGCCGCGGACGCCGGCACGTCCACGGTGCCCGTCGTCCGCCATCCGGCGACCGCCGGGCCAGCCCTGCCGGCGGCCGCGGTCGAAGACTGGTCGCTGCGCCGGCTGGCTCCGGCCGTCCTCGCCTTTCGTGGCGGCGACCTCGCGGCGGCGGGGGAGCGCCTGGCGGCCGATCCCACGCCCCGTAGCGCGGTGCTCCTCGGCCTCTGGGCTCATGCCGCCGGCGACTTCGCGACCGCCATTCCCGCGCTCCAGCGCGGCGCCGAGGCCGGGGGTTTCTTCGAGGACTGGCGTCTCTTCCAGCTGTCGGAGGCGCTGGCCGGCAGCGGCCAGCTCGACTCGGCGCTCGAAGCGCTGGCCATCCTGCTCAGGGACCATCCGGGCTCACCGCTCTTTCACGACGCCTACCGGCGTCGCCTCGAGCTCGCCTACGAAAGCGGCGACTGGCTGACGGTTCTGCGCGACGTCGAAGTGGCGCGCCAGCAGGGCCTCGACCGCGAGCTCGCGCCGCAGCTCGACGACCTCGAGTGGCGCATCGCCACGGAGCACGATCTCGAGGCGGTGCGGCAGGCGGTGGCCCGGCATCTTCTCGTCGAGCACCCCTTGGAGGCCTCGCGCCTGCAGGTCGTCGACGCGCTGCGGCCGGCGATCGGAGCCCTCGAGTGGAGCGCGGTGCTGACGACCGAACAGCTCCGCCGGCGGGCGGCCAACCTCCTGGCCGTCGGAATCGTCAGCGGCGCCCTGGAGGCCCTCGAGGAGATCCCCGCCGCCGGGCGCGACCTCGAGTGGACCTTCCTGCGCGCCGAGGCGCTCACCGCGGATCGGCGCGGTGCCGCGGCCCTCGAGCTGCTCGCCGAGCGGCCGGCCACCCCCGTCGACCGCCTCCCCGATCTCTGGCGCCTCCGCTCCGCCGCCGCCCTCGAGGCCGCGACCGTCCGCGCGGACCGGGCCAACGCCGACGCGTCCCGGCGCCAGGAGTGGCGGACCCGAGCCTGGGACGACCTCTGGCGTCTCGCCGAGCGGGGCGACGTCCCGTCGCGCCTCGCGGCGCTGCGCCGGATCTACTCCCTGGCGAGCCCGGAGGACGATCTCGAGCTGGCGCTCGACATCCTGCGCCGGCTGCGAGCGCTCGACCCGGCCGACGTCACTGCCTACGGCGATCTCTGGAAGCTCGGCTGGCGCGAGTTCGCGCGCGACAACACGACGGGAGCCATCGGCATCTGGCGTGCGCTGCTGGATCTGTACCCCGAGACGACCACCGCGCGCCAGGCCCTCTACTGGTCGGCGGTCGCGCACGAGCGCCTGGGCAACCACGACCGCGGCCGGGACCTGCTGGCGGCCGTCACCGACTCCGACAGCGTGGACTTCTACGCCCGCCACGCCGCCCGCCGTCTCGGACGGACCGCCCGGCGGGCCCCGGCGCGGAGCCCGACCGAGGCCTGGCCCGACGACCCCGCCCTCGCCCGCGCCGCGCTGCTCAGCGAGCTCGGCCTCGACCGGCCGGCCGCCCGCGAGCTCGACCTGCTGCGCGGGCGGGCCGACGAGCGGGCCGCCGACGGCCTCGCGGCACTGATCCTCGCCCGCATGGGGGAGCGCCGCGACAGCATTCAAGCGATCTGGCGGGCGTTCCGGGTGCTCGGCAAGCCCGGCCAGACGCGGGTCCCCGAGAACGTGCGCCACCTCTACTACCCGCTCGACTATCCCGACATCGTGCAGCGCTGGGCCGAGCGCCGGGAGCTGCCGCCGTTTCTGGTCTACGGCATCATCCGCCAGGAAAGCGCGTTCGACGCCGGCGCCTTGAGCCGGGCCGGTGCCCGCGGCCTGATGCAGCTGATGCCCGCGACCGGCCGCGAGCTCGCCGCCAAGCTCAGGCTGCCCTACTCCCTCGACCGGCTCGTCGACCCCGAGTACAGCGTGCAGCTGGGTACCCGGTACTTCGCCGAGGTCCTGGCGATGTTCGACGGCGACGTCGAGCTGGCGCTCGCCGGCTACAACGGCGGCCCCTACCGGCTCAAGCGCTGGTGGCGGGAGGCCGGGCCCGATGCCGAGGTCGACCGGTTCCTCGAGGGGCTCGCGCTGACGGAGACGACCTCCTACGTGAAACGGATCCTCATCTTCGAGGACAGCTACCGGCAGCTCTACGGCGCCGAGGGCTAGGACTCGCGGCGGTCTACCAAGGGCGCCGATCCCAGGGTATACTCCTCTATCCTTCCGGGGGGTTCCCGCGCGCCGCGCCGGAGCGCGGCGTGAGGGTCTTCTCGCCGGTCGGCGGGGTCATGGGTCCATAGCTCAGCGGTCAGAGCGTCCGGCTCATAACCGGCAGGTCCCTGGTTCGAGTCCAGGTGGACCCACTACGGAGGCAAAGCCAGCGAGTTCATGACGACGATCGAGACGATAGTTGATCTGCAACATGCCTACACCGAGCTCGGAGCGGCGGAGGAGCTCCTCCAGGGAATCCCCGATTGGATGCAGGAGCTCCATGAAGAGTACGGCGCGCGGCGCACGGAGATCGAGGCCATCGCGGCCGCCATCGAGCTTGCCGCCGCCGAGCGTCGCGGCGCCGAGGCGGGGGTCGCCGACACCCAGGAGCGGCTGAAGCACTACCAGGAGCAGATCGGCCAGGTCAGGAACCAGCGCGAGTACAGCGCCCTGTTGCAGGAGATCGATCTCGTCAAGCAGCAGATCCTCGGCTTCGAAGAGCAGGCCCTCCAGGCGCTGGAGCAGCAGGAGACCGAGCAGGCCCGTCTCGACGAGGAGCGCCAGGCCTTCGCCGAGCTCGAGTCCCGCTACCAGCAGGAGCTCGAGAAATGGGAGGCGCAGAAGCCCGAGGTCGCCGCCGGGGCCGAGAAGCTGCGCGGCCGGATCGAGGTCCTCGAGGGCCGGCTCCCGCCGCCGATCCTCCACCAGTTCCGGCTCATCCGCGAGCGCTTTGACGGCGTCGCCCTCGCCGAGGTCCGCGAGCTCCAGCGCGTCGGCAAGGGGCGGCAGATGTGGCATTGCAGCGGCTGCAACTACCGCGTGCTTCCCCAGTCGCTCGTAGAGATCCGCAACAACGGCTCGGTCGTTCTCTGCGACAGCTGCAAGCGCATCCTGTACTACGTCGAGGACGCCGGTTGACGGCGGCCGCGCGACGCCGGCGAGTGCCCTGACCGCGGAGCCGAGGCGCCATGGTTGCCGCAACCGACATCGGGCAGCGCCTGCGCGGCATCGAGGCGCGCCTCGCCGCCGCCTGCGCGCGCGCCGGGCGGCGCCGCGCCGAGGTCACGCTGATCGGCGCGAGCAAGATGCAGCCCGTCGCGGCTCTGCGACAGGCGTGGGACGCGGGTCTGCGCACGTTCGGTGAGAACCGGGTCCAGGAAGCGCTCGCCAAGGCCCGGGAGCTCGACGCCGCGATCGATTGGCACCTGCTCGGGCCGCTGCAGTCGAACAAGGCGCGGCGCGCCGCCGAGCTGTTCTCGACGATCCACTCCCTCGATCGCGTCGCGATCGTGGAGGCCGTCGATCGCGCCGCCGTCCGGCTGGGCGTCGTCCGGCGCGGCTTCCTCGAGGTCAACCTCGGCGCCGAGGACACGAAGCACGGCTTCTCCGCCTCCGGGCTGCTCGACGCCTTGAGTCGGCTGCCCGACCTGGCCGGCCTGGAGCTGGTCGGCCTCATGGCGATCCCGCCGCCCACCGCCGACCCGCGCGCTGCCCGCCCCTGGTTCCGGATGCTGCGCGAGCTGCGCGACCAGGTCTCGCGGCTGGCGCCTCCTCGCGGCTGGTCCGGCGCGCTGTCGATGGGCATGAGCGGCGATTTCGAGATCGCCGTCGAAGAAGGAGCCACTCACGTCCGCGTGGGGACGAGCCTGTTCGGCCCGCGCCCGGAGCCGGCGGCGGGCGACCCGGCATGAGCGAGCTCTGGATCGCCAATCCGGGCGAGCTGGCGACTCCCACGGGCACCGTCCCCCTGGCCGGCCCGCGGCAGGGCGACGTGTCGCGCCTGCGGGGCGTGGACGTGCTGTGCCGCGAGGGGCGCATCGCCGCCATCGGCCCGCCGCGCGAGATCGCGCAACTGGCGGGCGCCGAGACCGAGCGCTTCGATGCTCGCGGCGGCGCTCTCGTGCCCGGGTTCGTCGACCCGCACACCCACCTGCCGTGGGCGGGAAGCCGCGCGGGCGAGTTCGCCGAGCGCCTGGCCGGCCGCAGCTACCAGGACATCGCAGCCGCGGGCGGCGGCATCCTCTCGACGGTGCGGGCGACCCGGCAGGCCGGCGGGGACGAGCTGACGGCCAACGTCACCCGCCGCCTCGACCGCATGCTGGCCTGGGGCACGACCACGGCCGAGGCCAAGAGCGGCTACGGCCTCGCGCTCGAGCCCGAGCGCAAGCAGCTCGAAGCTCTGGCCGCGGCCGCCGCCGCCCATCCCGTCGAGGTCGTGCCCACCCTCCTCGCCGCTCACGAGACTCCGCCCGAGCTCCGCGGCGACACCGACCGCTACGTCGAGCTCGTCTGCTCCGAGATCGTCCCCGCGATCGCCCGCGCCGGCCTCGCGGCCTACTGCGACGTCTTCTGCGAGACCGGCGTCTTCTCGGTCTCGCAATCGCGCCGCGTGCTCGCCGCGGGCGCCGCCCACGGACTCGCCGCGCGATTGCACGCCGACGAGTTCGTCGACTCGGGCGGCGCCGAGCTCGCGGCCGAGATCGGGGCCGTGACCGCCGACCATCTCATGGCGGTCTCCCCGCGCGGGATCGACGCCCTGGCCGCCAGCGGCGTCATCGCCGGCCTGCTCCCGGGCACGAGCTTCTTCCTCAAGAAGAAGGCCTACGCCCCCGCCCGGCGCCTCATCGAGGCCGGCGTGCCCGTCACGCTGGCCACCGACTGCAATCCGGGCTCCTCGCACACCGAGTCGATGCCCATGGTCTTCTGGCTGGCCGTGCTCGAGCTCGACATGTCGGTCGGCGAGGCGCTCACGGCGATGACCTTGAACGCGGCTTGCAGCCTCGGGCGCGGCGCCGAGCTCGGCTCCATCGAGGTCGGCAAGCAGGCCGATCTCGTGGTGCTCGAAGGCGCCGGCCTCGACGACCTGGCGTACCACTTCGGGGTCCATCCGATCTCGGCCGTGATCAAGCGCGGCGCCGTCGCCTTCCGCAAGAGCCCCCGGGCCTGCGGCTGACCGCCGGCGGCCGGCGCGAGCACGGGCGGCTCGTCACTCCCGCACGAGAGCGAGGCGCGAGACGAGGATGAGGGCGTTCTCGCCTTCCGCGAGCTGCGCTCCGCGGCGGCCGAGGCGAAACTTGAGCTCGACGCTCGGCTCGAGGTCCGCGGCGCGCAGCACCCGCACCATCTTGGCGGGCAGCTCGTCCTCCTGGTAGCGCCAGATCTCGAGCCGGACCTCGCGCGTCGTGGCGCGCTGGCGCGAGCGGCGGCCCGGCTTCCAGGCCAGGGCCTCCTCGCTGGTGAGGCTCATGTGCGGCGGCGGACCGAGCAGGATCAGCGCGCGCCCGCGGTCGGTCAGGCTGCCGCGCACCTCGCCCTCGCCGTAGAGCTGGTCGGCGGCCTCGACGCGGGCGGCGAACTGCTCCCGCAGCTCGTTCTCCGCGGTCGCGGGATCGGGATCGCGGAGCCGCCAGAAGGACTCGATGAAGTTGACGGCCGCCGCCGGGCTGTCGATCCGCTTGAGCTCGCGCCACTCCGCGGGCACGAGCAGCCAGCGCACGGGGCCCTCCGCCCAGGCCAGGAGCTCGCGCGACGCCTCCGGCTCCTGGTCCGCCGACGACGACGAGCCGCCGCACAGCGCCAGCCCCAGCGCGCAGGCGAGGAGCCGCCCCCGGCGCGCCGCCCGGATCAGTTGAGCGGGCCTCCGGCCGGCTCGGCAGCCTCCGCGATCTCGCCGAACCGCTCTTCGTAGTGCTTCAGGTTCTGCCCCAAGGCCCGCGCGATGCGCTTGAGATGCCCCGGGCTGGCGACGATCCGGGCGCTCACCACCCCCTGCGGCGGGACGACGTTGATGAAGTCGAGGATGAACTCCTCACGCGTATGCGTGATGCGCAAGAGGTTGGAGTAGCGACCCCTGAGCTCGTCGTCGAGGATCTTGATGTTGATGCCCTTGCTTTCGTTGGCCAAGACGTCGCCTCCGGCACCCGCACACATGCTATCCCAGAGCCGCTTTCAGCCGGCGCCACCGCCTTCCGGCCGCGCCTGCCACTCGATGCCCCCGTCGAACCGCCAGCTGTGCTCGGGGGAGTACACCCCGACGCCGCCCCCGGGGGAGGTCATCGTGAAGCTCAGGAGGCGGCGGTGGTAATCGTAGGGGTTGCCGTCGCGGGCGTGGACCGCGACGTCGAGCAGGTACTCGCCCGCAGCCAGGCGCAGGCTCTCGCAGGTCAGCCCCACCGTCGCCCGGCCGGCCAGCCGGGAGGAGACGAAACCCTCGAGATGGGTGTTCGTGCCGAAGCACTCGGTCCCCCGTGGGGTGAAGATCCCGACGCCGAAGACGACGTTGGCGAGCTCTTCGTGGGCTTCGACGTCGATCTCGAACGTCACGCTCTCGCCGCTCGCGAAGTGGTAGCGCTCCGCGCCGTGGCCATCGAGCAGGCGGGCACCGACGATCTCCGCCTGGCGCGAGCCCCAGCGCCGGGGCTCGGTCTGCGACTCGACCTCGGGGGCCGGGGCCGCGGCCGTCTCGGACTCCGCCGTCTCCGCTTCCGCCATCTGGGCGGCCGCCTCCCCGCTCCCGATCTCGAGCTCGCGGGCCTCCTTGGCGCGTTGATGCTCCCGCCCTTCCTCCTCGGCCACGGCCTGC
>JAOTWP010000107.1 GCA_029862975.1 Acidobacteriota bacterium
CGACGGCGGCGCGTGCACTTGCGACGACGAGGACAGCGACTCGGGTAGCGACAGCGACAGCGACTCGGGTAGCGACAGCGACAGCGACTCGGGTAGCGACAGCGACAGCGACTCGGGCAGCGACAGCGACAGCGACTCGGGCAGCGACAGCGACAGCGACTCCGGCGGCGGCGAAGCGTGCGTCTGCACCGTGACGGACTGCGATCCGTCCGAGGTGGTCGTCGTGGAGGCCGCCAACCCGGCGATCGACATCCGCAAGCAGGAGGAGGGCGAGGATCTGCGCACCTTCGATCCGTTCGATCCCAACGCCCCGCCCATTCCCTGGGACATCGTCGTGACCAACACCGGCGACGTCCCGCTCGTCGACGTCTTCGTCTCCGATCCCCTGGTGCCGAGCTGCGACCTGGTCATCGGGAGCCTGGCGGTGGGTGACTCCGTCGCCTACACCTGCTTCTCGCCTCTGCCCCCGGACGACTTGTTCAACGAGGCCTGCGCGACGGGTGACGGCGGGGGGACGATCGTCGAGGACTGCGACCCGTCCACGTTGGAGGCCCAGCGCTAGCCGCTGCCGGTCCTCTCTCGGTCTCGACATCGCACGGCCCCCGGGGATGAGCTCCCCGGGGGCCGTTTGTCCGTCCCCCCTCGGCGGCGCCCGTTCAGGGCTCAGCCGGCAGCCCGCGAGTCCGGGAGCGGCGTGAGCTTGCCCTTGCGCAGGCTGCGCTCGGCGCCGCGGACGGCGAACTCGATGGCTTCGTCGAAGTCGTCGGTCAGGAGCACCGGCAGGTTCTCGTCGGTCGAGATCGTGCCCTCGCGCAGCATGCTCTCGCGGATGAAGTCAAAGAGCGGGCGCCAGTAGTCGGTGCCCATAAGAACGCACGGGAAGGGCTCGATCTTGCCCGTCTGGATGAGCGTCGTGACCTCGAACATCTCGTCCAGGGTGCCGAAGCCGCCCGGCATCCCGAAGAAGGCGTAGGAGTACTTGATGAGCATGACCTTGCGGACGAAGAAGTAGCGGAACTCGACCCAGCGGTCGAGGTAGTCGTTGTGCTGCTCCTCGCGCGGCAGCTCGATGTTGCAGCCCACGGAGAGCCCGCCGGCCTCCTTGGCGCCGCGGTTGGCGGCCTCCATGACCCCCGGGCCGCCGCCGGTCATGACGACGAAGCCGGCCCGCGCCAGCCGCGCCCCGGCCTCGCGGGCCAGCTTGTAGTAGCGGTGGTCCTCCTTGAAGCGGGCCGAGCCGAAGACCGTGGCGCAGGGCCCGATCGTGTGGAAGGTCCGGAATCCGCGGATGAACTCGCGGAAGATGCGAAAGGCGCGCCGGCGCTCGTGGAGCAGCCCGTTGTCGCCCCGGGTGAGGTGGCGGTCGTAGGGGTAGCGCGGGACGGAGCCCCACTTCTGGCTGGGCGGCCGGCTGCCCGGGTCGCTCGCTCGGTCGCTCGTGGGGTCGCTCTCTCGGTCGCTCATGCGGTCGCTCTCCGGACCCGGCGTCAGGACAGCTCGACCGTCTCGAGGTGGTCCGGCACGTGCACCTCGTGGCCGAAGCGCTCGCCGATCTTGACCCGCAGGGTGTCGGCCGCCTGCGGCTCGCCGTGGACGAGGAAGATCCGCCGCGGCGGCGCCGGCGCCTGGCCGAGCCAGGTCAGGAGTCCCTCCTGGTCGGCGTGGGCCGAGAACAGGTCGATCTTCTCGACCTCCGCCTTGACGGCGAAGTAGCGGCCGTGGATCTTGAGAGCGTCGGCCCCCGCCGCCAGCGCCGCGCCGCGGGTGCCCGGCGCCTGGTAACTGGGGAGCAGGACGGTGTTGGCGGCATCGCCGAGGAAGGCCTTGAGGTGGTGGAGGACCCGCCCCGCCGTCACCATGCCGCTGGCCGAGATGATCACCTTGCACTTCTTGTTGGCGCTCAGCTTCTTCGATTCCCCGACCGAGGAGACGAACTGGGCGATGCCGAAGGCCGCCGTGCACTCGCTCGAGGAGAGCTTGTGGTCGAACTTGTTGCGGCGGTAGATCCGGGTCACGCTCGTCGACATCGGGCTGTCGACGAAGACCGGCACCTTCGGGGTGCCGTAGTCCTGGAACAGGCGGTAGAGGCAGTAGAGCATGGCCTGGGCGCGGCCGACGGCGAAGGAGGGGATGATGAGGGTCCCCCGCTTGGCGATCGCTCGCTCGACGACCAGCTCGAGGGCCGCGAGCGGGTCGCTCGTGTCGTGGAGGCGGTCGCCGTAGGTCGATTCCATGACGATCCAATCGGCCTCCATCGGCGGCTCGGGAGGCTCCAGCAGGAGGTCGTGCTGGCGGCCGACGTCGCCGGAGAAGAGCAGCCGCTGGCCGCCGAGCTCGATCGCGGCGCTCGCCGCCCCCAGGATGTGGCCGGCGCGGCGGAAACGCACCTCGGCGCCGCCGATCGGAAACGGCCGGTCGAAGGGCACCCGCTCGAGCAGCTGCAGGGTCCGGCGGGCGTCGGCCTCGGTGCACAGCGGCTTGGCAGGCGCGTGACGCGAGAATCCCTTGCGATTGGCGTACTTGGCGTCCTCTTCGTGGATCCTGCCGCTGTCCGGGAGCAGGATCGCGGCGAGGTCGGCCGTGGCCTCCGTGCAGTAGATCGGCCCGGAGTAGCCTTCCCGCACGAGGACCGGGAGGTAGCCGCTGTGGTCGATGTGCGCGTGGGTGAGCACGATGGCGTCGATCGAGCCGACGTCGACGGGGAAGGGGCTCCAGTTGCGCTGGCGCAGCTTCTTCAGACCCTGGAAGAGCCCGCAGTCGAAGAGAATCCTGGTGCCGTCGCAGTCCAGGAGATGCTTGGAGCCGGTGACCGTGCCGGCGGCGCCGAGGAACGTGAGCTTCATGATGGGGGTATTCTAGCCGTCCCGTGGGGCGATCTGCCCCGGCGGCGCGTCAGGCTGACGCGCCGCGAGCGCCAAAACGGACGCCTCGCCGCCGCGGGGCCCGCGCTCTCGGGGCCTGCGAGCGGCGGCGGCCGGGCGCGCGCGGCGCCCCCGCCCCGGGCACACGTCTTGCTTCAGGAACTTCGGCTCCGGGCCGCTCGTGGCGCCCGCGGCTGTCCGGCTCTCGGGAGGGAAGATGATCGAAGTACAGAACCTGACGCGCAGGTACGGCGACTTCACGGCCGTCGACTCGATCTCGTTCGCCGTCGACGACGGTGAGATCGTCGGCATGCTCGGTCCCAACGGCGCCGGCAAGACGACGGCGATCCGGATGATCACCGGCTTCCTGCCGCCGACCTCGGGCCGGGTGCGAGTGTCGGGCCGCAACCTCTTCGAGGACCCGGTCGAGGCGCGCCGCGACGTCGGCTACCTGCCCGAGAACGTGGCGCTCTACCCCGAGATGCGGGTCTCCGAGTACTTGGCCTACCGGGCTCGCCTCGAAGGCATGACCGGGGCGGCGGCCCGGACGGCGATCCGCGAGGTGCTCGCGGACTGCCTCATCGAGAGCGTCGCGAGGCAGGTCATCGGGACCCTCTCCAAGGGCTACCGGCAGCGCGTCGGGCTGGCCGCCGCCATCCTCCACCAGCCGAAGGTGCTCGTGCTCGACGAGCCGACGGTCGGCCTCGATCCGAAGCAGATCATCGCCATCCGGGAGCTCATCCGGACCCTCGGGGGGCGGCGGACGCTGCTGCTGTCCACTCACATCCTCCCCGAGGTCGAGCTGCTCTGCGACCGCGTCGTCATCATCGACCGCGGCCGGGTCGTCGCCGAGGGCACTCCGGACAGCCTGCGCCGGAGCTGGCAGGGCGAGGCGGTCGTCACCCTCGAGCTCAAGGAGGGGCGGGCCGAAGCGGCGGAGCTGCTGGCCGCGGTGGCCGGGGTGGCGGCGGTCGAGGCCCACGGCGACCGCGAGTTCGAGCTGCGCTGCCGGCCGGGGAGCGATCCCCGCGAGGAGCTCTTTCGCCTGGCGGTCGACCGCCGGTGGACCCTGCTCGAGCTGGCGCAGCGCAAGGCCTCGCTCGAGGACATCTTCGTGCGCCTGACGACCGACGACGCCGGGGCCGCCGCGGCCGGCGCGGTCGAGCCCGCTGCGGCCGGCGAGGCGGGGGAGGTCGAGAACTGATGAACGCGGTCTGGGCCACGATCACGCGGGAGCTGCGGGCCTACTTCCTCTCGCCCCTCGCCTACATCGTCGCGGCGCTCCTCCTGCTCGTCAACGGCTTCGTGTTCTGGTTCATCGTCAGCGCGCTCAACAACCCGCAGTTCGGCGGCCAGATCGCGCCCTTGGGCTTCTTTTTCAACGGCCTCTTCTTCTGGCTCGTGCTGCTCTTCGTCGCCCCGGCGCTCGCCATGCGCCTCATCAGCGAAGAGCGCCGCTCGGGCACCATCGAGATGCTGCTGACGGCGCCCATCACGGAGGCGCAGGTCGTCGTCTCGAAGTTCCTCTCCGCGTGGATCTTCTACGCCTTCCTGTGGCTGCCGACCGTGACCTACGCGTTGATCCTCGAGTACTACCACGAGGTGGATTGGGGCCCGGTGGCGGCCAGCTACCTGGGCGTCCTCACCGTCGGCGCGCTGTTTCTCTCGGTCGGCGTGCTCGCGACCGCGCTGACCCGCAGCCAGCTCGTCGCCGCGGCGATCACCTTCGCCCTGCTCATCCCCCTCTTCTCGTTCGGGTTCCTCGAGGGCCTGGTCAACGCCGAGCTGCCCAAGCAGGTCTTCTCCTACCTGAGCCTGCCGCAGCACATGGAGGACTTCAGCCGCGGCATCGTCGAGACCCGGCACCTCGCGTACCACCTGTCGGCGACGGTGTTCTTCCTGTTCCTGGCCAGCCGCGCGCTCGCGGCGAGGAAGTGGAGGTAGCCATGAGCGAGGGGACGAAGAGGGCGGGCAAGGCGGCGACGGAGATCTCGCTGCTCAGCGCGGGCGTGGTCCTCGCGGCTGCCCTGCTGCTGCTCGTGAACTACTTCGGCTGGAAGTACCACCAGCGTTTCGACTGGACCGAGAGCGCGATCTACAGCCTGTCCGAGAAGACGGAGAACGTGCTGGCGGCGCTCGACCGCGACGTCGACGTCGTGGTCTTCATGGAGCCGGGCGAGCAGCTGTACCAGCCCGTCAAGGAGCTGCTGGCCCGCTACGAAGCGGCGTCGCCGCGGCTGACGGTGCGCGAGGTGGATCCGAGCCGGAACCTGGCCGAGGCCCAGTCCCTCGTCGATCGCTACGCCATCGACTCGGTGAACGTGATCGTCTTCGAGAGCGGCGGCGACCGGCGGCTCGTCGAGGCGCAGGATCTGGCGGAGTACGACTACTCGGGACTGCAGTTCGGCCAGGGGCCGCGGATGACCGGGTTCACGGGCGAGCAGAGCTTCACCAGCGCGCTCGTCGAGCTCGGCGGCGGCGCGCGGCCCAAGGTGCTCTTCACCACCGGGCACGGGGAGCTCCAGCTGGGCGATTTCTCGCCCGCCGGCCTGTCGGCAGTCGAGGACCTGCTCGCCCGGGACAACTTCGAGGTCGAGTCGTGGGCGTCGCTGGGTCAGACCGCGGTGCCCGCGGGCACCCAGCTGGTGGTCATCGCCGGCCCGACGGGGAACTTCCTCCCGCCCGAGCTCGCGGCCTTGACGGAGTTCCTGAAGGGCGGCGGCAGATTGCTGGTGCTGGTCGATCCGACGCTCGCCGCCGGCGGGGGCCTCGTCGAGACGGGGCTGGGGCCCTTTCTCGACAACTTCGGAGTCACCCTGGGCGACGACATCGTCGTCGATCCGGCCAACCCCCTGCCGTTCTTCGGCGCCGACACGATCTACGTCAACAACTACGGCAGCCACGTCATCACCCGGTCGCTCGGTCAGACCGAGCTGCCGACGATCCTGTCGCTCGCCCGGTCGGTGTCGGCGGCGGACGGCGTGGAGGGCTTCGACGTCGCGGAGCTCTTGATGACCACCGACGAGGGCTGGGGCGAGACGGACCTCGCCGAGCTAGGGCGGGTGGAGAAGGAGGAGGGAGATCTCGAAGGGCCGGTCTCCCTCGGCGTGGCGGTCAGCGCCGTCGCGGAGTCGGCCGGCGCGCCGGCCGAGCCCGCCGCGGGCGCGGACGAGGAGGCCGCGCCGCCGCCGGCGGGCGAGCGGCTCGTCGTCATCGGCGACGCCACCTTCGCGACCAATGGCCAGCTCCAGAACGTGGGCAACCTGACGCTGCTCGCCAACGCGCTGAACTGGCTGGCCGAGCGCGAGTCGCTCGTGGGCATCGCCGCCAAGACGCCGGAGAGCGTCAGCCTGATGCTCTCCGCCGGCCAGATGCGCCGCATCTTCTGGCTGAGCGTGGCGGGCCTGCCGGCGCTCGTCATCGCGCTCGGGGTGTTCGTCTACCGGCGCCGCAGGAGCTGAGGCCGTGCGCCCCCGCACCCTGTGGATCCTCCTGCTCCTCGTGGCCGGCCTGGGCGCGTTCGTCTGGTTCGTGGAGCGCGACCTGCCCGGTAGCGACGAGCGGGCCGAGCGGGCGAAGCGGGTCCTGGACCTCGAGGCCGGCGAGGTCTCGGCGATCTCCTGGACCCGGGACGGCGAGCGCGTCGCCCTGTCGCGAGCCGGCGGCGCGGAGGATCCGACGTGGAGCCTGACGGAGCCGCTCGCGGCGCGGGCCGACGATGGCGGCGTCGAGCGTCTGCTCGACCAGCTCGCGGGCCTCGAGAAGCGGCGCACCCTCGAGTCGGGAGAGCCGGGCGAGCTCGGCCTCGATCCACCGCGGGCCGTGCTGACCGTCGCGACGTCCGCGGGCGAGCGCCGGCTCGAGATCGGGGGCGCGATCCCCGCCTCCGACTCGATGGTCGTCGCCACGGGCGACGGCGCGCCGTACTACGTCGTCGCCAACGGCCTGTGGAGCGAGCTCGCGCGGCCGGCCGGGGAGTGGCGCAGCCGCGACGTCTTCCCTGGAGAGCCCGATGACGTCGCCCGCTTCGCTCTGACCGGTGAGGGCGAGCGGGTGGCCGTCGCCCGGCGCGGCGACGAGCTCTGGCTGGAGGCCCCCCGCGTCGATCGCGCCGACGAGGGAACGGTGTCGCGGTTCCTCTCCGCGCTGACCGGCCTCCAGGTCGAGGAGTTCGTCGACGACCCCGACCCGGCGGCGGAGAGCTTCGGCGTCGAGCCGCCCTCCGGGATCGTGGAGGTCGTGCGCGAGGACGGAACGGCCTGGAAGCTCGAGCTCGGCGCGCCGGCCGGCGGCGAAGAGGGCGGCCGCTGGGCGCGAGCCGAAGGCAGGGTCGTCCGGGTGGCGGACAGCCTCGCCGAGGACCTGGCGCGGGAGCCGGACGGCTGGCGCTCCCTCGCCTGGGCGACGCTCGCGGTCTACGAGATCGACGCCTTCGAGGTGCGGGACGCCGACGGCAGCGTGTCGTTCGTCCGCGTGAGCGGCCAGTGGGAGCGGGACGGGGAGCAGGTCGAGTTCAACGCCGTCTCCGATCTGCTCTACGCGATCACCGGCACCAAGGCCGAGGCGCTCGACGCGGGAGCGGCGGTCGCCGGCGAGCCCGTGCTCGCGGTGACCCTGAGCCCGGGCGACGACGAGCAGCTCCTCGAGGTTTTCGACTCCGGCGGGGACCGGTTCCCGGCCCGCACCTCCGGCCGCGAGACGACCCTGTGGCTGGGCGGGGATCGGGTGCGAGACATCCGCTCCAAGCTGGCGGCGGCGCGCGCTGCCGAGAGCCTCGCGGCCCCGGCCGCGGACGCCGAGGAGGCGGCCGCCGCCGTCTCCGGCGCGCTGGACTAGGCGCCCGCGGCCGCCCGGTCGCAGCCTCGCGGGCCGGCGGACGAGCCGCGGCGGCCCGCCGCCCGGGATCGCGGCGGCGACGGGCCGCGGGGAGCAAGTGCGCATGGCCAAAGAGAAATTCGGGTTTGCCGTCGGCCACAAGATGTAGTGCACCGCACTTGACAAACCACAGCATGTGGGGCATCGTAGGCTCTCGCGCAACAGGACGTCGGGGACGTCTCGAGCGGGCGCCGTCCGGGAAGAACTGGAGTTTTTCGATCGTGTCGAAGGAGCGAGGAATGACGTTGGAGCCGACCGCGCGCAGCAAACCATCGAACGGCGATCCGGCGAGATCGGCGATCCTGACGGCGGCCGGCGAGGAGACCCCGGCGGCTCGGAGGGGACTGCGATTCGAGCGCTACTACACCTGCACGGGGGTCGATCCGTTCGAAGCCGTGGACTGGGAGCGCCGGGACGCGCTGATCGTCAACGAGCGGGGCGAGAAGGTCTTCGAGCAGAAGGACGTGGAAGTGCCCGCCTTCTGGAGCCAGACGGCGACCAACGTGGTCGTCAGCAAGTACTTCCGCGGTCCGCTGGGCACTCCGGAGCGCGAGGCGAGCGTGCGGCAGCTGATCGGCCGGGTCGCCGACAGCATGGCCCGGTGGGGCGTCGACGGCGGCTACTTCGCGGCCGAAGAGGACGCCGCGACCTTCCACGCCGAGCTCACGCACATGCTCTTGCACCAGATGGTCTGCTTCAACTCGCCGGTGTGGTTCAACGTCGGGATCGAGGAGCGTCCCCAGTGCTCCGCCTGCTTCATCAACTCGGTCGAGGACACCATGCCGTCCATTCTGAGGCTGGCCAAGACCGAGGGCATGCTCTTCAAGTTCGGCTCCGGCACCGGTAGCAACCTGTCCACGCTGCGCTCGTCCAAGGAGATGCTCGCCGGCGGCGGCACCGCCTCGGGCCCGGTCTCCTTCATGAAGGGTTTCGATGCTTTCGCCGGCGTCATCAAGAGCGGCGGCAAGACGAGGCGGGCGGCCAAGATGGTCATCCTCAACATCGACCACCCCGACATCCTCGAGTTCATCAGCTGCAAGGAGATCGAGGAGCGCAAGGCGTGGGCGCTCATCGACGCCGGCTACAACGGCGGCTTCAACGTCACCGGCGGGGCGTACGATTCGGTCTTCTACCAGAACGCCAACCATTCGGTCCGGATCACCGACGAGTTCATGCAGGCGGTGGTCGACGACGGCGAGTGGACGACCCGGGCCGTCACCACCGGGAAGCCGGTCGAGACCTACTCGGCCCGCGATCTGATGCGGAGGATCGCGGACTCCACCTGGGTCTGCGGCGACCCGGGAGTGCAGTACGACACCGTCATCAACGATTGGCACACCTGCTCCAACACCGATCGCATCCGGGCGAGCAATCCGTGCAGCGAGTACATGTTTCTCGACGACACGGCCTGCAATCTGGCGTCGATCAACCTGCTGCGATACTACGATCCCGAGACCGAGCGCTTCGACGCGGAGAGCTTCCGGCACACCTGCGAGGTGCTGATCACGGCTCAGGAGATCATCGTCGACCACGCCAGCTACCCGACGAAACGGATCGAGGAGAACTCGCATCGCTTCCGGCCGCTCGGCATCGGGTTCGCGAACCTCGGAGCCCTGCTGATGGCTCGCGGCCTGCCCTACGACTCCGACGCCGGCCGGGACTACGCCGGCGCCATCACGGCGCTCATGTCTGGAGCGTCCTACGCGCAGTCGGCGCGGATCGCCGCGGCCCTCGGTCCCTTCGCCGGCTTCGAGGAGAACGCGGAGCCGTGCATGCGCGTGATGCGCAAGCACCGCGACGCCATTCAGGGGCTGGACCCCGCGCACGTCTCGCTGGAGCTGCTGCAGGCGGCGAAGACCTCGTGGGACGAGGTCGTCCGGCTCGGGGAGAGGACCGGCCTGCGCAACAGCCAGATCTCGGTGGTCGCGCCCACGGGCACGATCGCCTTCATGATGGACTGCGACACGACGGGCATCGAGCCCGACATCGCTCTCGTCAAGTACAAGAAGCTGGTGGGCGGGGGCCTGATCAAGATCGTCAACAACACCGTGCCCGCGGCCCTGAGACGCCTGGGCTACGAGAAGGACGAGATCCAGGCGATCGTCGAGTTCATCGACGAGAACGACACGATCGAGGGAGCGCCCCACCTCGCGGAGGAGCATCTCGCCGTCTTCGACTGCGCCTTCAAGCCGGCGAACGGATCCCGCTCGATCCAGCCCATCGGCCATCTGAAGATGCTCGGCGCGGTCCAGCCCTTCGTCTCCGGCGCGATCAGCAAGACGATCAACATGCCGGAGGACACCACTCCCGAGGAGATCATGAACGCCTACATCGAGGGCTGGCGCCTCGGTCTCAAGGCGGTGGCGATCTACCGGGACAACTGCAAGCGCAGCCAGCCGCTGTCGACCAGCCGGGGCTCGGATGCCGCGACGCGCAACGGCGAAGCCTCGAGCCCGCGGCGCCGCAAGCTCCCCGACGAGCGTCAGGCTCTGACCCACAAGTTCACGGTCAACGGCAACAAGGGCTATCTGACGGTCGGCCTCTTCGAGAACGGGATGCCGGGCGAGCTGTTCATCGTGATGGCCAAGGAGGGCTCCACGATCTCCGGCCTCATGGACTCGTTCGCCACCGCCATCTCGATCTCGCTGCAGTACGGCGTGCCGCTCCAGACGCTCGTCGACAAGTTCACCCACACCCGGTTCGAGCCGTCCGGCTTCACCAACAATCCCGAGATCCCCATGGCGAAGTCGGTCATGGACTACATCTTCCGCTGGATGGCTTCGAAGTTCCTGAGCCGCGACCGACAGGAGGAGGCGGGCGTCGTGATCCGCGAGAAACCGCGGGTCGCCGCCGCCGAAGCCTCGGCCGCCACGGCCGCGGGTGGCAACGCCGCCGCCCACGGCAGGGTAACGTTTCTCTATCAGCAGGACGCTCCGAGCTGTCACGACTGCGGCGCGATCATGGTGAGGAACGGCTCGTGCTATAAGTGCCTCGAGTGTGGCTCCACGAGTGGCTGCAGCTGAGCCGGGGGCGATGCGAGCGCTGAATCGATCCGCTGAGGATCGTTCATCAATAAAGGCCCATCGCGGGCAACGGAGGAATGGCCATGGCCAAGGCAAAGAAGACGGCTAAGAAGAGGGTCAAGAAGGCGGCGGCGCGCAAAGTGGCGAAGCCCGCGGCGAAGAAGCGGGTCGCCAAGAAGGCCGTGAAGAAGGCGGCGGCCAAGAAGGCCGTGAAGAAGAGGGCGGCCAAGAAGGCCGTGAAGAAGAGGGCGGCCAAGAAGGCCCCGAAGAAGGCGGCCGCCAAGAAGGCCGTGAAGAAGGCGGCGGCCAGGAAGGCCCCGATGAAGGCGGCTGCCAAGAAGGCCGTGAAGGCGGTCAGGAAGGTCGTCAGGAAGGCCGTCAAGAAGAAGTAGGCGGCCAACAGAGCAGCAAGCGAGCAGGTCGCTGCCGAAGTCTCCGGGCGCGGCACGAGGTGAAGCCGCCGCCAGCCTGGGGGCCGGCGGCGGCCTGCGTTATGCTGGCCTGATGGACACGGAACGTCGACCCCCGTCACGACGGCTCGCAGGCCGGCCGTGGTTTCTTGCCCTGGTGGCGCTCGTTGCCGTCGGCACGGGCTTCACGGCCCGCCGGGTGCTGGTATCCCCGCCCGGCCGGCCGGCTGCGGAGCAAGCAGCGGCGGAGATGCTCGAGTTCGATCTGAGCTCGCTCGAGGGGTCGCGAGTGACGTCCGGGGACTTCTCCGGCCGCGTCGTGGTGGTGGACTTCTGGGCCACGTGGTGCGGCCCCTGCCGGCTCCAGGCCGAGATCCTGTCCGCGCTGCGGGCCAGCTACGGCTCGGACGCGGTGTCCTTCCTGGCCATCAACGTCGGCGAGGCCGAGGACCTGGTGCGCAGCTACGTCGCGGACGAGCCGTTCTCGTATCCCGTGCTGATGGACCCGACCCAGGAGGTGAGCTCGCGCTACGGGATCTACGCTCTACCGACCGTGATGGTCGTGAGGCCGGACAGCAGGATCGGCTACACCCGGACCGGGATCTCGACGGCGAACCAGGTCGCGGCAGCCATCGACCGCGCCCTCGGCTCGGCCGAGCGCGGCTGACGCCGAGCCCCGGGCGCGCAGCCGCGGGGCCCGACGGACCCTCCTCGGCCGCTCCTACTGCAGGACCACGAGGGAGACGCGGCGGTTGAGCGCGCGGCCCTCGCGGGTGTCGTTCTCGGAGATCGGAGCCGTCTCGCCGTAAGAGATGATCGACATCCGATGCAGCGCGATCCCGTGTCTCTCGCTCAGGTAGCGGCGGACCGCCTCGGCCCGCTGCTCACCGAGCTTCAAGTTGTAGCTCTCGGAGCCCGTCGAGTCCGTGTGACCCTGGATCTCGACGAACACGTTCTTGTTCTCGGCTTTCAACTGCTCCGCGAACTCGTCGAGGGCGGCGCGCGCCTCGTCGCTGAGCTCGGCGCGGTCGACCTCGAACCGAAAGCGATCCGAGGACAGGATCGTCTCGTACAGGAACTTCCCTTCGGCCAGCAGTCCCGCGGCGACGGCGCGGTCGTACGCGTCGCGGGCGGTCTCCGACGCGGCCGCGAGCCGCTCCTCGTTCTCCTCGATCGCGGACTGGTTCTCCTCGACCCGGGTCTCGATGCCGTCCATCCGCTCGCCGACCTCGGCCTCCATGGTCTCCATCTCGGTCTGGACGTATTTCTTGGTCGCGCAGCCGCCGGCGATCAGCGCGATCGCCAGGACCGGCAGCACTCCCCGCAGGATTCTCCTCATTCCGTTGCACTCCTCTCCGGTTCTCTCGTCACCGTGCGGCGCAGCACCTCATTCTAGGGGCTCGGCGCCATGATAGCTACGGCGGAAGCGGAGCCGCAGCTTCTTCGACTTGCCGGGCACCTCGACTTCGATCTCGTGAAGAGCGGCGCCGCCGTCGGCCCGCGTCGAGAAGCCGAGCACGTACTGATGTCGCAGCTGCTCGACGATCTCGCGGCAGGCCCGGCGCATGTCGGCAGCGCTCGCCGTCGAGCGGTAGCTGCCGCCGGTCGCCCAGCCGATGAGGTTCAGGGTGTCGGCCAGCCGGTGGACCTTGTCTCCCGCGGCGTCGACGGCATCGATGCTGCCGGTCTCGAGGCCGACGACGTGCACGGGGACCTCGGCCTGGCGGACCTCGTTCCTGGCCGCCGCGGGGGCGAGCACGCTGGCGTTGTCGACGCCGTCCGTCAGGAGCACGACGGCCCGCCGGGGGGTGGCGCGCGAATAGACGAGATCCGGGAGCCAGCCCACGGCGTCGTGCAGGGCGGTGCGCCCGTAGCCCGCGAAGCGGGCGGCGGCCTCGAGGATCGCCTCGCGGGTTCCCGGGAAGGGGACCTCCACGAAGAGCTTGCGGTCGCCGAAGGAGGCGACCGCGAACTCGTCGCCGGCCCGCTCGAGGCCGAGGACGCAGCGGATGAGCGTCCGGCTGTGGTCGAGCTTGGCGCCGATCCCCATGCTCCCGGAGAGGTCCTGGAGGAAGAGGATCCCGACCGGGGCGTCGGCGCCGCTCTCGAAGCTCTCGATGCCGACCGGCGTGCCGTCGACCGTGAGCCGGAAGTCGTTCTTGGAGAGCCCCGCCGCGAAGCCCGTCTTGGACTCCGCGACGACCGGCACGAGGACGTAGGCGACGGAGACCTCGCCCCGGAAGGGGGTCGCGGCGGGCGGAGTGCTCGCCGGGGGTGGACCGCCCTGGGCGCCGGCCGCGAGGGCGACCAGGGCGCCGGCCAGGGATGCGGCGCCGTTTGCTAGCCTTGAGCGCATGGAGATTCCACCCGGAACG
>JAOTWP010000260.1 GCA_029862975.1 Acidobacteriota bacterium
TGCCGCCGGGGAGCTCGAGCAGGCGCTGCGGGAAGCCATCGCGGAGCGGCGGTTCCCGCGGGGCGCGTCGACGATCACCCAGCAGCTCGCCAAGAACCTCTGGCTCTCGCCGGCGCGCACCCCGCGCCGCAAGCTGCGCGAAGCCCTGCTCACGCGGTCCCTCGAGAAGCACCTCGACAAGAGGCGGATTCTCGAGATCTACTTGAACGTCGTCGAGTTCGGCGACGGCACGTTCGGCTGCGAGGCCGCCAGCCGGCACTATTTCGGCAAGTCGGCGGCTCGGCTGAGCGCCGTCGAGGCGGCGCGGCTGGCGGCCGTGCTGCCGCGGCCCAGCCAGTGGAGCCCGGTCGGGGAGAATCGGGACTTCCTCGCCGCGGTGGAGCGCATCCGGCGGCGGATGGAGCGCGCCGACTGGCTGCGCCGGGTGATCTGACGATGGCGCGCTCCGGACGGCTGGCCACCCTCGCCGCGATCGGACGGGAGATCGTCGTCGCCTCGCGGCGCGACCGGGTCGGCGGCGAGGCCGCCCGCGTTGCCTATTACAGCTTCCTCTCGCTGTTCCCGTTTCTCCTGGTCCTGTTCTCCGTCACGGGGCTCATCGGCGGCGCCGACGCGTTCCGCTCGATCATGAGCCAGGTGGCGACGGCGCTGCCCGGCCAGGCCTACCAGGTCGTGGAGGACTTCGTGGCCGAGCTGACGAGGTCGCGGCGGCCCGGCGTGCTGTCGCTGAGCGTCGCCTTGACCTTCCTTCTCGCCTCGAACGTCTTCGCAGCGCTCTTCGACGGCCTCAACATGGCCTACTGCGTGAAGCGGCGCCGGCGGTGGTGGAAGAAGCGGGTGATGTCGGTCATCTTCTTGATGGCGGCGCTCGCGGCCCTGCTCGGCAGCGCGATCGCGCTGCTTGCCGGCCCCGAGATCGGCCGCCTGATCGGCTTCGAGGGCCTCGCGAGCTGGCTGCGCTGGCCCCTCATCTACCTCGTCGCGCTCGGGATGCTCTGGCTCGTCTACTACTTCCTGCCCAATCACGACCAGAGCCGGGCGAAGCGGCGGATCCTCGTCGGCGCCGTCGTGGGAACGACGCTGTGGGCCGTCGTCTCGGTGCTCTTCCGGGTCTGGGTGCGGCTCCTGTCCGAGTACACGCCGTTCGGCTTCGTGTGGGGGGGCATGCTGCTGCTGGTCTGGCTCTACTTGACGGCGCTCTCGATCCTGATCGGCGGCCAGGTGGCCGCGGCGCTCGAGCGGCGCGCCGTCGGCCTCTAGCCCGGTCGCGGGGCGGCTTCGCGGCGCAGCGCGGCGTAGTCCAGCCAGGTGTCGAGATCGCGGTGGATTCCGGGATCGGCGACCTCGACGGCCAGCGGCGGGTGGCGGTCGAGCAGGTGGCGCAGGCCGCGCTCGGGGTCGAGGGCGCGGAGCTCGGGAGCGAGCGCGCCGCGCAGGGCCAGGGGGTGCCCCCGCCGGCCCTCGTGGACGGGCACGGCGACCCGGAGCTCGCCCCCGGCCGCGAGTCCGTCGAGCAGCCGTCGCACCGTCGCCGCCCGGATGGCAGGGTAGTCGACCGGGCAGACGACGAGGACGTCGGAAGCCGCCAGGCCCGCCACCGCCGCGAGCCCGCAGAGCACCGACGAGAGCATCCCGCGCTCGGGACGGGGATTGCAGGCGATCGCGAGCCCGCGGCGCGCGCAGTGAGCCGGGAGCGCGCGGTCGCCCGCGGCGGCCACCACGACGATGCGGTCGATCCCGGCGCGGGCCAACGTCGCGGCGAGCCGATCCACGACCACCGCACCGTCGAGCGCGAGGAGCGCCTTGTCGCGCCCCAGCCGGCTCGACCGGCCGGCGGCCGGAACGATCGCGAAGTTCACGCTCCGAGTCTAGCGGTGGACGGCCCCTAGCGATCGTCGCCGGCGAGGGCCGCCAGCTCGGTCTCGAGATCGCGCAACCGCTGCTCCATCCGATCGAGCTTCTCGAGCAGGCTGTGGCGCTCGACCCGCATCGCCTCCAGCTGCTCGAGGACGGAAGGCTCCGCGAAGCGGGCGCCCACGCTGCCGGCCACGCTCTCCACCCACGCCGTGTCGACGTCGACGCTGCCGGCCGACTCGACGCCGAGCCCGCGGGCGAGGGGCGCGCCGATCGAGGTGTGGAGGCCGAGCAGGGGGGAGATGTCCAGCTGAGGCCGGTCGTGGGCCGCGAGCACCGCGTGGAGGATGAGGGGCTCGCCGTCGCGCCGGCATTCGAGGGCGACCTCGTCGCCGTCGCGGCCCTTGGCGATCGCCAGCTGGAGGTGGAGCGCGGCCGCGAGCGGCCGGCCGTCGATGGCGGTGAGCACGTCGCCGACCCGCAGGTCGGCGGCCTGGGCCGGGCTGCCGTCCACCACCCGCGACACGAGGACGCCGCGGTCCGGCGGAACTCCGAAGTGCGTCCGCAGCTCGGCGGTGAGGTCGAGGAGAGCGACGCCGAGAAAGCCCCGGCGGCCGCGCCCTGGCTCCAGCTCGACGAGGTGGTCGGAGTCGCCTCGCAGGATGATGACCCGGCGCTCCTGGAGGTCACCGCCGCGCGGCTCCTGTCCGGCGCCGGCCGGTGGGCCGGTCGCGAGAAGGGCGACCACGAGGGCCGGGAAGAGAGCGCGGCGGGAGACCGCGCGAGCCGGGGGGCCGGCGTCGTGGCGCCTCGCGTACGGCTGTGCGGTCATCGGCTGCGCGGTCATCGGCTGGGCGGTCATCGGCTGGGCGGTCAACGGTTGGGCGGTCAACGGTTGGGCGGTCAACGGCTGTGCGGTCATCGGCTGTCCCTTCGGCTAGCGGTTTGGCGGCTGGTAGGCGGCGGGTCGTGCGCCGCCCCCCTCGAGCCAGGGTCGCAGGTCGAGCACCACGTCGTAGTCGGGCGTCGCGCCGAGGTAGAGGGTCGGAGGGTCGCCGACCTGGCGGCGCACCCGGTCGAGCTCGCTGCGCAGCTCCTCGTGGCGCAGCGCGAGGGCGCGGCGCTGGTCGAGCTCGCGCGTGGCTCGGCGCTGCTGCTGGATCCCGAGGCCGGCGCCGATCGCGAGAACGACGGCGGTCGCCGCC
>JAOTWP010000108.1 GCA_029862975.1 Acidobacteriota bacterium
TCCGCCGCGGCCGCCCGGGCGGCGTCCAGGAAGGAGCGGTAGATGGCGGCGAGCTCGGGCCGGCCGGCCCCGTCGAGCGCTTCGAGGTTGCGCCGGACGGTGGCGCCGTCGCCGCGGGCGATGGGTCCGGTGAGGGCGGCCTGGGCGTCCGGCGACTCCAGATTGGCCGCGACGGCCCGCAGGTAGGGCAGCGCGAGGGCCGGCTCGAGGTCCCAGCGCGCCCCGAGCTCGGTGAAGAAGCGCTGCCACAGGAGCGTCGTGAAGTTGCCCGCCATGACGCAGAGCGCGTGGTAGAGCGGCCGGTCGCCGGCGGGAATCCGTACCGCCGGGTTGGGCATCCCGGGGAGGAGCTCGGCGAGCCCGGGGCCGCCGCTCTCCAGCACGAAGGGGATCGTGGGGTAGAAGTCCGCGGCGTAAGGCTCGGGTCCGAACGTGCACAGGGGGTGGGCGGCCGCGGCGCCCGGGACCCGGCGGCTGCCCGAGAAGTGCACCCACGGCGGGCCGCCCGCTCGCGAATGGCCCGCGACGAAGCCCGCCAGCGCGTCGTCGGCGAGCGCGGCGAGCACGCGGTCGTGCTCGCCGACGGCGTCGGCGAGCGGCGGATCGCCCGCGAGCGCGAGGCCGGCCGGCGGCTCGGGGTGCCAGCCGTGGCGGCGGCTCCAGCGCCGGCAGGGGATTCCCAGCTGGCGTAGATAGATGGCTAGATGTGTGGCGAGGCGGCCGTCTCCGAGGAGCAGCCAGGGCTTCGCGCGCGGTACCTGTCCCATGGATCAAGTCCTTTCTCCGGGCTCGCGGGGAGCGCGGGGCGAAGAGATTGCGATGACTTCACAAAGAGCTCGGGTCCGAGTCGCCCGGCGCGATGCCTGGGCGCTCGAGGCGCGAGTCTAGCACTCGGGGACCCGAGGCACCGGGTCCGCCGCGCCTTCTCGGGCCCCCGCGCGGCCGCGAGCGCCGCTGACGATCGCGGGGAGCTCGGCCAGCGATCGGATGACCCAGGTCGGCAGCGGGGCCTCGGGGGGGCGGTCGCCGTTGGGGGCGAGCCAGCAGGTGTCGACGCCGGCGTTGACGCCGCCCTGGACGTCGGAGGTCAGGCTGTCGCCGATCATCAGCACTTCGTCCTTGGGCGGCGAGCCGAGGGCCTCGAGGGTGACGTCGAGGATCCGCGGGTCCGGCTTGGCGATGCCGAGCTCGTCCGAGATCGTCAGTAGCTCGAAGAGGTCGGCGATCGAGGAGCGGGCGAAGCGCGGCCGCTGGACGTCCGCGAGGCCGTTCGTGACGATCGCCATGCGGGTCGACGCCGCGAGCTCGCGCACCACCTCCTCCGCCCCCGGGAGGAGCCGGGCGCAGGCGGCGAGCTCGACGAGGTAGCGCTCGCTGGCCGTCCGGGCCGCGGCGCAGGGGATGTCGAGCTCGGCAAAGAGGAGCTCGAAGCGCCGGGTGCGCAGGGTCGCCGCGTCCACGGTGCCGCCCTCGAGCTGCTTCCAGAGCGCGGCGTTGATCCGGTGGTAGGCGGCGCGGGCGGCGGCGTCCGTCGCGCGGCCCTCGCCGGCCAGGGTGCGCTCGAGGGCGGAGGCCTCCGCGCCGTCGTAGTCGAAGAGCGTGCCGTCGGCGTCGAACAGCAGCCAGCGATAGCGCATGCCTAGCGGAAACGGACGAGGGTGGCGGCGACCCGCCGCCGGCCGCCTTCGGCCTTGCGCCACTGCATGAGGATCGGGCTCTGGTAGGTGCCCTTGACGATCGACCCGCCGTCGCCCTCCCGGTCGCTGACGAGCAGGCTGACGGAGCGCCGGACGCCGAAGAGCCGGGCCGCCGGCAGGGCCATCAACCGCGCCAGCAGGCGCTCGAGAATCGATTCGCTGGCGCCCACGGCGTCCATCAGCTCGTTGAGCACCTGCACGAAGTCGTACTGCGCGTAGTCGAGGGTGCGGTGGGCGACGGCCCGCGGGTCGCGCAGCAGGCCGCGGCCCTTCTCGCGCATGAAACGCAGGGGATCGCGCAGGACGTCGCGCAGGTCGTTCTGCATGAGCAGGGTCTCGTACTCGTTGACGGTGAGGCTGGCGTCGCGCTCGTCCTCGGGGAGGCTCAGATCCAGGCGGCCCTTCTCGACGCCCTGGCGCCGCACGAACTCCGCGAGCTGCTCGCTCAGGCCGAGCCCGGGCTCGAAGACGTTGATCGAGTCGATGGGGTGGCCGGAGACCGGCACCTCGAGCTCCACGGTGGCCACGGGGCGCTGCCGGTTGTAGGCCACGACCGACGCCTGCCGGCGCCGCGCGCCGTGCTCGTGGACTCCGTCGAGGTCCACGAGATAGACCGGGCGGTCGTCCTCGAGGTCCGCGGTGAGGCAATTGCTCATGCCCGCGCCGATGAACGTCAGGTGCGAGTCGGCGTTGCGCGGCTCGGTGGCGCGCTGCTCGGCCGACAGCTCCACGCGCAGGTGCAGCTTGTCGTGCTCGTAGTCCGCCTGCGCCGGGAAGAGCCGCTGAAACGCGCCGATGAAGTCGAGCAGGTCCGCCTGGCTGCGCAGCCGCCCCCCCACGTGGCGGTCGAGGAACCCGGCCGTCGTGTGGTGGGAGCAGTAGATCGCCCGGCGGTAGGCGCCCACCGCCTCGCCGAGCCGGGCGCGCAGCAGGGCCTTCAAGTCGATCGCGTCGCAGCGGTTCTGCGGCGTCAGCTGGAGGGTGAGCTCGGCGGGTCCGGTCATGCGGGCGGTCCTCGGGGCGGTCGAGGCGGCGAGTCTATCGCACGATGTCCGTCCGTCTATTGCGGGAAGCAGGTCTGTCCATCCCGCGAGGGTCTTCCGGCGACGGACGCGGGTTTCGCCCCGGCCGGCCCTCGCCTGCCGGTGCTATGCTCCCGCCCGTCATGCGCCGTCGTACGGTCAGGGTTCGCGTGGGCTCGGTGGACGTGGGCGGGGGTGCGCCCATCGTCGTGCAGTCGATGTCCAACACCGACACGGCCGACGTCGCCGCGACGGTCGAGCAGTGCCGGCAGCTCGCGGCGGCCGGCTCGGAGCTGGTGCGCGTCACGGTCAACGTGCCCGAGGCGGCCCGGGCGGTGCCGGAGATCAAGCGCCGGCTCGCCGACCAGGGCTGCGACGTGCCGATCGTCGGCGATTTCCACTACAACGGCCACAAGCTCCTGACGGGGTTCCCGGACTGCGCGGCGGCGCTCGACAAGTACCGGATCAACCCCGGCAACGTCGGCCGTTCGGGCCGGCGGGACGAGAACTTCGCCACCATCGTCAAGGTGGCCGTGGACCACGACAAGCCGGTGCGCATCGGCGTCAACGCGGGCTCCCTCAACCAGGAGCTGGTGATGGCCAAGATGCAGGAGAACACCGACCGGGATCTCGGCAAGACGTCCGAGGAGATCATGAACGAGTGCATGATCCTCTCGGCCCTCCAGTCGACGGAGCTGGCCCGGGAGTGCGGGCTGGGCGAAGACCGGATCATCATCTCCTGCAAGGTCTCCCGGCCGCTCGACCTGATCGCGACCTACCGCGAGCTGGCCACGAAGACCGACCAGCCGCTCCACCTCGGCCTCACCGAGGCCGGGATGGGGATCAAGGGCCTCGTGTGGTCGTCCTCGGCCATGGGGGTGCTGCTGGCCGAGGGGATCGGCGACACGATCCGCGTCTCGCTCACCCCGCGCCCCGGCGGCGACCGCCGCGAAGAGGTCTACGCCTGCATCGAGCTGCTCCAGTCGCTCGGGCTGCGCTCGTTCATGCCCAGCATCACCGCCTGCCCGGGCTGCGGGCGGACGACGAGCACGACGTTCCAGGAGCTCGCCGAGCGTGTCGAGAGCTACGTGCGCGAGCAGATGCCGTCGTGGAAGAACGAGTACGAGGGGGTGGAGGACATGACGGTGGCGGTGATGGGCTGCGTCGTCAACGGCCCCGGCGAGTCCAGGGCGGCCAACATCGGCATCAGCCTGCCCGGCACCGGCGAAGCGCCGCACTGCCCGGTCTTCGTCGACGGCCAGCAGTTCACGTCGCTGCGCGGCTCCTACGAGGAGCTGGCCGCCGGCTTTCGCGCCATCATCGACGACTACGTCGCCACGACGTACGCCAAGCGCCCCGCGGCCGAGCTCGCCTCCGCCTGAGGATCCCGATGGCCGTCAAGTCGGAGATGTACCGTGACGCGCTGCGCCACTTCCCGTCCGGGGTGACGGTGGTCACCATCCGCGCGGGCGAGCAGAACCACGGCCTGACGGTCTCCGCGTTCGCCTCCGTCTCCCCCGATCCGCCGCTCGTCTGCGTGATGATCGACCACCGGCACCTCGCCTACTCGCTGCTCGAGCAAGAGGGCGCGGTGTTCGCCGTCAACATCCTCCGCGAGGGGCAGGAGGAGCTCTCGAACCGTTTCGCCTGGGTCAAGTCGGAAGACCGCTTCGCCCAGGGCAGCTGGACGACCGCCACGACCGGCGCCCCGGTCCTCGAGGACGCCCTCGCCTGGCTCGACTGCACGATCCACTCCCGCCATCCGGCGGGCACGCACACGATCTACGTCGGCGAAGTCCAGGCCAGCGCCACGCCCCGCGAGGACGAGCCGCCCCTCGTCTACTGGAACCGCGGCTACCGCAAGCTCGCCGAGCCCGCACGGCCGGCGGATTCCGGGTCCTGAGGAACACGCCTTCGGGCTCGTACTTGGCTGTCCTTGCCGGATCCTGGGGCCCGGGTCCTCGGGCTCGTATTTGACGGCCATCGCCCCGGTCGCGGGTCCCCCTCAGCTCCTCCGACCGGTGCACCCTTCCAGCACTGCGAACGTCGCTTTCCAAGTAGGGCGGTGAACGTCCTGGGCTCGATCCACCAGGATCGCCCCCTGGAGTGTGGAGAGTTCCGGCACGGCTCAAAGGCCGGGGACGCTCGGCGCGGTGAAGCCGGTCACCGCCCTACTTGGAAAGCGACCATTGGATGGCTGGAGCGGTCCACCGGTCGCGGGAGCTGAGGGGGACCCGCGACCGGGGGCGATGGCCGTCGGACAGAGGCAGCTACGATGACAAGATACGGATCTCAACAGGAACCCGAACCAGACCCAGGACCCCAAGAGAAGAAATAGTCGAGCCTTGACCCCCAGCAGAGTGAGCGGAGTTGGGCCGCCTGGAACCAGGTGGCAGGCGATCGTCGATGGCCAGAGCGACGCCCCGCATGGGTTGAGCGGGGTCCGATCCTGGAGGGCACGGCTGAGGAGCATTTCCATTGCCCTTGCCTCGCTCTCATGCGCGGTGTGGAGTGCGGGATCGGAGATCCCCGGTCAGGCTCTCGACGATCCCGGGGCCGTCTTCGAGCGGGTTCGCTCCTCCTATCGCTTCGAATCCGACGGGACCGGGGTCAACGTCGTCGAGGTGCAGGCCCGGCTGCTCAACGAGGCCGGGGTGCAGCAGCTCGGGCAGATCTTGATTCCCTATCTCGAAAGCCGGTCGTCCGTGGAGCTGCTGCACCTCCGGGTACGAAAGCCGGACGGCACGGTGCTGGAGGCGGACTCGAGGAAGATTCAGGATCTCCCCGCTCCGGTGGCAGCGGCGTTTCCCGTCTACTCGGATCTTCATTTGCTCCACGCGCCGGCCCCCGCGATGAACTCCGGAGACGTTCTCGAGTCCGCGATCAGGGTCACTCTCAGCCATCCCGACACGCCAGGCCACTTCGGCGCGGCCCACGTATTCGGGCGGCTTGTGCCGGTCAGCAGCGAAGTCCTGGAGATCGACGTTCCCACGGCCATCGCAGTCAAGCTGAGGAGCCGGGAGGGCCTCGAGCCGGCGGTATCGGAGGAGGGTGACCGGCGCGTCTATCGTTGGGAGCAGGGCACCCCGGCGATCTCGACGGGCGAGAGCAAAGTCCCCGACGTCGAGTTGTCGAGCTTCCGCTCCTGGGATGAGCTGGGTCGTTGGTACTTCGAGCTGAGTCGGGGGCAGGCGATCCCGGATGAGGCGATTCGCGATCTGGCCCAGGAGATCACCCGCGATGCGACGAGCGACCTGGAGCGAATCGAAGCGATCTTCCATCACGTCGCCCGCGAGTACCGTTACCTCGGTCTGGTCCTGGGCATCGGCCGTTATCGGCCCCAAGCTGCCCCCGATGTGCTCGCCAACGGCTATGGCGACTGCAAGGACAAGCACACGTTGCTCGAAGCTCTCGCGAGCGCGGCGGGTCTCGAAGTGCATCCGGCGCTGATCTCTGCGTCCCGCGAGATCTCAGAGTCAGTGCCAGCCTTGCACCAGTTCGATCACATGATCTCGCTCGTGAGAGTCGGAGACGAGTGGATCTGGCTGGACGCGACGAGCCAGGTGGCACCCTTCCGGTACCTGAGCGCCGCACTGAGAGACAAGCAGGCTCTCGTGGTGGGACTGAACGGAGTCTCCAGCCTGCAGCGCACCCCCGACGCCCTCCCGTTCGAGGCCACTGCGGAGCTGGTGCTCGACGGCGAGATCACCGGGGAGGGCGATCTGGTCGGCGAGGTCGTGTATCGCGTCCGGGGCGATGATGAGTTCGCCCTGCGGAGCCTCCTCTTCGCGAACGGCAGCGGGGCGCGAGGAAAGTTCGCCGATAGCTTCGTACGGCAGATGCTGGGCGGCCGCTTCGAGGTCGAGGGTTTCTCGACGAGCGAGCTTACCGACACCGACGGCCCCTTGGAGCTGAGCTTCAAGGTCCGCCGACCCGAATACGCGAACCTGCTGCGCGAGACCCAGGAGCTCGACCACTACTTGATGCTTCAACAACTGCCGAAGGTGGATGCGGCCGAGCCCTCGCTGGACCTGGGCGGGCCCCATTCCGTTCGCTCCGAGTTTCGGGTCCGGCTTCCCGAGGGATTCGAGGCGCTTGCGCCGGCGGGAAGCGCGATGACGACCGACTTCGGCTCCTACGTCAGCGAGTACTCGGCCGAGGACGGGGTGCTCTCGGCTCAGCGCACGATCATCATCCGGAGCTCGGAGATCGCCAGCGGGGCGTACCGTGCGTACGAAGCCTACCGATCGACGTTGCGTTCGGACGACCGGCAGCACTTTCGGCTCCGCCAGAGTGCCGAGGCGCGAGCCGCGAGAGCTGCCGGCGCGGACGCGGAAGAGCTCTTCGAGCTCGGGAATCGAGCGCTCGGCAGCGACGACTACGAGGGCGCGATCGAGATGCTCTCTCAGGTGGTCGAGCTGGAGCCCGAGCACCCCGAGGCGTGGCTGCACCTCGGCAAGGCGATGGTCCGAGCCGATCGAGTCGAGGAGGGCGTCGGAGCGCTCAGGAAGCAGACGGAGATCGACCCCTACGCGAAGGACGCCTTCGCCACGCTCGGTTGGGCGCTCGAGGAGGCCGAGGATCTGCCAGGTGCCGAAGCGGCCTACCGACGGCAGATCGAGCTCTACCCTCTGGAGCACTACGCCCACGCCCAGCTGGGCCGGATGCTCGAGAGTCAGGGTCGTTGCGAGGACGCCGTCGATCATCTCGACAAGGCCGTCATGCTCAAGGAAAGCGACACACGATCCGTGATGGCGCTGGGCATCTGCCTCCTCGCCCTCGACCAGGGCGAGCGTGCTCAATCCGTGCTTCTCGACCTGCTCGAGGTGTCCACATCCGACTGGGAGCTCGGGCGGGCCGGGTACCGGGCTCTGAGGGCCGGCCAGCTCGACCTGGCGGAGAAGCTGCTCACCAGGGCAACGCAGCTCGACCCGGAGCACGGCTCGGCCTTCAACAACCTCGGCTTGGTTCGGCTGGAGCAGGCTCGGCTGGAGGATGCCGTCTCGGCGTTCCGGCGCCAGATCGCGATCGACCCGGACCACGCCTACGCCCACAACAACCTCGGCAGGGCTCTGAGACGACAGGGAAAGACCGCGCTGGCCGTGGCGAGCTTCCGTCGGCAGATCGCGATCGACCCGGAGGATCCCTGGGCTCACCGGAACCTCGGGCTGGCCCTGGAGGACTTCGGCGACGTCGAGGGAGCGATCGCTGCCTACCAACGGCATCTCGAGATCGACCCGTTGGACGTGGACACGCTGCAGGACGTTGCCCGGTTGGGCGTAATCTCGGACGAGGACTACGCCAGGTTCCTCGCCCGGGCTCGCGAGAGTCTCGACGATGAAGCCGCGCTTGCGCAGATCCAAGGAGTCGAGGCGCAGCTCCTGGTTCGCGCCGACCGTTGTGACGAAGCCGTCCCGATGCTCGAGATGCTCGTCGAGCGGGACCCCGGGTCCTACCCCGATCTAGCGGCCCTTACTTTGTGCCACTACCGACTCCTGGACGCCGACCAGGCGCTGGCCGCCGGGTTGCGAGCCTTTGCGCTGATGCCGGAGGAGCCGTGGTTGAACTCGATCCTGGGGCTCCTGTACTCGCAGAAGGGTGAGTACGCCGCCGCCTTGCGCCACCTGGAAGCCGCCGCGAAGGGCACTTCGGGCCAGTTCGAGCACCAGGACGTGCTCGACTACCTGCGCGGCCTCGAGGCGGAGTAGCACTACGTTCCGAAAAACAACTTGTTCTGCTCGCTTCGCAACCGGTCGCAGAGTCTCCCGTCCGGCAGCGTGACGTCGTCGTAGGTGAGGACCTGGTCTTTCTTCACGTCTCTCTGCAACACGCAATCTTCGGCGACCCCCATGGGCAGGAGCCTCTCGCGGAAGGTCACGTCGGCGTTCTCGGCCTGTCCGTAGGTCATGTACCAGCCCATTCCGTCGATCTTCTGGCCGGCCTTCAGGTCGATCTTGGCGGTCGTCACGACATCGACTCGCGGCGGGCCTTGTGGCGTCAGCGCCGCGTCGTGGAAGATGGCGGCGCGGGCCAGAGTGTTGGGCGCCTCGAAATGACACAGATGGTAGGGCGTGTAGAACAGATAGAAAGGACCCTCGCCCAGCTTGTAGAGGTGGAGATAATGTTTCTGCCGCGGATCGTCGTGAGTGCCGACCACGTAGACGCCCGGGGCGGGCTCCGCCCCCACGACGTAGTCGACGATGCCGGGCTCCTTCAAGAGCTCCTCCGGATAGAGCGCCAGCGCGTCCTTCAGAGACATGCCGGGAGTCGGCACCGTCGGCCCGAGCATTCCGCGGCGGGCCACGCGCATGCCCGTGCCGTTGGCCACGATGGCCTGCTCGAAGGAGATCTTCGTCCCGTCCGCGAAGGAGGCCACCATGTAGGCCTTCTGCCCCCATTTCTTCGCGAAGCCTTCCTGGGTCGTGGGATTCCGGTAAGGGTCGTGCAGGCCCTTGATGCTGCCGCACAGCACCGGCGTCACGCCGATCCCCTTCACGAAGCGGTAGAGGTTCATCTGGACGCCGGGCTGGTCGCCGTCGCTGAAGGAATAGACGACGCCGGCCTTGTCCGCGTAGGTCTTGAGGATGGGGCCGACGGTGCCGTCCAGCTCCGCGTTCATCTGGACGACGTGCTTGCCGTTCTCGATCGCCTCGAGAACGACGCCGGCACCGAACTCCACGGCACCGGTGACCTCGAAGATGACGTCGACCCCTTCGGCCCGGCACAGGAGCGACGCGTCTTCCGTGACGCTGAAGCGCCCCTTCCGGATGTTGTCCGCCAGTTCTCCGGCGGTTCCGACCGTCCGGGGATCCGAGACGCCGGCCTCGGCGTAGGCGCGCACGGCGCCGTCGAGATGGCGGTTGGCGATGGCGACGAGGCGCATGCCCTTCTTGACGGCCTGGAACATCTGAAGCGCGACCCCGCGGCCCATGAAGCCGGCCCCGACCAGGGCGACCCGTATCGGCTTGCCTTCGCGCTCTCTTCTTTCTAAAGCACTGTCGATGAGTATCATGATCTGTAATCCGGCCAGTTCCGGTCCGCGTCGCTCATCATCTCGATGCGAACGCCCGCGGGCCATTCGACGTTGAACGCGGGATCGTCGTACCGGACGCCGCCCGCGGAGCCGGGCGTGTAGAACTGGGTCATGAGGTAGAAGAGGTCCGAGTCGGGCTCGAGCGTGAGATACCCGTGCGCGAAGCCTTCCGGGACGTACAGCATCTTGCCGTTGTCCGCGGAGAGCTCGACGCTGGTCCATTGCCTGTGCGTTCGCGAATCCTCTCGCAGGTCGATGATGACGTCGTAGACCGCGCCGCGAGTGCAGCGGATCATCTTCACCTCTTCGTGCGGGTGGCGCTGGAAGTGCATGCCGCGCAGAGTACCCTTGACGGGATTCCCCGACGCGTTCGCCTGCACCACCGTGCCGTTCAGGCCATGGGCCTCGAACTCTTCCCTGCAGAAGGCGCGCGCGAAGAATCCACGCTCGTCCTCGTGTCTTTCCAGCTCGACGATGAAGGCGCCCGGGAGCTTCGTTTCGATGAACTTCATGATCTCGGCCCTTGCTCGAGGCCTCTAGCGTCTCGCGGTCCAGCGCAGGTCCGGCGTGAGACGGCCCGCGTCCCGGTGGCCCGTCAGCGCCTTGATTCGCATGAGCTCGGAATCGCGGAAGCTGCCGTTGGAGAAGCGCATGCCGGCGAGCCCGGCGCGGAGGTCCTTCACCGCGGTGTCCAGGTCCACTTGCGGCTGGTGCTGCGGCGCCAGCCGCCGGTAGTAGGCGAAATCGACGCGGTAGGACCGATTGTCCGGCGGCGCTTCGCGGTTGATCTCGACCTCCGTGCCGGGAATCTCCCGGGCGACGGCCTCGGCCAGCTCTCGGACCTGGTAGTTCCAGGCGTCGGACCCGGTGTTGCACACGAGGAACGCTCCGCCGTCCTTCGCGTCGCGTCCGACGGCCCAGTCGATGGCCCGCGCCATGTCTAGGACGTGGATCAAGGGGCGCCACGGCGAGCCGTCGGAGAGGACCGTGATCTTCTTGGAAGCCACGGCACAGGCGACAAAGTCATTGAGGACGAGGTCGAGGCGGAGCCGGTCGCTCATGCCGCACGCCGTCCCGAAGCGAAGGCAGGTCACATTGAACCCGTCGCCGGCGAGCGGCTTCAGGGCCTTTTCCGTCGCGATCTTCGACCTCGCGTAGGCCGTCAGCGGGTCGAGATCGGCCGCTTCCGTCTTGGCTCCCTCGCCTTCCGAGCCGTAAACGCTGCAGCTCGAGGCGAACACGAAGCTCCTCGCCCCCGCTTGCTTGGCCATCTCGGCCAGGCGGACTCCGGAATCGCAGTTGACGTCCATCGTCAGGCTCTCGTCGATCGCGCCCATGACGTCATTCGAGATGGCCGCCAGGTTGACCACCGCGTCGAAGCCCTCCAGGAGCGACGGCGCGATGCTGCGGATGTCTCCGAAGATCTGGCGGTCCAGCACGCGCTCGGGAAGGGAGGCCGCGTTCGTCAGGCAGTGTGCGAAGTAGCCCGCGTCGAAGCCGACGATCTCGGCCTGCGGGTGGCTCTCGCGGAGACGGCGCACGACGCCCGGTCCCACGTAGCCCATGTTGCCCGTGACTAGAATTCTCATACGCTCTCCTGTTGCCGGACGCCGGGTGCTTCTCGACGGTGGCGCAGTCTAGCAGCGGCGGGAGCCCCGTTCGAGGCTTCGTCGCGGAGGGAAGACGCCGGGAGCCGGTGCGCGAAGGCGACAGCGTGATCGAGGCCGGGAACGGGCGCGGTGCTCCCTGCTCCCGGCGGCGGCCTAGGCTGGCCGGGCCGGCTCTCGCCACGTCCGTGCCGCCGCGCGGCCGGCCTCGTCGTCGACGGTCTGGAGGCCGACGAGGCCGGCGGCGAAGAAGACGGTGGTCACGAGGACGGCCAGGCGTTGGGAGCCGCTCCAGGAGGAGACGAGGCCGAAGAGGATGGGGCCGATGGCGAAGGCGGCGCGCAGCGCCAGTCCCCAGAAGCCGAAGAACTCGCCGCTCTTGCTGGGCGGCGAGAAGGTGGCGACGACGCCGCGCGAGGTGGCCTGGAGCGAGCCGATGCCGATTCCCGCGGCGAGCCCGATGGCCAGGAACTGCCCCTTGGTCTGGCAGGCGGCGGAGGCCAGGCCGACGAGGATCCAGATGACGAGGGAGAGCTGCAAGGTGCGGCGCGAGCCGAGGCGGTCCTGGAGCCAGCCGAAGCCGACGGCCCCGGCGGCGGAGGACAGCTGGAGGATGAGGAAGAGGGCCACGAGCTCGTTGGCCGAGAATCCCAGGGTGGTGCGGGCGAAGATGCCGCTGAACGCGACGGCGATGGTGAAGCCGAGGGAGTAGACGAAGAAGACGGTGAGGAAGCGGGCGAGCTCCCGGAAGTGGGCGATCGAGCGCGCCGTCGTCCGCAGGCGGCCGAAGCCGCGGCGGGCGTAGGCCGGGAGCCCGCGCCAGGGGCCGCGGGGGGCGCGCTCGCGCAGCCAGAGGAAGGTCGGCAGGGCGGCGACGAGGAAGAAGCCGGCGGTGCACGGCCAGATCCAGCGCACCCGCTCGAGGTTGCCGGAGTCGAGCCCGGCCGCCATCAGGGGGCGGATGAGCAGCAGCGAACCGAGGCCGCCGAAGTACCCGAGCCCCCAGCCGAGGCCGGAGATCCGGCCGGCGTTGGCGGGGGTGGAGATCTCGGGCAGAAAGGCGCCGATCAGGTTCTCGCCGTGCGCGAAGGCGATGTTCGAGAGCACGAAGAGCGCGATGGCGACGGCCACGCTGCCGGGCTCGACGAAGTAGAGCCCCGCCGTCGCGGTCACGCAGGACAGATAGGTGGCCGCGAGAAACGGCTTCTTGCGCCCGGAGTCGTCGGCCGCGGCGCCGATCAGGGGCGCCGTGAGCAGCACGAGAACGTTGCTCACGCCCAGGGCCAGCCCCCAGAGGAAATCGGCGCTCGCCGCCGGCGCCACCGCCGAGGTGAAGAAGACGCCGAAGGCGACGGTGACGATGACGGTCGTGTAGCTCGAGTTGGCGAAATCGAACATCGCCCAGGCGAAGATCTCGCGCCGGCCGGCGGGCTTGGGGGGAGCCATGGCCGGAAGTGTAGCGCCATGAGCGGCGCCGGTCCGGGCAGGCGGGGAATGTCCGTATACTGGGCGCCGTTGGTGCGTCAGGTCATGCCCGTGGAAACCCCCATGCTTCGCCGTCTGCGTCCGGCCGCGCTGGCGCTCGCCGCGGCGGCGGCGCTCGCCGCCGCCCAGGAGGCGCCGCCCGAGACGCCGCCCGCCGAGCCGGCGGGCGAGATCGGCGTCACGGTGGCCCTGCCGGCCGACGAGGCGGCCGCCGCGGAGGTCCTCGCCGGCGGGGCCGCGGTGCCCTTCCGGGTGCTGGCGCGGGAGCCGTGGCAGGTCGCGGTCTACTTCGATCAGCTGCTCTCGGACCCGCGCACCCTGCGCAACGCCACCGTCCTCCTGGCCGAGAAGGCGGCGGCGCTGGCCGATCTCGGCCCGGTGCAGCTCCTGCTCGGCGGCGAGACCGTGCGCTCGGCCCTGCCGCCCACCCGCGACTCGGCCGTGCTCGCCGACGCCCTCGCCTGGCTGCGGGTGCGGGAGTCGAGCGCCGACGCGCAGGCCTCCATCCGGCTCGATTTCGCCGCCGCGGCGGCCGACGGCGCG
>JAOTWP010000016.1 GCA_029862975.1 Acidobacteriota bacterium
AGCCGCCTCGAGCTCGCAGCCGGGGCGATCAAGGTCGGAGCGCTCACCGCCCGCTCCCGGGCCGCGGACGGCAGCTGCCCGGGCGTCGACCTGCTCGACCTGCGCGGCAGCAACCGCGCGCCGGGCACCGGCACGCACGACCCGGGGGGGGACCGGTTCGAGCTCGCCACGCCGCTGACCGTCGAGATCGGTGGCCACTCCCGCAGCGGCCGCTTCGCCGTGGAAGGCCGCTACTCGAACCGGCCGCCGGTGGCCCGCATCGCCTCCGTGGCTCCGGATCTCTACGATTTCTCCGACTGGGGCTGCCCGCCTGTGCAGGCGCAGGCGCTCGACGGCGGCTGGGTGTGGCCCGACCCGCCGGAGATCCGCGCCAACCGCCCGGAAGGGCTGGAGGTCGAGTTCTCCTCGGTGTCTTTCGACCCCGACGGCGCCGGCGCCCCGGCGCCGGGCAACGAGGGGCCGCGGGTCGACATCGTCGCCGAGCAGTGGTCGCACTGGCGGGACGGCGACTACGAGCATCTCGGCGTCGGGCGGACGCTGCCGCTCGCGATCTACCCCAAGGGCCCGCTGCACCGCGTCCTGCTGACCGTCATCGACCGCAGCGGCGCCCGCTCGCAGGCGGAGTGCCGTTTCCTGGTGATCGACTAGTCCCGCGCGGCGCCTGCTGAAGACAATGGAGCTTGACATTATGTCGTCAGTCCTGTACCTTCTCGCATGTCAAGCAACCACGACAAAATGAGAAGGGAGTACGACATGAACGATCGCCAGTCCCCCCCGCCGCGTCCCACGACGCTCGTTGCCCGCGTCAAGGCCTACTACGGGTTCGCCGAGCCGGGCCTGACCTTCCGCGAGCGCTGCGCCATCTTCCAGGAGAACGAGCGCCGCTCCTGGGCGCGGCTGCTGGGCTCGCGCCGGCCGGAGGACGCCTGCATCAGCCGGCTGCCTCCGGCCGCCGACTAGCTCGCTCGTCTCGCGCCGTGGCGTCCGCGCCCGGTTGGCTCAGGAGCCCGTGAGAGGCCGGAGCGAGCGGCCGGAGCCAGCCGGGCAGCGGCGGGGCCTTCCGGCAACGCAGGAGTCTCGGCCTCGGGAGAGCGGATCCCCTGCCCGCTCGTGCTAGCCTCCCACCGATCCCGCGAGCGGGTCGCGCGGACCACCGACGACGAACCGGAGGCCCCCCATGGCGACTTCCCACGGCCGGCACGCTGCGCCGGCAATCCCATCGCTGATCCTCCTCGCGCTCCTGGCGGCGACGTCGGGCGCCGCGCAGGAGCCGGAGGTGGAGGCGCGCGAGGCGCCTCCGGCGGCCGAAGAAGAAAAGCTCCCCGAGCGCAAGCTGCCGGCCGACATGGCGCTGACCAGGACGGCCGAGGCGACGATCCGGGGCGAGCGGGTGCCGTACCGGGTGACGACGGGCACCCAGCCGGTCTACGGCGAGGACGGGGCCACGATCGCGGCGCTCCACTACACCTACTACGAGCGCACCGGGGTCGCCGACGTGGCGCGGCGGCCGCTCTTCATCTCGTTCAACGGCGGGCCGGGCTCGGGGTCGCTGTGGATGCACCTCGGCTACACGAGCCCGAAGCTGCTGGTGATCGACGACGAGGGCTTTCCGGTCCAGCCCTACGGGGTGCGCGACAACCCCCATTCGATCCTCGACGTCGCCGACATCGTCTACGTCAACCCGGCCAACACCGGCTTCTCGCGGGTGCTCGACGACGAGATCGACCGCGAGCTCTTCTTCGGCGTCGAGGCGGACATCACCTATCTGGCCGACTGGATCGACGTCTTCGTCTCGCGCCACGGGCGCTGGCGCTCGCCCAAGTACCTGATCGGCGAGAGCTACGGCACGACCCGGGTGTCGGGCCTGGCCGGGGCGCTCCAGGACCGCCACTGGATGTATCTCAATGGCGTCATCCTCGTCTCGCCGACCGGGCTCGGCATGGTGCCCGAGGGGCCCGCGCCGCGGTCCCCGGTGCTGAAGCTCCCGTACTACGCGGCCGCGGCCCACTACCACGGCAAGCTGGCCCCGGACCTCCAGGAGCTCGCGCTGGGCGCCGTCCTGGCCGAAGCCGAGAGGTTCACGCTCGACGAGTACCTGCCGGCTCTCTCGCGGGGCGGCTTTCTCGACGAAGACCGGCGCCGCGAGATCGCGCGGCAGGTCGCCCGCTACGCCGGGATCTCGGAGACCTTCGTGCTCGACCACAACCTGGCCGTGCCCGCCTCCGCCTTCTGGAAGGAGCTCCTGCGCGAGGAGGGCTACACGATCGGCCGGCTCGACTCGCGCTATCTGGGGATCGACCGCAAGGCCGCGGGGGAGGAGTACGACTACCCGCCCGAGCTGACCTCCTGGAACCACGCCTTCGCGCCCGCCATCAACCACTACCTGCGCGAAGAGCTCGGCTTCGAGACCGACCTCCAGTACTACCTCTTCGGCCCCGTCCGCCCCTGGGAGGGCCGCGGCGACCACGACGTGGCCGAGGAGCTGCGGCGAGCGATGGCGCAGAACCCCTTCCTCAAGGTGATGGTGCAGTCGGGCTACTACGACGGGGCGACCGACTACTTCACCGCCAAGTACGTCCTCTGGAATCTCGACCGCAGCGGCCGGCTGACCGACCGCATGCGCTTCGAGGGCTACGAGAGCGGCCACATGATGTACCTGCGCAGCGTCGACCTGGCGCAGGCCAACCAGCACATCCGCGAGTTCATCACGGCCTCGACGCCGGCCGAGGGAGAGCCGGCGAGCTACGGGAGGGTCGGCGGCCGCGGGGAGTGAGGGAAGCGTCCCCTGGCAGGGCACCCCCTGCAGGTGCCGACCTGCCGGGGTAGCCTCGCGAGCTACCTGGCTGGGGGGTGTCCGGGACAGGAAGCACGGGTAGCATAAAAGATTCGACAAGGGGCCGATCGGCGGCGACCCTGCGAAGCCGCTCGCGGTCGGGCGCTCGACGCAGCTGAGAACGCCGTTCCTCGGAGCGTCGGGAGTCCTTCCGCTGTCCCACGCCCGGAAGGAGACGACGGTGGCCAAACCAGTTCTGTTCCTGCTGCATGGCATGGGGAAGCACCCCGCAGGATGGTCCGGGGAGGTCGAGCGGAAGCTGACCGAGATCGGCCGCCGGTACCCCTCCGTCGAGGGTGACCTGGCTCGACAGTTCGATCTGCAGGAGATCGCTTACGACGACGTCTTCGAGTCCCAGCTCGAGAGGCTGGAGGAGGACGTCGCCACGCTCAAGGCCAGCTCTCTGTTTCCCGCCGTCGAGGACGCCGTCGACTGGCTCGACGGGGCGACGCAAGGAGGCTTCCTCTGGACACACGCCGCCGACGTCGTGTTCTACCTGTCGCGTCACGTGCGCAACGCGGTCGTTTCGAAGGTCGCTGCGGCGATGGCGCGGACGATCGCGGAGAAGAACGACGGCACGACCAAGTTCCACATCCTGGCCCACAGCCTCGGCACGTCCGTGGCGACCGAAGCCGTAGCGGCGCTCGCGGATCCGATCCCCGCGGTCGGCTGGGCTGGCCTTCCTTCCGGCTTCCGTTTCGGAGAAGTGTTGATGATCGCCAACGTCAGTCGCCTCCTCCAGCGAGCGGAGGCGAAGGCCTATGGCAGCCGGCTGCTCCCTCAGGTGTCTCCCGGTGGGCGCTTGGCGACCAACTATTGGAACTTCGCGCATCGCTTCGATCCGATCCCGCGCCTGCGCCAGTTCGACTTCCAGACCGTCTCTGTTTCCGGCTACCGATCCCTGACCAAGCTCGAGCACTTCTACGAGCGCAACATCCACTCGCTTCTGCACTACCTCGAGCACCCCCTCGTGCATGGGCCGGTCGTTCGGATCCCGCGGCTCGGGAATCTCCACCACCTGCTCTGGAAGCAGGCTGCGGACGAGTACTTCGATGACGCCGCGAAGAGGTTCGGCGGCGAGTTCTCGACCGTGGCCGAGGTCGTTGCGCTGCGCGACGAAATCGAGAGTCGCCAACCTGGACATCCGGAAGACAAGGATCTCCTGATCCCGAATCTCGAGAAGGTCCTGGACACGTTGAAGGAGGTGCTGATGTGAGCGAGCCGACGCAAGGAGCCCGCAGGGACGGCAGCCCGTCGCCGGCTCACGAAGCTCTCGGCTGCTTCGTCGCGCTGCTCGTGGGCGCTTCGGCACCGGCCATGCCGGCCGACGTCGACGCTCTCGAGGCCGCGGCGCTGCTGCGCGTCGAGGCGCGGATCGAGTGCCAGGAGACCCCGCCGGACGAGCGGGACGCGCCGTGCGATCGCTGTGCCGAGGGTCTCTACCCTCTGGAGGAGCATCTGCCCGCGGTCGTCGCCTGCGAGGCGAGGCACTGGCTTGGCTTGATCGCCGAGAACGCGGCGCTGCCGCCCTGCGCCCGCCAGTCCATGGGCGCCCGCCTCGCAGAGCTCTCCGCGCCCTGGCCGCTGGCTCGTCTGCAGCACGAGTACGTGCCGCAGCGATTCGCGATCGAGCGGCCACAGATGTCGCTGGATCCGGATGACCCCATGGGCGTCACCTTCGGACGCTGGGTTCTTTTCGAGGGCGCTCCGGACGAGGTCGAGCTCGCGCGGGAGAGCGGCACGCCTGCAGCCGCCGCGGAGGCCTGTACCGTGGCCGACGAAGGGGGGCGAGCCCAGCTGGTCGAGGCCGCCGTGAGCGTCAACGGCTACGCCGCCAGGGCCAACCAGGGGTTGCTGGCCCGCGGCGCCGAGGGCCTCGCACGGCTGCGCGACGACTGGGCCTGGTTCCTGGCGGAGGGGCTCGGACAGTTCCCCTGGGAGCGGGCGATGAACGCCGCTCTCGATCGGCGAGGAGGCATCGACGTCTTGCCGAAGCGGCAGTGGGTCCTGTTCCATCCCTCCGTCGCGTTCGAGATCGACGAAGCGGATCTCGACCTCGACAATCTCCGGGTGCAGGAAGCCCTTCTCGTCGAGCCCCTCGGATTCGTGCGCTACGAGTTCGGGGGCACGCCCGACAAGGCCGAGCGAAGCCTGTGGGGAGCGTCGTTGCTGCTCTCCGTGCGCAATGACCGAGATCCCGGCTACGGTCTCCTTCTGCGGCGCGGCACGCTCGGGCTCGGCGCCATCTCGCGCGAGGTCGTCGGGGAGGACGACAGCGCGACCGACGAGGTCTCCGTCGTGCTGACCATGGACGTGTTGGGTCGTCTACAAAAGGGGCAGGAGAAGTACCAGCGGTACAGCCGAACGTTGTCCACGCTTCTCGATTGAAGAAGAGGGGAGAGGCCCCCGCGCCTCCGCCGCGGGGAATGCCCGCGGCCGCCCCGCCGTAGGCGATCCGAGGCCGTTGACGCCCGTGGCGCCCGCCACTACGCTGGCGGGTATCCGGAGACCAGAGCTCTCGCGGGCGCGAGGAAGGAGTCCGTCATGGAATGGTGGCTGTGGGCGATCGCGGGTCTGGCGCTCCTGGCCCTGGAGATGTTGATCTCGGGTCTGCTCATCTTCGTGTTCTTCGGCGCCGCGGCCATCGTGATGGGAGTCCTCGCGGCGCTGGGCCTGGCGGGACCGGTGTGGCTCCAGTGGGTGCTGTTCTCGCTGCTCTCGGTCGTCTCTTTGATGACCCTGCGCGGCCCGATCGTCAGGCGGTTCGACCGCCAGGACGACAAGGACCCGGGCATCGACTCGCTGCTGGGCCAGCCCGTCGTCCTGCTCACCGACCTGGCGCCCGGCGCGCCGGGCAAGGCGGAGCTGCGGGGCGCTTCCTGGAGCGTCGTCGGCGTCGGGGAGCTCGCGCTGCCGCGCGGCGCGCGCTGCGTCGTCGAGGCCGTCGACGGCCTGACCCTGCACGTCCGGGGTGCCGACGAGGCGCCGCCCGGCAACCCCTTGAGAAGGAGATCGAGATGACCGCCACGCTGTTCGTCGCCCTCGCCCTCGCGATCCTCGTGATCGTCGTCATCGCCAAGACCGCCGTCGTGGTGCCGCAGCAGAACGCCTACGTCGTCGAGCGGCTCGGCAAGTACTCCCGCACCCTGCCGGCGGGCTTCCACATCCTCGTGCCGTTCTTCGACCGCGTCCGCTACAAGCACTCGCTCAAGGAGACGGCGATCGACATCGCGGAGCAGATCTGCATCACCCGCGACAACGTCCAGGTCGGCGTCGACGGCGTGCTCTACATGAAGGTGATGGATCCCAAGGGGGCGTCCTACGGCGTTGCCGACTACCTCTTTGCCATCACCCAGCTGGCGCAGACGACGCTGCGCAGCGAGATCGGCAAGATCGAGCTCGACCGCACCTTCGAGGAGCGCACCCACATCAACGTCCAGGTCGTCAACGAGCTCGACAAGGCCTCGGACCCGTGGGGCATCAAGGTGCTGCGCTACGAGATCAAGAACATCAACCCGCCGCACGACGTGCTGGCCGCGATGGAAAAGCAGATGCGCGCCGAGCGCGAGAAGCGCGCCACGATCCTCACCTCGGAAGGCCAGCGCGACGCCTTGATCAACTCGGCCGAGGGGCGCAAGCAGGAGGTCATCAAGGCCTCGGAGGCCCGCAAGCAGCAGCAGGTCAACGAAGCCGACGGCGAAGCGGCGGCCATCCTGGCGGTGGCGACCGCGACGGCCGAGGGCCTGCGGCAGGTGGCCGCGGCGACCAAGGTCGACGGCGGCGCCGAGGCCATCCAGCTCAAGATCGCCCAGCAGTACATCGAGCGCTTCGGCGAGATCGCGGGCGCGAGCAACACCCTCGTGCTGCCCGCGAGCGTGGCCGACGTGGGCTCGATGATCGCCCTGGCGATGAACGCCGTCAAGAGCGCGGGAGGGCCGCCCGCTCCCGAGCCGTCCCCCTGAGGCGGGCGGAGAGCCCGGAGCCGGCGGCGGCTGCCGTGCGAGCGTCTCCCGTAGCGGCCGAATCAAAAACGCCGCGTCGCCGTAGTAGCTGCAGGGAAGGAGATTGGAGAGATGACCGACGCCCCCATGTCGTTGACGGCGCCGCTGGCCCGCGGTTGGGACCGGATGGTGCAGATGCTCTTCCGCCCCTTCGACCTCGCCAAGTGGCTGGTCGTCGGATTCGCCGCCTGGCTCGCCGGTCTCGCCGACGGCGGCAACTACGGGGGCAGCTACGGGCCCGGCTCCGACGGCGACGCCGGCATGAGCCGCGAGAAGATCGTCGAAGACGCTCGCGCGGGCTGGGAGTGGCTCCTTGCCCACGAGCTCGTGGCCGGGCTCATCGCCGCCGGCTGTCTGCTCCTCCTCGTGCTCGTCCTCGTCGTGCTGTGGGTGAGCTCGCGCGGCAAGTTCGTCTTCCTCGACAACGTGGTGCACGACCGGGCCGAGATCGCCGCGCCGTGGACGCGTTTCCGCCGGCTCGGCAACTCGCTCTTCTTCTTCCGCCTCGTCGCCGGCCTCGTCTGCATTCCCGTCGCCCTCGGCCTGGCCGGGCTCGGCGCCTGGCTCGCCCTACGGCCCGGAGGCTGGGCGCACGAGGAAGGCGTCGCGGCGATCGCCGGCATCGCCGGGACCGCGGCGCTCGCCGCCGTGGCGGTCGTCGCGGCGCTCTACCTGTTCTTCTTCCTCAACGCCTACGTCGTGCCGCTGATGCACCGCCACGATCTGGGCGTCCTGGCGGCCTGGCGGAGATTCCTCGACCTGGCTTGGGGGCACTGGGGCTCGCTGGTGCTCTCGGGGCTCTTCGTCTTCGTCCTCTACGCGCTGGCTTTCTCGGCGATCGTGGTCACCGGCTTCATGACCTGCTGCCTGGGCTTCCTGCTGCTCGCCCTGCCCTACGTCGGCACCGTCCTGCTGCTGCCCCTGATCGTCACCTACCGCGCCTTCACCGTCGAGTTCATCGCCCAGCTCGATCCCGAGCTCGGTCTGCGGTAGCCGGCGGCGGGAACGCTGCGAACCGGCGCAGCGAGAGGTCTCGGGCCGGCCGCTTCCGTCCCCGGGGGTATTCGCAGGCAGCGCCCGGGGCCGGGGGTGGGAACTTCCCTGCTCGCGCTGCGTTACCCTCGTGGCGAGAGCGCCCGGGACAGGTGGGCCCAAGGAGGAGACGAGGTGAACCGAAGATCGATGTCGATGCCGTGGATCGTCATGACCGCCGCCGTGTCCGCCCTGGCGCTGCAGCCGCAGAGCGCCGCCGGGCTGCTCACGGCCTTCTTCGAGGCCCTCAACTCGGACGATCCGGGTGCCGTGACGGCGTTCTACGCCGACGGGGCGACGGAGCAGTTCCGAGCCCGGCGAAGTCCGGAGCAGGAGCGGGCGTTCTACGAACGGGTCCACAGCGAGCTGGGCAGGCTCACCGTGCGGGAGCTGCGCCGGGTGAGCCCGGCCCGGGCGGTGGCGACGCTGAGCGCCGAGAAGGTCGAGATGCCGGTCGAGTTCGCCTTCGAGCTGGCGGGCGGCAAGATCGACGGCTTCTCGGTGAGCGTCGGCGGTCCTCCCGGCGGGCGGGAAGCGAGGCTGCAGCTGCCCCCGGGCGGGGGTTCCGACGAGCTGTGGGCCAGCCTCGATCGCCGGCTCCGGGAGCTGGCCGCGGCGGACGAATTCTCGGGCGTGGTGCTCGTGGCCGAGAACGGCGAGCCGGTGTTCCAGCGCGGCTACGGTCAGGCCGATCGCGGGGCGGGGCGGCGGGTGGCGATCGGCACCCGCTTCGACGTCGGCTCGATCACCAAGATGCTGACCAAGATCGCCATTGCGCAGCTCGCCCAGGCCGGCCGGCTGGAGCTGACCGACACGATCGCCCGGCACCTGCCGGAGTATCCCGATCCGGACGTAGCTCGCAAGGTGACGATCCAGCAGCTTGTCGATCACAGCTCGGGCCTGGGCGACATCTTCAACCGGCGCTGGGAGGAGGCCGACCGGAGCCGGTTCCTCGAGCCCGTGGACTTCTTCGCCCTCTTCGCCGGCGAACCGCTCCAGTTCGAGCCCGGCGAGCGCCGGGCCTACTCCAACGCCGGCTACGTCACGCTGGGGGCGATCGTCGCCGCGGTCTCGGCACGGCCGTACTCCGAGTTCGTCGCCGAGAAGATCTTCGAGCCCGCCGGCATGACGGCTTCGGGGTTCCCGGCCAGGGACGGCAGCGATCCGGAGATCGCGGTCGGATACACGCGCGGCGGACCGACGGGCGGCCATACCGGGGCCGTGGGCCCGCTCGAGTCGAATCTCGGCATGCTGCCGGTGCGCGGCTGCCCGGCCGGCAGCTCGACGCACGCGGCCGCGGACCTGCTGAAGCTGGACCGGGCCCTGCGGTCCGGCGAGCTGCTGGACCCGGAGTGGACGGCCTGGGTCTTCGGCTCGCCAACGGTCGAGGACGGCAGCGACCTGCAGCTCGGAGTCGCGGGCGGCGGACCGGGCGTCAGCGCCGGCTGGGAGAGCGACGGCGCGCTGACCGTGATCGTGCTGGCGAATCTCGATCCGCCGGCCGGCGAGGGGCTGGCGGTGGAGCTCTACCGATCCCTGTCCGAGCGCCGCGTCCCCTGACCCGGCCTCACGCGAGCGGATTGACGTGCTCGATTCCCGCGAATCGCTTGAAATCGTTGTCCGTGGAGTAGACCGCGCAGCCGTGCTCGATGGCCAGGGCGGCGAGGTGGGCGTCGGAGGTGAGGTTCCCGGCCGTCCCGGTAGCGAGGGTCAGGTTGCGGAAGATCGGCCAGTGACGGGCGCCCGGAGCCACGGCGGTGACGAACGGCTGGTCGAGCCAGGAGTCCACGTAGGCCAGCGCCGCCTCGGGGGGGAGGGGAGCTCCGACGATGCCCGCGCGCGTCGTCAAGCGGACGAACGCCAGCGCGACGATCCACGCCAGGCCGACCCGGGTGGTGCCGGAGAGAGTCTCCTCCAGCCACCGCCGGGCCGGGCGGTGGAGCGGCGAATCCGCGTCGATGGCGTAGATGAGGAGGTTGGCGTCGACGAGGATCACTTGCGCAGCTCGATCTTCCGCGCGATCCCCTCGTCCTCGAGGGCGTCGGCCAGCTGCAGAGCCTTGTCGAGGTCGATTCCCGGCCGGACGCCCCCCAGGGCCACCGGCACGACCCGGTAGCGTTTGCCCTTCGCCGGCGCCGCGCCGGCGGCGAGCCCGGCGCGCAGGGTCTCGTTGACCGCCGCCTTGAACGACCTGCCCGTCCGGTGCGCGGCCTCCCTGAGGGCCGTGGCGACGTCGTCGTCGAGCGTCAGAGTCGTTCGCATGGAAGCATCATAGCAGAGTCTTTGCGCACATCAAAGCATCACCGCTTGGGACTCACGTTGGACGCGAGGCGTTGGGCGCGATGCCGAGTCCTGGGCTACTTGAAGACGATATCGCTAGGCGAGAGTGCGGGCTCGAGCGAGACGCGGCGCAGGCGCAGCGCGTTGGCGATCACGGACACCGAGCTGAAGCTCATCGCCGCGGCGGCGATCATCGGTGAGAGCAGCAGGCCGAAGAAGGGGTAGAGAACGCCCGCGGCCACCGGCACGCCGACGGCGTTGTAGGCGAAGGCGAAGAAGAGGTTCTGCTTGATGTTGCGCATGGTGGCTCGCGAGAGCCGGATCGCGCGGACGATGCCGGCGAGATCGCCGCGGACGAGGGTCACGTCGGCGCTCTCCATCGCCACGTCGGTGCCCGTTCCCATGGCGATGCCGACGTCGGCCTGCGCCAGGGCCGGGGCGTCGTTGATGCCGTCGCCCGCCATGGCGACCCGGCGGCCCTCGTGCTGCAGCCTCTCGACCGTCGCCTTCTTCTGGTCCGGGAGGACTCCGGCGATCACCTCGTCGAGGCCGAGCTCGCGAGCCACGACCCCGGCGGTCGCCCGATCGTCCCCGGTGAGCATGAGGATGCGGAGGCCCTCGGCCCGGAGGGCGGCGATCGCCTCGCGACTGGTGGCCTTGATCGGATCCGCGACGCCGAGCAGACCGGCCGCCCGGCCGTCGATCGTGACGAACATCACCGTCTGGCCGGCCTGCCGCAGCTCCCCGGCCCCGGCCTGCAGCGCGGCGGCCGCTCCGCCCTCGGTCAGCAGGCGCTCGTTGCCGACCGCGACCCGGCGGCCCTCGACGGTGCCGACGACGCCCAACCCGGTCCGCGAGGAGAAGTCCGCCGGCGAAGCCAGGGTGAGCGCGCGCTCCTCGGCCGCGCCGACGATGGCCGCCGCCAGGGGATGCTCGCTCGCCCGCTCGAGGCCGGCGGCCAGCCGCAGCAGCTCGGTCTCGTCGAACGGATCGGCCGGCTCGACGGTGACCAGACGGGGCCGCCCCTCGGTCAAGGTCCCCGTCTTGTCGATGACCAGGGTATCGACTGCCCGCAGCGTTTCGAGCGCCGCGGCGTTCTTGAACAGCACGCCGCTCGTGGCCCCCTTGCCGGCGGCGACCATGATCGACATCGGAGTCGCCAGACCGAGGGCGCAGGGGCAGGCGATGATGAGAACCGCCACGGCATTGACGACCGCGTAGGCGAGGGCGGGCGCGGGGCCGAAGACGCCCCACACGATCAGGGTGAGGAGCGAGCAGGCGAGAACCGCCGGCACGAACCAGGCCGCGACGGCGTCCGCCAGCCTCTGAATCGGCGCCCGGCTGCGTTGCGCCGCCGCCACCATGGCGACGATCTGCGCCAGCATGGTGTCCGCTCCCACCCGCCGGGCCTCGATGACGAGCGATCCCCGCCCGTTGACGGTGGCGCCGACGACCCGGTCGCCGGTCTTCTTGTCCACCGGCAGGGGCTCGCCGGTGACCATCGATTCGTCGACCGCGCTCCGGCCGTCGACGACGATGCCGTCGACCGGGACCTTCTCGCCCGGACGCACCCGCAGGCGGTCACCGACCACCACCTGCTCGAGGGCGACGTCGACCTCGCTGCCGGCGTCTCCGATCCGGCGCGCGGTGTCCGGCGCCAGCTCGAGGAGCGAGCGGATCGCGGCGCCGGTGCGGCTGCGGGCGCGCAGCTCGAGCACCTGCCCGACCAGAACCAGGGCGACGATGGTCGCGGCGGCCTCGAAATAGACCCCGACTCGGCCGTGGCCGTCGCGGAAGGCCGCGGGAAAGACGCCGGGCGCGAGGGTGGCCACGACGCTGTAGACGTAGGCCACGGCCACGCCCAGGCCGATCAACGTGAACATGTTGGGGCTGCGGTTGCGAACCGAGTCGACCGCGCGGGCGAAGAAGGGCCAGGCGCACCACAGGACGACGGGCGTCGCCAGGATCAGCTCGAGCCAGGGGCCGGCCGCGCCGCCGGCCAGCCGGTCGACGCCGAGGCCGGGGATCATCCGGCCCATGGCGAGCACGAGAAGCGGCACGCTGAACGCCACGCTGACCCAGAGGCGGCGGGTCATGCCCGCGAGCTCCCGGTCGTCGCCGGAGTCTCCGGCGGCGGGCACCCTGGGCTCGAGCGCCATGCCGCAGATCGGGCAGCTCCCCGGCCCGTCGCGCACCACCTCCGGGTGCATGGGGCAGGTCCACTCGCCTCCGGTGGGGGCCGGCGGCGCGTCTGCCGCCCCGGCCGCCGGGGCCGCATAGGCGGTCGGATCGGCCTCGTACTTCTGCTGGCAGCGGGGGCTGCAGAAATAGACGCTGCCGCCGCCGGTGGCGACCCGGAACTTCGCGGCGGTCACGGCGACCTGCATGCCGCAGACCGGATCCGTAGCGAGCGTGCCGTCAGCCGGTGGGTGGTGGGTGTGCGCCATGGCGCGGTGCGTTCTCCTTGAGTTGGGGTGAGCGGTCATGGCCTTCAAGAGGGTCGTGGGGAAGGCAACGCCGATTCCCTCAGTCGGAAGCCTCGGCGAGCTCGGCGGAGGGTTTGCGCCCCAGCGACCGCGCGCGCCAGAGGAAGTAGATCGCCGGGAAGACCAACAGCTCGCCGGCGAACGAGGTGATGATGCCGCCGACCATGGGCGCCGCGATCCGGCGCATGACGTCGGCTCCGGCCCCGGTGGCCCAGAGGATCGGCACGAGCGAGACGAGCACCGTGGAGACGGTCATCATCTTCGGCCGGATCCGCTGCACGGCGCCGTGGTGCACGGCGTCGGCGAGGTCGCGCCGGGTGCTCATCCGCCCGCGCTCGCGGGCGCGCTCGTAGGCGAGGTCCAGGTAGAGGAGCATGACGATCCCGGTCTCGGCGTCGAGACCCGCCAGGGCGATGACCCCGACCCAGACGGCGATCGACCAGTTGTAGCCCAGGAGAAAGAGCAGCCAGATCGAGCCGACGAGCGAGAAGGGGATGGCCGCGAGCACGATCCCCGTCTTGACGATGGACCTGGTGTGGTAGTAGAGGATCAGGAAGATCAGGGCGAGAGTCAGGGGCACGATGAGCGCCAGCCGCGCCTTGGCCCGCTCCATGTACTCGTACTGGCCGGACCACACGAGGGTGTAGCCGGGAGGGAGCGTGAGGTTGGCGGCGACCTCCGCTTTGGCGCGCTCGACCCAGCCGCCGATGTCGATGCCGCGCAGGTCGACGTAGACCCAGGCGTTGGGCCGGGCGTTCTCCGACTTGATGCTCGGTGGGCCCTGGTTGATCTCGATCCTCGCGAGCTGGCCGAGCGGCACCTGGGCACCGCTCGGGGTGGCGACGAGGATGTCGCGCACGGCCACCGGGTTGTCGCGCAGCTCGCGCGGGTAGCGGACGTTGATCGGGTAGCGCTCGAGCCCCTCGACCGTGTAGGAGACGTTCATCCCGCCGACCGCCGACTGGATGACGTCCTGCACGTCGCCCACGGTGACCCCGAACCGGGCCGCCGCCGAGCGGTCGATCTCGAAGTCGAGGTAGCTGCCGCCCATCACCCGTTCGGCGAAGGCCGAGAGGGTGCCGGGCAGGGGCTTGACCAGCCTTTCGATCTCGCGTGCCAGGCGCTCGAGCTCGCTCAGGTCGGGTCCGGCGACCTTGATCCCGACGGGCGTTCGGATGCCGGTCGAGAGCATGTCGATGCGGGTCTTGATCGGCATGGTCCACGAGTTGGTGACGCCGGGGATCTGGATGGCGCGGTCCATCTCCTCGATGAGGCCGTCCTTGGTCAGGCCGGGCCGCCACTCGCTCGGGTCCTTGAGCCGGATCGTGGTCTCGAGCATCGAGAGCGGCGCCGGGTCGGTCGCCGTGCGGGCCCGCCCCACCTTGCCGAAGACCGACTCCACTTCGGGGAAGCTCATGAGGATGCGATCGGTCTGTTGCGCCAGCTCCTTGGCCTTGCTGATCGAGATCCCCGGGAAGGTCACCGGCATGTAGAGCAGGTCGCCCTCCCACAGCGGAGGCATGAACTCGGAGCCGATGCGCTGCAGGGGTACCCAGGTCACGAGCAGCGCCACGGCCGCGGCAACGACGACCAGCCGGCGCCGGCGCAGGACCAGGCGCAGGACCGGGGTGTAGAGGAAGCGCAGCAGGCGCGACACGGGGTTGGCCTCTTCGCTGCGGATGCGGCCGCGGACGAACCAGTACATGAGCACCGGGATCGCGGTGACCGCGAGGATCGCCGACAGCCCGATGGCGTAGGTCTTGGTGAAGGCGAGCGGGTGGAAGAGCCTGCCTTCCTGCGCCTGGAGGGTGAAGATCGGCAGGAAGGAGACCGTGATCACCAGCAGGGTGAAGAAGAGCGTCGGCCCGACCTCCTGGGCCGATCGCAGGATGATCTCGTAATGGCTGCGCTCGCCGCGCCACTCCTCGTAGTGCTTGTGCGCGTTCTCCACCATGATGATCGCGGCATCGACGAGCACGCCGATCGAGATGGCGATGCCGCCGAGCGACATGATGTTGGCGCCGAGCCCCTGCCATTTCATGACCACGAAGGCCAGCAGGATCGATACCGGGATCGACACGACGGCGACGAAGGCCGAGCGGAAGTGGAAGAGGAAGAGCAGGCAGACGAGGGCGACGACGATCATCTCCTCGACCAGCGTGTCCCTCAAGGTGGCGATGGCGCGCTCGATCAAGCCGGTGCGGTCGTAGGCGATCGAGACCTCGACGTCCGCGGGCAGGCCGTCTTCGAGCTCGGCCAGGCGCTCCTTGACCCGCTCGATGGTCGACCGGGTGTCGGCCTCGCTCCTCACGATGACGATCCCGCCGACGGTCTCGCCCTCGCCGTTCCAGTCCACCATGCCGCGGCGGATGTCGGGGCCGATGGTGATGTTGGCCACGTCGCGCAGGAGGATCGGCACCCCGCCGCTGCCGCTGTCGAGAACGACCTCCTCGAGGTCGCTGATCCGGCGGACGTAGCCGCGGCCGCGGACCATGAACTCGCGCTCGGCCATCTCCACGAGGCGCCCGCCGACGTCGGCGTTCGAGCGCTGGATGGCCTGGCGCACGCGCGCGATCGGCAGGTCGTAGGCGCGCAGCCGCACGGGATCGATCTCCACCTGGTACTGGCGGACGAAACCGCCGATCGAAGCCACCTCGGCGACGCCCTCGACCGCCGTCAGGCCGTAGCGCAGATACCAGTCCTGGAGGCTGCGCAGCTCCTCGAGGGAGCGGGTCGGCGAGTTGAGGACGTACATGAACGCCCAGCCGACGCCGGTGGCGTCGGGCCCGAGCTGCGGCGTGACGTCGGGGGGCAGGTCGCCGGACAGCGCCGAGACGTACTCGAGGACTCGCGAGCGCGCCCAGTAGAGGTCGGTCCCGTCCTCGAAGATGACGTAGACGAACGACAGCCCGAAGAACGAGTAGCCGCGTACCACCTTGGCGTAGGGCACGGCCAGCATCTTGGACGTGATCGGGTAGGTCACCTGGTCTTCGACCACCTGCGGCGCCTGGCCGGGAAACTCGGTGAAGACGATGACCTGGACGTCCGACAGATCGGGGATGGCGTCGAGACGAGTCTCGGTCACCGCCCAGATGCCGCCGCCGATGGCGAGGAGGAGGGCCAGGCAGACCAGGAGCCGGTTGTCGAGGGACCACTCGATGATTCGATTGAGCATCGCCGGGCCCTCAGTGGTCGTGGTTCGGCATCGGGGCCGGCGGCCCGTCCGCCGTTTCGCCAGTCGTGGCGGGCGCGGCCGCGGCCGCGATCATCCTCTGGATGGCTTCCTGGACGTTGGCCTCGGAGTCGAGGAGGAACTGGCCGGAGGTGACCACCAGCTCGCCCTCTTCGAGGCCGGTCAGGACCTCGACGAGTCCCTCGCCCTGCTGGCCGAGCGAGACTTCCCGCGGGCTGAAGCTCCCTGCCGCCTGCTGGACGATGACGATGTCGCGCCGTCCGGTGCGGATGACGGCGAGGCTGGGAACGGTGAGCGTGGCCGCGGCCGCCTGCGGGTGGAAGACGATGGTGGCGAACATGCCCGGCCGCAGCGTGCGATCGGGGTTGGGCACCTCGATCTTGACCCCCAGCGTCCGGGTCTGCTCGGACACCTCCGGCTCGATGTAGCGCACCTTGCCGGTGAAGGTCCGGTCGGGGAAGTAGCTGAGCGTGAACTCGGCCTCGGTGCCCTCGTGGATCCAGGCCATCTGCTGCTCGAAGAGCTGGACCGAGAGCCAGAGGCTCGACAGATCGGCGATGTGGAACAGCTCCGTGCCGGGCTTGACGGCCATCCCCTCGAGGCCCGGCTGCCGCCGCATGATCACGCCGTTGGCCGGCGAGACCACGCTGAGCGTGCGGAACACCTCGCCGGTCTCCTCGAGCTGGCGCACCTGGTCGGCGCCGATGTCCCAGTAGCTCAGGCGGGTGCGCGCGGCGTCGGCCAGGGCCTCGGCTCGAGCGCGGGTCTCGGCGGGGGCCGCGGCCAGCCGCTTGGCGTAGTCCAGAGCGGAGAGGAGCTCCTGCTGCGTCTGCACCAGCTCCGGCGAGTAGATCTCGAACAGGGGCGCCCCCCGCCGGACCGCCTCGCCGACGTAGTTGGCGTAGACCTTCTCCACCCAGCCGTCGAACTTGGTGGTCACCGTCACCATCCGCTCCTGGTCGAACTCGAGGGTGCCGACGCTGCGGATCCGCTGCTCGAGCTCGCGCCGGGTCACGCGCTCGGTGCGCACGTTCATGTTCTGGGCCACCGTCGGGTCGATGTTGACGGTCGCGGCGGCGCCCGCCGCCTGCCGCGCTTCGCCGGCACGGACCGGGATGTAGGCCATGCCCATCTCGTCCTCGAGCGGGACCGGTGAGGTGATCGTGGGGTCCATGGGGTTGCGGTAGAAGAGGATCTTCCCGTCGTCCTCGGCGGCGCCGCCGTCCGCCGCGGCGGCAGCGGCCGGCGAGCCGGTCATGGCGGCGTGGCTCATGGGTGCCGGGGCGCCGCCGCGCAGGCGGTCGTCGAGCGTGTGCCAGTGGCCGGGATCGAGGAAGACGAGGACGCCGAGCCCGAGGCCGAGGGCGGTCCACAAGAAGGCCCGCAGCGGTCGTTTGGAGTCTGTCGGTCGAGTCATCAGAGGGTCTCCGAAGGGTCGAGCGCAGCCAGGGGGAGGCCGAGGGCGCCCTCGAGCCGAGCCCGGGCGACGAGGTAGTCGGTCTCCGCCCGGGCGACGGCGGCCTGGGCGTCGAACAGCACGTGCTCGGCGTCGAGCAGGTCGAGGGCGTTGAGGGCTCCGGCGACGTAGCCCGAGGTCGCCGAGTCGAGCGCTTCCTGCGCTTGCACGACGAGCACCTCGCGGATCAGGCCGAGCTGCCGCCAGCGGATGGGGATCTGGGCCGCGAGCTCGCTGACGTCGCGCTCGAGGCGGGCCGCGAGCACCCGGCGCTCCTCCTCGCTCTGCTGGCCGGCCGCGGCGGCCTCCTCGATCCCGGCGGCGATCCTGCCGCGCCACAGAGGAACTGCGACCGTTGCCTGGAGGCCGAGGATGTCGTCGCCGTTGCCCGGCGGCGGCTGGAGCCGGCCGGGCGCGTCGTCGCGCGTCCCCACGAGCGTGTAGGTGACGCCGACCATGAAGTCGGGGCGGCGCGCGAGACCGGCGAGGTCGGAAAGCGAGTCCGCGCGCTCGATCCTGCGCCGCGCGGCCCGCAGGTCGGGACGAGCGGCCAACGCGAGCTCGACCAGGCGCTCGGCGTCCAGGCTCGGCGGCTCCGGCGTGGGCGGCGTGAGCGCCGGCAGGGGCGCGGACGGCCGCCGGTCGCGCAGGGCGTTGATCTCGGCCCGCAGGACGAGCCGGCGGGAGTCGAGCTCGAGCAGCTGATGATCGACGCCCGTGATCGCCGCCTGCAGCTGGATGACGCCCTGGCCGGGCCCCGAGCCGGTGGCGTAGCGGGCTCGCGCGATCTGCTCGTGCTGCGCGAAGTGGTCGCGGATCGACTGGTGGATCACCGCCAGCCGCTCGACGAAGGCCAGCTCCAGCAGCTGGACCCGCACTTCGGTCACGAGCTCGAGGCGGATCGCGTCGGCCTCGGCCGCGAGCGCGGCGGCTTCGAGGTCCGCCGCCGCGGCGCGAGTCGTGAGCTTCGCCCGCCAGGGCAGGGCCTGCGAGGCGGTGAGCGTCATCTCCTGCGGCCCGACGCGGGTCTCCGGCGTCAAGACGAACGCCGTCACTCCGACGGTGGGGTCGGGCAGGGCCTTGACCTGGGGCGCGCGCTGCTCGGCGGCCCGCGCGCGAGCCTCGGCCGCGGCGACCCGAGGGTTGCGGGCCAGGACCTCGTCCACCAGCGCCCGCAGCTCGGGCTCCGCGAGATGGTCGAGGATGGGCGCGACGGCGCTGTCGGCGGCCGCCGGCGCCGTCAGGAAAACGGCGAAGGCGAAGCCGCCGGCGCAGACGCGCTCGACGGCGGTACGAAAAAGCCTCGGAACAGACATGGTCACTCCTCCTGCACAGGGATCGTCTACGGACGCGAGTCCGTGACCGCTTCCGGCTGGGTGAGGAGTGGACTCAGATCAGGAGCGTCGCGAAGAGCGAGTAGAGCGGCGGCCCATGGCGGGCGGTGGTCGCCGTCGGCGCCCGCTCGCCCGTGCCGGCGTGGCGCTCGGCGCTGCGCTCGCACGCGACCACCGCGGTGAGCCCGGCGGGCCGCTGGCCCTCGATCGTGATCTCGGGCGGCTGGCTCGTCGCCCCCTCGCAGCAGAGCATCGTCGGGCCGCCGAAGCCGCAATGAGCCGACCTGGCGCCCGTCTCCATGGCGCAGTTGCCGTCCATGCAGGCGCCGACCGCGGGGGCGAGGGCGAGTACCGCCCACAGCGCGAGGCCGAGGGCGACGGTCGCTGAGCGCAGCGAGCTCATGAAGCGAGTATAGAGGAGATGTCAAGAACAAGGGCGCGAGCGTCTTCGGTCGCTCGAGCCCGGTACCGGTCCTGGCTCTCTTGCGCCGTTGGATCCGGCCGTTCGAACCGGCGCGCTCCGACCGGGATCGGACGGCGGGCGGGGATTCGGTGACAGGATGCCCGTCTCGGTGCTTGCGCGGAGAATGAGAGATGGTCCCCCTGCCGATCGGCCGTGAAAGCCGCCTCCCGCCCCGGTATCCGCTGCTGCTCATCGCGCTTTCCGCCGTCTGCTTCGCCCTGATGGGGGTGGCGACGAAGCTGGCCGCCGGCTACCTGTCGGGCGGCCAGATCTCGTTCGCCCGCTTCGTGGCGATGCTCGCCCCCGTGCTGCTCGTGCCCTCCCTGCGGCGGCGGGCGACGACCTTCGAGCGCGGCGATCTGCTGCTCTATCGCGGAGTCCTCGGCGGGCTGGCGGCGCTCATCTACTTTCTCGCCATCCAGCACATCCCGATCGGCCTGGCCACGCTTCTGAACTTCACCTCGCCGGTGTTCAGCGTGATCTTCGCCGCGCTCTTCCTGCGCGAGGGCTTCGATCCGCGGCTGCTGGCGCCGGTGGCGGTCGTGCTCGCCGGCGTGGCCCTGGCGGCCGGCGCCGACGCTCCGTCCCTGGGCGCCGCGAGCTTCGGGCGCTGGGAGCTGGCCGCGCTGGGCTCGGCGGTCCTCGCCGGCGCGGCGGTGACGGCCGTCCGCGCGGCGCGCCGGACGGAGAGCTCGTGGTCGATCTACGGCAGCTTCAGCCTCTTCGGGCTGCTCGCCGCGGCGCCCGTGGCCCTCGTGGATCTTCCCGCCCGTCTGCCCGCCATCGCCTGGCTGTGGCTCGCCCTCGTCGCCGCCAGCGCGATCGCCGCGCAGCTGCTGATGACCTTCGCCTATCGTTGGGTGACCAACCTGCAGGCCGGGATCGTCCTCCAGCTCACCGTCGTCCTCAGCCTCGCGGCCGGGACCCTCGGCCTCGGCGAGCGCCTCACGGCGCTGCAGACCGTGGGCTGTGCCGTCACCCTGGCCGGCGTCATCGGCGTCATCCTCCTCCACGCGCCGCCGCGCGCGGTGACCTGAGCCACCTCTCGTCTGGGCCGTCAGACGCGGCGGATCGGTCCGGCGCGGTCGAGGCCGAACGAAAGGGCGCAACTGGCTCCGAAGTCCGGCGCCGGGCCGCTCAGACCGGTGACGACCTGCACCTGCCAGCGCACCTTGCCGAGGCCGCGCGCTCCGACGCCGGCCAGGGCGCGCGAGCTCTCTCCCGCGACCACGGCCTCGATGCCCTGGAGCCAGCCGAAGAGGAAGACGCGCTCGGCCAGCGGCGGGCTCTCGATGCCGGCGTAGGCGTCAAGCGCGTCCTCGAGCCGCACCCAGGGCGGGTCGCCGAGGCGATTGAAGCCGAGGCCGCCGAAGGCGCTCAGAGACCAGAGCTCGTACTCACCCGCGACGCCGATGCGAAGGTCGAGCTCGCCCGTCCCCAGGTTCTTCTCTTCGTCGGCGGTCGGCACCTTCGCCTCGAGCTCGAGGTCGGCTCGATACTCCTTGGCGCCGCCGCCCGCCAGCGTCCAGTCGAGGCCCAGCCACAGGTCTCCGAGGCCGCTCGTCCACTCCTCCCGCGGCGACGCGATCGGCTCGAACGGATCGAGCTGGTCCGGCTCGGAGGGGCCGGCACCGCCAGGTGCCCCCGGGCCCGGACCGGCGCCGCCGGTGCCGCCGCGACGGCGGGGGTCGACGGGCACCGGCCCGAGGCCGGCACCCAGCACTTCGTTGCTCGACCTGACGCGCAGGAAGGGGACGTCGGCTCGCAGCCGCAGCCGGTCGCCCGTCCGCAGCCGCAGGGTGGTGGCCTGGATGTCGACCTCGGCCGCAGCGCCGAACGCGTTCGCGACGAACGAGCCGACGAGCGCTACCTCGGGATCGTCGAGCATGCCGCCGCGGGCCGCCGGCATGAGTGCGACGGCGAGGGAGAGAAGCGCAGCCGGGCGCGCGGCGCGCACGTCAGCCCCCTCCGCCGCGCCCGCTGCCGCCCGCTCCCTTCTGGCGGCCGGGGCCCCTGCCTTCACCGAGTCGGGCCCGGTCGCGTGTGCGCAGGAGGTTGCCAGATCTGTCGCGCAGCCTGAGCCTCTCTCTCGTCGTCTGGTTGCGGATCGCGCGCACGTCGCAGTACTCGTCACCGGGCTTCATCTGGCGCATGAGACGCGCCCTGACCCGCTCGCCGACCTGAGGGCAAGGCTTGCACGGCCCGGCGCCGAGCCTGAGGCGCAGCTCCTGGCCCTCGCGGGTGCGGATGCGCAGCTCGTTGAGCTCCGCCTGATTCCGCGTTTGGGTCTCCTGCTGAAGCTGGACCTGAATGACCTCGCCTTCTACGTAGTAGCGCTTGGCCGGGGCGGGCGACGCCACCAGCGCCGCCGCGAGGCCCAGCGCGAAAAGGACTGCCGGCTTCCTCATCTTTCGTCTCCTTTGCTCGTTTTGCCGTCCTGCATTCTTCGTCGCCGTGTCGGGTGCTCGCCCGGGTGCATTCCGGACGGTTCCTCGACCGCGCGCTGGGAAAGGGGGCGGGGCCGAAGCCCCGCCCTGACACGGAGGCGGGGGAGATGCCGAAGCTCTGCCACCCACCATGAAGAGCCGTTGCTACGGCTCAGGAGCCTCCTCGGGCCAGAAGATGACCCGCCGGAACCAGAGGTCGTTGAGGGTCGACTCCTCGGGCTCCCAGGGGTACCAGCGGGTGATCTCCTCACCCTCTTCTTCGAAGGGCGGGACCATCTGATGGTAGATGGCGTAGACCTTCGAGCCGTCGGACGTCGCGCGGAGCTGGCACTCGCCCTGCTCCTCCTCGTCGCCCTTGGCCAGGAAGTCGTAGCGCCACACCGTCTCGCCGTAGCCCTGGTTGCTGTTGGCGCCGCCGATGACCCACGGGATCTTGAGATAGTGATCGCCGTAGTCCACGGAGCGGGTGTACCAGATGTCGGTGGGCGGCGCCTCGGGGGTCACCGTGGTGCCGCCGGTGGACTTCAGGTTGTCCCCGCCGCCCCAGGCGACGAAGAAGACGTTGTCGACGTACTCGTCCTCGATGAAGCGCAGCACCGGCATCGTGCCGTCGCGCCCGTCGAGCGGGTAGACGGGCGGGGTGGCCCCGATCCGTGGATCCGACGAGGTCTCCTTGTTGTTGTCGAACTCGGAGACCTTGCGCGCGGGCTCGAAATCACCCGGTCCGATCGGCGTGCCGGTGATGACGCACTCCAGGTCGTCCGGAGAGCACCAGTCGACGCACTCGGGGTCGAAGCCAGAGTAGACCGGCGGCGTGTTGCCCGTGCCGTCGTCGTCCGGTGCCGTCGGGTCGGACCGCCACTCGCGACAGTAGTTGACTCCCGCGCCGTCGAGTACGGCCGGAGTCGTCGTCCACGTCTGCCCGCCGTCGAACGACCGCCGGACGTAGAAGTTGTAGCGGTCCCGGCCGTTGCGCGCCGCCGCCCAGTTGGGGGACCAGGCGTAGGCGGTGGCCAGGAAGTCGCCGCGGACGAAGCCCCGGTGGCTGCGGGCGTTGGAGTACATCCCCGGGCAGCTCGCCAGGTCGCAGACCGACGTGTCGGCCACTCCGTACGACTCGTCGCCCAGGTTGTAGTCGTTCTGCGTCCACAGCAGCACCTTGTCGGTGCCATAGACGTCGTCCGTCGGGTCGTCGGGCGTGTCGTCCTCGGGCCCGGCATCGACCGCGAGATCGATGTCGGCCGACGTCAGGTTGACGTGGTCGCGCCGCGGATAGGGATCGTTGAACACGCCACCGCAGAGCCGGTCGCCGGAGGCCTCGCCCCAGACGTTGCACATGTAGCCGGTTGCCGAGGGTTTGTCCCCGGCTCCGTTGGGGCATGCAGGCAGGGTGAACGTCTCGTCGAGGTAGGTCGTGCACTCGAAGTTCTCGAACCGGTACGGGCTCCCCGAGCCGCTCTTGACCAGCCTGCGGATGAAGACGTCCGCCGGCCGTCCCTGTCCCTCTTGGCCCTGCTTGTAGATGATCGCACCGAGGGTGTTGGAAGCCCCCATCTTGCTCGGCGACTGCATGATGAAGCGCACCCGCCGCGCGATCTCGGTGCGGTACTGCAGCAGGCCGAGAGTCGGATCGGGCATCCACTCGCAGGTGGCCGGGTCGTCAGGGTCCGTGCAATCCTGGCGGTCGAAGTAGAGCGGCACCGGCTCGCCCAGCGTGCAGGTGCAGGTCGGGTTGGTGCCGTCGTAGTCCTCGCCGCACCATTGCGGGTAGAGGCCGCCGCACAGCGCCGGCAGGTTGACGATGTGGCCGGCGGAGACCAGGTCGGGCTGGGCGAAGTCGAACGAGTGATAGATCACGTTCTTGCCGAGGTCCTGCTTGATCGGCTTGTCCTGGCCCGGATCCTCCGGTTTCCCGAGGATGATGTCGTCGACGGGGTTGGAGCTCTCGTCCGTGGTCTCGTGCTCCGAGGCCGCCAGCGAGTGGCCCATGCCCTTCGACTCCTCGTAGCCCAGGAGCACCCAGGCGCTCCGGGTCCCGTCGGGCCTGGTGTAGGGCTGCATCTGCATGTTCGGCCGCGAAGCCGAGATGTCGCCGTCGAGCAGCCGCCCGTCGGACGTCGTGCAGACGAGCTTCGAGGCGCCCGCCACGTTGGTGAAAGCGTACCAGCGCTCGTGGACTGCGGTGCCGGGCAGACCTTCCATGTAGGAGTTGGTCCCCGAGGTGTCGCACAGATCGAGCGTCCCGCCGCGGTCGACGTAGTACTGATAGTCGGGTACGCCGTCCTGGTCGTTGTCGATCGTCTTGGCCAGGTAGGCGTAGCGCTTCGTGCCGGTCATGTTGCCGTAGAGACCCTTGAGGTCTTCGCAGTCCGGATCGCCCTGGTGGTCGTCCGGATCACAGCAGGTGGCCGGATCGGCGTCCGGATGGCCGCAGAACTCGCTGGCGATCTCCTCGGGATCGATCGGCACGAAGGTGCCGTCTTCGACGACGGGGAAGCACACCGGCTCCGTGCCGCCCGGCGGCGTGACGCACTGCTCGCTCTGGACGACCTTCAGGGTGTCGGTGTTGACCATGTCGTTGTCCGACACGCGGACCGGCAGCGCGAAGGGCACGAGCGCCTTCGGCCTGCCGAGGCCGGGCTTCTCGTCCGGGCCGCCGCTCTCCGGCGGGCCGCCGGGAACGAAGTTCTCGTCGACCAGCGCGAAGTCGTCGTAGGAGATGAAGGTGTACCAGATGTCCGACTTGTGGTTGGAGATGGCGCCGCTCCAGCCCTGGCCGGGGCCCTTGCCCTTGCCGGGCCGCAGACCGTCGGGATCCTCCTGCCAGGCGATCGCGAAGCCGGCGCCGCGGGCCGAGCCCGCCGCGGGGATGTAGGCGTCGCGCCGCCCGGACGTGATGCGCTCCGGCTTGTACCAGACGATGTCGCCGAGATCGACTCCGCGGACCTCGCAGGTGCCGGTGCCTGGCCCCGTGCAGCACTCGTAGGGCACTCCGACGCCGGTGCAATCGATGTTGTCGTCGACGGTCAGAGAGCCGAACGTGCCGGCGTCGAGCTCGCGCTGCGAGACGATCACCCCGCGAGCCGCCCACAGGCAGCTGTAGGGGATCTCGCCGATTCCCAGCTCGGCCACGTCGTCCACCTCGTCGTAGTCCACCGACTGCTGATGGCCGCGCACCCCCCAGATGTCCGTGACGTAGTACTCGTCGTCGTAGGGGTAGTCCGGCTCGCAGACCAGGGTGCCCTGCTCTTCGTTGCCGCGGCAGACCGACTCCGGCGTGCCGTCGCCGTCGAGGTCGACGCAGTCGTCGGGGTACACCTCGCAGTTGTCGATCGCGTAGCGCGGGTTGCCGCTCTTGCAGAACTTACTCTCCCAGACGTTCAGGATGTAGTTGTCGTTGACCTTGAGGTAGGGCGACCCGGCCGTGCCTGGGAAGGGCTCGCCGGTCTCGAGATCGAATGACGAGAGGTCCGCCATCCGCGAGACGTTCATCCGCTTCCAGGTGGTGCCGTCGTCGCGGGAGACCGCGGTGAAGATGTCGGTGGAGAAGCGGTGCGGCCAGAACTCGGTCGTCACCTGGTCGTCGTAGATGTCGATCACCTCGCGATAGGTGGTGACGATCGGCTTGGCCACCTCGCGGCACTCGATGAGGGTGATCACGCAGGCCAGGGGATCCTCGTAGTCGCGAGGGTCGCACTCCGCGGCCGCCGGATCGCCGCCGAGGCGCCACTCCTCGTAGGGAACCCCGAGCGTGTCCTCGTCCGGGTCGTAGATGCCGTCGCCGTTGACGTCGACGCACAGCGACGGGTCGCCGTTCGACCGCAGGCCCGGGAAGTAGACCGGCATCACCTCGAGCTTCTGCTTGTTCTCGCCGAAATCCTCGGTCTTGGAGATGTTCTTGCGAAAGATACCGCTGGCGTTCAGGCCCGCTTCCAGGTTCCCCTGGGCGTCGGCCTCGGAGACGACGGCGAGCTCCGAGCCTCCGACCCCGTCGCAGGTGGCGACCGTCTGAGTCAACAGCTCGTCCACCAGGAGAGCGTCGCCCCAGTCGACGGTCGGGCCCGCGACGCTCTCGAAGCAGGCCACGACCTCGGGCAGGAGCACGATCTTGCCGTCGTGCTGCTCGGCGCCCGAGTCCTCGTCCAGGGTCTGGAGGGTTCGCGCCACGCCGAGAACCCGCGGGTCGCTCGTATCGGCGCCGCTCCACAGGTCGATCGGCGACACCTTCTTGGCGCCGAGAGCGTCTCCCAGGGGCACGGAGCCGAGGGCGAAGTCGAGGGTCTCGCCCGGGAAGTAGTAGAAGCTGCCGCCGGTCTCCTCCGTCTCGGCGCCCGTGACGCCTTCCTGGGTCGGGCCGCGATAGCTGAGCCCCTGCACCGGCGAGTCGATGAACTGGCCGCGCTGCGGGTGGGCCAGCAGGTAATCCAGGTACCAGAACGTGCTGTCCGAAGGGTTCTCCGGTACGAGCTCGTAGGGACCCTTGACCCAGACGTCGAGCTCCGCGTCGTCCTCCAGTCTCACGGCGTCCGCGTGCACCGCGAGGATCCGCAGGCGCTCGTCCGCCGATGTGGAACCCCAGGAGAAGCCGAGGTCGTCCTGCAGGTCGAGCACGACGTCGCACAGGACCGCGGAACCGCCGTTCTCAAGGCAGTCGTGCTTGAATGGGAACGCGCCCGGCTTGGGCTTGCCGTTCTTGACCGGCAGGTCCCCGATGTCGGTGCCGACGAAGGCCTGGACGTCGACGAGCTCGTAGCCGGGATCGGCAACGAGCTTGAAGTGGAATTTCTTGGGCGAGTTCCAGAAGCTGCTGAAACCCACCTGCCCGGCCTCGTCGGACCAGAGCGGCAGCTCGTAGAGTCCCGGGCCCTGGGCGAGCGCGCCGCCGGCCAACAGCGCCATGAGCGCAGCGAATACACAACCTCCGTGTTTCATGTCCTATCCCTCTCTCTTGGTGGCTCGGATCGCTCCCAAGCCGCGGTCCATCCGGGCGGACCCCGATTGCCGAGACGCGAACTCCCTCTCGGCGGACGGCTGGGTCCGCCAACCTCCGTGTCTGCGACGGCCCCCGCTGGGAGGGCGGGTCGGGGTGAGTCAGACGGAGGGTGGTCCGCGCGGCGGCGGCAGCCGGTGGAACAGCTGCTCTCGGGTCGGCGGCTCGGTGGGCCGCGCGAGGGGGGTGACGCTCAGCGCGAGCAGCCATGCCGGCGCCTCGGGAGCCAGCGACGGCTGCTTGTTCAGGCGGGCCGTCGGGTGTTCGGGCAGGAGCTTGCCCTGGTGCCGGTCGAAGTGCGCGCACGGGGCGCCGCAGTCCGAGCCGGCGAGGACGGGAGTGCTGGTGACGACCGCGGAAAGACCGGCCGAGGAGGAGTGGAGATCCGTCGAGCTGCCGAAGAGCACCAGCGCGGCCAGCACGCCGACGAGTCCTCGCAAGCGGGATGCTCTGTTGGCGGGTGCCGTCATCGAAGCGCTCGAGGTCTTCCCCGTGATCATGGGCTCTTCCTTGACGTGGCAGAACAGCAAGAGTCGTGCCGCCCTCGGCGCGAGGCTCGATCGCGCTTTCGATGCGCCCGTCCTGCCATCCGTGGCATACTCGATCGAGGGCGTCTGCCGGATTCGGCAGATCGCTCCTGGGAGAGCGTTGCATGGCAGCCGCAGGCACTGGACCCCCTCACGGAGTCCAGCTTCCCTCGGTCCTCGAGTTCCTCAGCGAGCCGGCGATCGTGATCGGCGAGGACTACCGTATCGTCGCCGCCAACGACGCCTATCGCGAGCGGTTCGCCGGTGGCGAGACGGTGCGTGGCAGGCTGTGCTACGAGGTTTCGCACCACTTTCCCTCGCCCTGCGACGAGCTCGGAGAGCGCTGCCCGATCCTGACCTGCCGGCAGACCGGCGAGGCGACCCAGGCCCTGCACGTCCACCACACCCCACGCGGCGAAGAGCACCACGTCGTCACGACCCATCCGCTGCGCGACGCGGCGGGCGAGATCCACGCCTACCTCGAGGTGATCCGCCCGAGCGCGATCGCCGCCGCCGGCGACGAACGCGAGCGTCTCGTCGGCCGCGCCCCGGTCTTCAACCGCATGCTCGAGCTGGCGGCGCGGGTGGCGCCGAGCGACACTCCCGTGCTCCTGCTCGGTGAGTCCGGCACCGGCAAGGAGCTGCTGGCGCGCGCCGTCCACGCCAGAAGCGCCCGCGCCCGAGGGAACTTCGTGCCGCTCGACTGCTCCGGGCTGAGCGAGACGCTCTTCGAGAGCGAGCTCTTCGGGCACGAGAAGGGCGCCTTCACGGGCGCTTCGCAGAGCCACCAGGGTCTCGTGGAGGCAAGCCGCGGTGGCACGCTGTTTCTCGACGAGGTGGGCGACATCCCCCTGTCTCTCCAGGTCAAGCTGCTGCGCCTGCTCGAGACCGGCACGTTTCGCCGGGTCGGCAGCGCCGAGCGGCGCGAGGTCGACTTCCGGCTGGTCTGCGCGACGCACCGCGACCTTCAGGAGATGATCGACGAGGGGGCTTTCCGCCAGGACCTGTACTACCGGATCAGCGCCTTCCCGATCCGCCTACCGCCGCTGCGCGAGCGCCTGGAGGACCTGCCGCTGATCATCTCCCACCTCCAAAGAAGGCTGGGACTGGAAGCCAAGACGATCCATCGGGAAGCGTTGGCCGCCCTCGAGGCCTACCACTTCCCCGGCAACGTCCGCGAGCTGCTCAACGTCCTCAGCCGGGCCTCGCTGCTGGCCGACGGCGACACCATCCTGCCCGAGCACCTGCCCGACGAATGCCTGCGCCCGGCACCGGGCCCGCGCGAGATGCGCGCGGCGGACGGGGTTCGGCCCCTGGCCGAGATCGAGCTCCAGTACGTGCGCTGGGCCGCGGCCCGGATCCCGGACGACCGCCGTGTCCTCGCGAGCCGGCTGGGCCTGAGCGAGCGCAGCCTCTACCGCAAGCTCAGCAGGCTCCGGGCCGTCGAGCCGTAGCGTGCCTCAGGGCACGGTGCTCGACCAGGCCGACGTGTCGCCGCTCTCGAAGCCGTCGGCGAAGATCTCGGGGGTGTAGCCCATGAACACCCTGGTGCCGGTGCAGGTGCCGATCCACAGATCGAGGGCGCCGTCGTTGTTGATGTGCAGGGCCTCGACGTCGAACGTGCCTTGGAGGGTCCAGGGGCGGCTGGCGCCGCCGAGAGGGTCGGAGTAGGTGATGGCGGGCGGCGTGCCCACGCCCCTCAGGAGCGTGAGCTGGCGGCTGCAGCCCGGGATGTCGGTGTCGACGTCCGCGACGAGGACGTCGAGGATCGTGTCGCCGTCGAGGTCCGCGAACTTCACGTTGCCGCCGAAGAAGCTCGTGTTGGGGCTGTTGCTGACGGGTGTGGGCGTGAAGTCGGCGTGGCCCTGGCCGTCGTTGCCGGTGTTGACGAGGTACCGGTCCTGGCCGTCGTCGACGACGAAGAGATCGAGCCGGCTGTCCTGCGTGAAGTCGGCCGGCTCCGCCATGTAGGGCGCCAGCGTGTAGACGGTGTCCATGAAGACGAAGTGGCCGGTGCCGTCGTTGTAGAGGATGGAGACGGCCGGGGCCGGGCCGGAGCCCTCCGGGGCGTCGCCTTCCGGGCCGGACGCCCGCCGCGCGGCGAGCTCGCCGGTACCGCTCGAGTTGTTCTTGATGATGTCGAGGAAGCCGTCGCCGTTCATGTCGGCGATGTCGGCGTCCGTGCCGAAGGTGGCGTCGACCATCATGGGAGTCAGGCGCCGCGTCGTCTCGTCGGTGAAGAAGCCCGCGCCGTTGTTGATCAGGAGGCGGTCCTCCATGTCGTTCTGGTAGTCGGTGAAGTAGAGATCGGGCCGGCCGTTGCCGGTGACGTCGCCGACGCCGAGGCCGCAGAACTTGGGCCCGTTGCCCGTCGGCGACTCGAGGAAGGGCAGCCGGAGCGGCTCGTACACGAAGCCCTGCCAGACGCCCGCGGACTCGCCCTGGTTCATGAGGATCCGCGGCTGCTCGCCGAAGGTGCCGCTCGTCACGATGTCGAGCCAGGTGTCGCCGTCGACGTCGGCCAGCTCCACGTCGCGGTCGTCCGTCGCGTCGAGGAAGTCGGGCGCCAGCGTCGCCGTGCGGTCGGTCATCACGCCGTTCTCGTTCATGAAGAGGACGTTGCGGAAGCCGCCCGGGTTGGTGAACGGGATCTTGCGCACGACGATGAGGTCGGTGTCGCCGTCCTTGTCGACGTCGCCGGAGGTGATGTCCTTTTCCCGGATGTCGTTGATGCCGACCTCGGGATCCGAGACGATGCGGGTGCTCGTCTCGTCGACGAAGGTCACCCAGTCGCCCGCCAGGGCGGCGCCGGGGAGGATCAGCCCCGCGGCGAGAAGGAGGGCGAAGGCGCTCGGCAGCGCGGCGGAAAGGCCCTTGCGGACCGAGGGACGGCTCTTGTTGGACGGCACGGGCGAGGCTCCTTCGGGTAGATCGGGTCGACGAATCGCGACTCCGGGTGGACTCTCTCCGCGGCAGGAGGCCTGCCCCTCGGGGTCGGGCGTGCCGGCGGCGATGGCGTATTATACGGTGATCGCGGCGTTGGCCGGCAAGGCGCCGGCAGGTATGGCTCCTGGACCGTTCCGTCGCACCGCACACCGTTCCGACCGTTCCGGCGCAGCCGGGTCCAACGACCACGACATCAGGTAGGGATTCGAACCTCGATGAGTCAGCCCTCGCAACCGCTCCTCCGCCACGCGGCTCTGGCCGCGGCCCTCGTCCTCCTGCCGCTGACCGCGCGAGCGCAGCTGCCGCCGCCGCCCGAGCCGCCCGGCAATCCCGTGACCGCCGCCAAGGTCAACCTCGGCAAGGTGCTCTTCTGGGACGAGCAGATCTCGTCGACCCGCACCGTCTCGTGCGGCACCTGCCACCTCCCGGAGGTCGGTGGCGAGGACCCGCGCTCGGGGGTCGATCCGCTGGCCGTCAACCCCGGACCGGACGGCGTCTTCGAGACCCTCCCCTGCGCGCCGGCCGACCCCGTGTGCGACGACGTCTTCGGCTCCCCGGGCGTGCCCTTGAGCGGGGCCGACGGCCTCTACGACTGGAGCACCCACTTCGGCCTCCTGCCGCAGGTGACGCGGCGCAAGACGGTCTCGTCGATCAACGCCGGCTACTCGGACACTCTCTTCTGGGACGGCCGGGCGCCGGAGGTGTTCGTCGACCCGGTGACGATGAACGTGGTGCTGCCCAGCGGCGCGGCGCTCGAGAGCCAGGCCGTAGGGCCGCCGACGAGCGACGTCGAGATGGGCCACGTGGACCGGGTGTGGACGGACGTGCTGGCGCGGATCGACGCCTCCGTGCCCCTCGCCCTCTCCCCCGAGGTGCCGGCGGATCTGCTCGCCTGGATCGGCGGCCGCAGCTACGCGCAGCTCTTCGCGGAGGCGTTCCCCTCCGAGGGGATCACGGCGCCGAACGTCGCCATGGCGATCGCCAGCTACGAGCGCACCCAGTTCACCAACCAGAGCCCGTTCGACGACTTCATCGGCGGCGACAACGACGCGATGACCGCGCAGGAGATCGCCGGCCGCGGCGTCTTCACCGGCGCCGGGCTGTGCGACAACTGCCACCAGAACGCGCTGATGAGCGACAACACGTTTCGCTACACCGGAGTGCGGCCGCAGGACGAGGACCAGGGCCGCATGGAGGTCACCGGCGATCCCCTCGACGAGGGCCAGATGCGGGTTCCCAGCCTGCGCAACCTCGAGCTGCGCGCGCCCTACATGCACAACGGGCGCTTCGCGACGATCGAAGAGGTCATCGAGTTCTACGACCGCGGCGGCGACTTCACCGGCTCGAACCTCGATCCCTCGATCCAGGCGCTCGAGCTCACGCAGCAGCAGAAGGACGACCTGCTCGCCTTCCTCACCCGGCCGCTGACGGATCCCCGGCTGGCCGCGGGGGAGTTCCCCTTCGACCGGCCGACGCTCTACACGGAGTCCTCGCGGGTGCCGGTGATCGAGGGCGCCGGGCTGCCGGGCAGCGGCGGCCTCGTGCCCGAGGTCGTGGCCCTCGAGCCGCCGCTCGTCGGCAACCCCAGCTTCACGGTCGGGGTGTGGAACGGGCTCGGCGGCGCGGACGCCTGGCTGCTCATCGACGACCAGGACCCCGGCCTGACGCGCCCCGGCACCGCCGACTTCCACATCGAGATGATCTCCCTCGACGGCGCCGGAGAAGGCGACGGCTTCGGCTCGGTGAGCATCCCGATCCCGAACGACCCGGCGCTCGCCGGCAAGGAGTGGTTCGGCCGTTGGTACGTCATCGACACCGGCGGCGGCTCGGACGAGGCGGTCAGCAAGGTCTTCCGCTTCAAGACCTTCGAGATCCAGCAGCAGACGGCGATCTTCGCGGACGGCTTCGAGTCCGGCGACACGTCGGCCTGGTCGGCGACCGTCCCCTGAGGCGAGCCGCCACGGCCGCCCGGCAGCGGCGAGGCGCCGATCCTCTCCCCGCTCAGGGTCGGAGGGTGACGCCGGACGAGGGCGCCGCCGGCATGACGAGCAGTCGGTCGCGAGGAGCGCCGTCGAGCTTGCGGACGGTGCCGTCGGGCCAGCGGACGCGCACCGTGAGCTCGGCGGCGGGCTCGCTTCCGAGGCCGAAGTAGGCGTCGGTGGCGTCGACGGACTGGTAGCTGCCGCCGCCAGTGATCCATCGCCGCTGGGCTCCGGCCGGCGTCTCGAGCTCGACGAGGCTGCCGGTCGCGTGGAGGTTGCCGGCGTCTCCCCGGAGACCAACGGCGAGGGAGGGGGCGGGCCCCGAGTCGTTGAAGAGGGCCAGCACCGGCCCGTTGAGGGTCGTCATCAGGACGTCGACGTCGCGGTCGCCGTCGAGGTCGCCGAAGGCGGTGGCGCGGCCGTGGTAGCGCTCCTCGCACCACGGGGCGGCGCAGCCCGCCGGCTCGAACCGGCCCCGGCGGCGCTCGAGCACGAGTGGCCGCTGGGCCCAGGCGGCGCCCACCTGGGGGTCGTCCATCTCCGGATAGACGTGGCCGCCGGCGACGAACAGGTCCTCGTCGCCGTCGAGGTCGAAGTCGTAGAAACCGCAGCCCCATCCCAGGTGCGGGCGGCTGCTCGCGGCGACCCCGAACTGGGCCGAGCGGTCGTCGAAGAAGCCGTCTCCGAGGTTCAGGTGGAGGGTGTTGGTGTCGTCGGAGAAGACGCTGATGAAGAGGTCGGGGTCGCCGTCGGCGTCGACGTCGGCCGGGGCGATGCCCATCGTGGCCTGCGTCGTTCCCGCGCCGTTCGCCGCGACCCCGGCGACGGTCGCCGACTCCTCGAAGACGAGCTCGCCGCGATTGTGGAACAGGTGATCCTCCGTCGAGTCGTTGCCCACGAAGACGTCGGGCCGGCCGTCGCCGTCGAAGTCGAGGACGCGCACGCCCAGCCCGTAGCCCGGTCCTCCCGGCGGCAGGATGCCCGCCGCGGTAGTGGCGTCCCGGAAGCGGCCGCCGCCGAGGTTCTCGAAGAGGGCGTCCGGCTGCGGGTCGAGCCCGCGCGGCCCGGCCATCACGGGGACGCCCTTGAAGGCGTTGCCGGCCCGCTCGGGAGGGTGCGCGGCGTCGAAGGCGAGGTAGTTGACGACGTAGAGGTCGAGATCGCCGTCGCCGTCGAGATCGGCGAAGGCGGCGCTCGTCGACCAGCGGGGGTCCGCGACCCCCGCCTCGCTCGCCACGTCGACGAAGCGCCTGCCGCCGCCGGCGGCGGCCTCGTTGCGCAGCAGCGCGTTGGCGCCGTAGCAGGTGACGTAGAGGTCGTCCCAGCCGTCGCCGTCGTAGTCGCCGACCGCCGCTCCCATCGCCCAGCGAGTGAGCGTGAGGCCGACCTGGCGGGTCACGTCCGCGAACGTCCCGTCGCCGCGGTTGGCGTAGAGGCGCGACCCGGGGCCGAGCTCGGGCGCGGCGAGGGTCGCGCCGTTGGCGAGGAAGACGTCGAGGTCGCCGTCGCCGTCGTAGTCGAAAAGAGCGATGCCGCCGCCGTTGACCTCGAGGATCTCGCGGCTCGGCATGCCGCCGCTGGTCATCACGAGATCGAGTCCCGCCGACTTCTCGGCGATCGTGAAGCGGATCGCCGCCTCGCCGCCGGACGGGCCGAGCGCGCCGGCGACCAGCGCCGCCGCCGCCAGGGCCGGTCGTCTCCTCATCTCGGGTCCATGGGAAGCCGGGCGACTCCGGCTCAGCCCGGCAGCCGGCCGGCGCCGGGCGCGGGTCCCGCCTTCGCCGCCTCGAACCGCCGCCGCGCGTCCGCGGCGCCCTCCTCGTCGCCCAGCCGCTGGAGGACGCGGGAGAGGGTGAAGAGCGCGTCGCCCTCGTCCGGGACGAGCTCGAGGGCCAGCTCGAGCTCGCGCCGCGCCGCCGGGAGATCGTCGAGCCTCAGGTACAGGTCGCCGAGACGCGCGCGAGCCCGGCCCGCCATGGGCGGATCGTCCTGCGCGACGGCCAGCTCGAGGGTCGTGGCGAGGTGCCGCCGGGCGCCGTCGATCTCGTCGCGATCGAGGTCGATCAAGCCGAGGGCGTAGTGGGCGGCGGTGTAGTCGGGCTTCACCGCGAGCAGCGACTCGAACATCTCCTCGGCCTCGTCGAGCCGGCCGAGAGAGTAGAGGCTCCACCCGTAGGGCGGCCGCGCGGCGATCTCCTGGGGGTCGGCCGCCAGCGCCCTGGCAAAGAGCGTCGCGGCGACCTCGAAGCGGCTCTCCTTGTAGTAGGTCAGGGCAAGCAGCGCCGTCGCCCGCGCCCACCCCGGGTGCGCCTCGACGATGGGCGCGAGCCGCGCCCGCGCCGCCCCGTTGAGCCCGGCGTCGATCAGCTCCTTGCAGCGCGCCATCTCGCCCGGCGGCGGCAGCGGCGCGGGGGGCGAGGGCGTCTCGGCGGACCGCGTCTCGTCGGACTGCGTTTCTGCGAGCCGCGTTTCCGCCCGGAGCTCCGCCGGCCCGGTCTGACCGGCGGCCGGCGCGGTCGCGGTGGTCGCGAGGATCGACGCCAGCAGGATGCCGGTCGCCGAGACAAGACGCGCTCGGAGCTCCACGCGAGCAGTGTATCTTCCCGCGGCTGCGGGGCCGTCGCGCTCCCTAGCCTCTGCGGGCGGACAGACCGATCGCTGAGAGCGCGGCCACGGCGGCGACGGCGGCGAGGATGAGCGTCATTCGCAGGTACGGCTCGCCCGCCTCGAGGCGCGCGGAGGTCAGGGCCACGAGCGTCCGGATCCACTCGAGCGTTCCGAGCAGCAGCGCGACCTGGAGGACGCGGACCGCCCAGCTCTCCCGGGCGAGGAGCAGGAACGGCGCCGCCAGAAGCACGAGCGCGATCAGCGCATGGCCGCCGCGCAGGAAGTGCGCCGCCAGGAGGAGGAAGCTGACGATCACGCCGGTGGTGCGGAGTGCGCGCATCGAGTGATTCTACGGCGTCGGCGGCGGGAGCTCGCTAGCCGCGCGAGCTTCTCGCCAGCAGCTCTCGGAAGCCGGGCTCGTCGCGCAGCGGGTCCCAGCGCGGATCGAGCTCGAGCAGGCGGCTCGAGATCGGGGCGGGGATGGAGAGGAGGTTCTCGAGCTCGGCGAGAGCTCCTCGTCGGTCGCCGGTCAAGAGCCGCACCCGGGCCAGGGCCTCGAGCCGGATCGGTCCGGCGACGGCGTCCTCGGCGACCGGCGTGAGCTCTACGGCTCTGCGCGCGGCGACCAGCGCCGCCTCCCGCTCGCCGAGCCCGGCGAGGACCTCGGCGAGCGTGGCGAGCGCCCGGCCGTCGGCGGGTCGAACGGCGAGGCGTCCCTCGACGAGCCGGCGGGCCGATCGCAGCTCGATCGTGGCCTCGTCCTGCCTTCCCAGCAGCTCCAGGGTGATCGCCTTCAGGTGCGACTTCGGGGTCAGATGCAGGTAATCCTCGAGCAGCTCCAGGGGCGAGCGCTCGAGGCGGTCGAGCGCCGCCTGGTAGTCGCGCTCCTGGATCTCCTGCTGCCACCAGACGATCAGGGCCGACGGGTGGTCGGCGTCCGGCATCGCTGCGAGGGTCGCGCGCGCTTCCTCGAGATTGCCCGATCCGAGCCAGTGGTTGAGGACCGCCAGCACGTAGGCCGAGCTCTGGTCCGGCTGCAGCTCCAGGGCCCGCCGGTACAGGCGGTCGGCCTCGCCGTAGTGCCTCATCATCATGTGCGTGAAGCCCAGACTCGTGGGGAGCCGGGGATCGCGGGGCGCCAGCTCCAGCGCCCGCCGCGACCGCTCGAGCGATCGCTCCCAGCTGCCGCGCTGGCGCAGGATGATCCCCAGGCTGCGGTAGACCTCGCTCTCGTTCGGCAGCCCCCGGGCCGCCGTCTCGAGCGCCTCGATCGCGAGCTCGTACTCCCGCCGGGCCGCGTGGTACTGGCCGCGGGCGTAGTGCGCCAGGGGAAGGTCACGGTCGAGGGCGAGGGCCGCGTCGAGCGCCTCCTTCGCTCTCGCCAGGCGCTCCGGGGAGCGATCGAGGCCGATGGCGAAGCTGCTCGAATGGATCGCGGCGAGCGCCGCCTGGGCGACGGCGAAGGAGGGGTCGAGGGTGACGGCGCGCTCCCAGGAGGAAGCGATGATGCGCATGTTCTCGGTCGACCAGAAGTCGGGACGGCGCAGGCGGGCAAGGCCCATGAGGTAGGCCTGATAGGCCTCGGGGTCGGCGGTTCTCGGCTCCAGCAGCTGCGACTGCTCGGCCGGGTCGAGCGCCACGTCGAGCTGCCGCAGGACGCCCTGGGCGATCTCGATCTGCATGCCGATGACGTCCTCGAGGAGGCCGTCGAAGCTGTTGGCCCAGACGTGGCTGTCGTCGGCGACCCGGATCAGCTGCGGCGAGATCCGCACGCGGTAGGGCTCCTGACCGCTGGACTCCCAGCGCACGCTGCCCTCGAGGATGTAGTGGACCGCGAGCTCCGCTCCGATCTCCCCGGCGCTCTTAGAACTGCCGGCGTACTGCTGCGCGCTCTGGCTCGAGATGACCCTGAGGTCGCCGGCGGCGGCGAGGCGGGTGGTGATCTCGTCGGTGATGCCGAGCGCGAAGTCGTGGTGGTCCGGCGAGCCGAGGCTCTGGAACGGCAGCACGACGATCCGCTCGGCCGCGGCCGGCGCGGCGCCCGCCTCGGGAGGCCTCGCGGCGCCGAAGTGCCGGGAGGCGAGCAGAGCGGCGAGCGCCAGCAGGACGAGGGCGAAAAGCGCCGCGATGCCGCGCTGCGCGAGAGCCGCCGCGGGGATCTCGGGCGGCCCTTTCTGCCGAGCGTCGAGCGGCTCCACTTCCGCGATCAGCCGGTAGCCGCGCTTGGGGATGGTCTCGATGAACCGCGGATCGCGAGCGTCGTCGTCAAGGGCGCGGCGCGCGTCGGCGACGACGCGGGTGAGCGCCGAGTCGGCGATGATCCGGCCCTGCCACACCGCCGCGACGATCTCGTCCTTCGACACGACCTGGCGGGCGTTCCCCGCCAGGAGGGCCAGCAGGTCGATCGCCCTGGGCTCGAGGTGCCTGGTCTCGCCGCCGCGGCTGATCCGGTTGAGATCCCGCCGCACGAGCCAGTCGCCGAGCTTGAAATCCCCAGCTGCTGACTGCAGAGGCATTGCGGATCCTCTCTATGGCGAGATTACCACCCGAGCTGCCGCGCCTCTTCGCCTGACTCGCGGAGCGACCCCTGGGCGAGGACCGAGGAATAACACAGGAAGAACCTCACGACTCCGGCCGCGTGCTCGGTGAGGATGAAGGTCCGACAGAGGACCCCTGAAGGGTCCGGAAAGGAGTCTGCGATGAGACGTTCCTCGAAGCTCGCCCTCCTCACCCTGGTCACCCTGGCTCTCGCCCCCGCCCTGGCGATCGCCGCCCCGCCGGACGGGGTGGCGGCCGATGGCCACGACTGGCTCGGCTTCTGCAACCCGGCCGGCACCTGGCTCGGCACCGCCAGCACGTCCGGCGCCGTCGTCGTGGCAACCGTCGTTCCGGCCGGGGTCGGCAGATTCGCCACTCTGGGCGAGTCGGTGGCCGACGACCCGACCTTCGGCGGGGCGCTCCCGGCCGTGGCCGCGAGCTCCAACCGCGCCGACCTGCGCCGGACCGGGCCGCGGACCTTCGATTCGACTGGGATTCGGTACGGTTGGGACGAGAATCTCGCGGTGGTGTGGATCGAGCGATCCGAGACCGTGTCGGAGTTCAGCCCGCAGTGCGACAGCGCCACCGTCTCCGGGCTGTATCACTACTACGGGGGGTGGCAAGATCCCTTCGGCGAAGATCTGCCGGCCTACGGCACGTACGCAGGCGGCGCTGAGGTCGTGCGACTGCCGTAGGTCCCGAAGCGGCCGGTGGGGGCGCGCGGAGCGGGCGTTCGGGCGGCGACGCCCTCTTTCCTTTCCGCGGGCGGGGAAGGGGCTCCCGGTATCATCGCGCCTTCGCCGGCCGTTGGAGTCGCTCGCCGCATGGATCGCTCTTTGCCCCAGCCCGCTGCCCCGGTTCACGATCGGACCGCAGCCGGCATGCGCCGCTGCGCCTTCCTGACGATGGCCGACCGCGCCGGCTACGTCATCGACGACGAGCTGGCCGAGGCGCCGCTGGCGGCGCTCGGCTGGCGCGTCGACACGGTTCCGTGGGACCGGCCCGGAGTCCCCTGGGAGCGCTACGAGGCCGTCGTCGTCCGCTCGTGCTGGGACTATCACCGGCGGCCGGAGGAGTTTCTGGCGGTGCTCGAGCGGATCGTGGCGACGGGAGCGCGGCTCGAGAACGATCTCGAGCTGATCCGCTGGAACCTCGCGAAGAGCTACCTCGCGGACCTCGCGGCACGCGGCGTGGCGATCGTCCCGACGCTCTGGCGCCCGCGGCTCGCCGCCGGCGAGCTCGACGGGCTGTTCGCGGCGCTCGCGAGCGAGGAGATCGTCGTCAAGCCGGTCGTGGCGGCCAGCGCCGAGGGTGCGTTCCGGCTCGATCGGCGGGCGCTGCGCCGGCGGCGGGGCGAGGTGGAGGAGTACTTCGCGGAGCGCGCCCTCATGGCCCAGCCCCTCGTGCGGGCCGTGCTCGACGAGGGCGAGCACTCGCTCTTCTACTTCGCAGGCGAGCTCAGCCACGCGGTGGTCAAGACGCCGCGGCCGGGCGATTTCCGATCGCAGGAGGAGCACGGCGGCGCGGTGCGCCCCGCCCGCCCGAAAGCGGAGCTCCGCGCCGCGGGCGACGCGGCCGTCCGGGCCCTGGATGCGGCGCCGCTCTACGCCCGCGTCGATCTCGTGCCCGCCAACGACGGCGGCGGCCTCTGGCTGATGGAGCTCGAGGCGGTCGAGCCGTCGCTCTACCTGCGGATGGACCCGGGGGCGCCCGGCCGCTTCGCGCGGGCGCTCGTCTCGCGAGTGAGTGGCTGCTCGAGAGCGGCGAGGTAACGCGTCTGTAATCCACGAGCGTGCAGGCTTGCGCCCGTGATGCGCCATCGTGCGTCTTCCGCCTTCTGGAGGGCTCTCCTCGCCGCCGCGGCGATCGGCGCCGCGGCGGCGCCCGGGCGGGCCCAGGAGATCCTCTGGTCCCGCACCTATGGCGACGCCGACGCGGAGACCGCCTGGGCGGCCGACAACACGGCGGACGGCGGATTCGTTCTCTTCGGCTACGAGGACACCGCCTCCGGTGATGATTTCCTGCTGATCAAGACCGACTCCGAAGGCAACGAAGAATGGTCCCGCACCTGGGGCGGCGGGTCGACCGACTGGGGCTTCTCGGTGCGGCAGCTGCCCGACCAGGGGTTCGTGGTCGCCGGGATGTTCGGCACCGGCTCGCAGATCCACGACGCCTACCTGGCCCGCACCGACCCGCAGGGCAACCTCCAGTGGAGCCGCCAGTACGGCCTGCCGGCGGTCGACGAGCGGGCGCACTCTGTGTGGCCGACGGCGGACGGCGGCTTCGTCTTCGTGGGGCAGCAGCGCGTCGGCGGAGTCCCGTTCGACAGCTACGACGTCTGGCTGGTGAAGACCGATGCCTCGGGCAACATGGAGTGGGACGCCCTCTACGCCCGGGAGAGCTTCGGGAACGACATCGGCCTGGCGGTGCAGGAGACCACCGGCGGCGGGTACATCATCGGAGGGCTGACCCAGAGCTCCGACTGGGCCTGCTACCTCCTGCGCACCGACGCGATCGGCAACCTCGTCTGGGCGAACACGTACGGCGGCGGCTCCGCGGGCGGGGAGTGCAACGACGTCCTGCAGACCCCGGACGGCGGATTCGTCGGCACCGGGTGCGCCACCCCGAGCGGCGACTGCGACGTCTTTCTCGTGCGCACGGACGCCGACGGCAACACGCTCTGGGAGAGGAACCACGGCGGTGGCGCCGACGACCTCGGACAGTCGCTACGCCGCCTGCCGGACGGCGGCTTCGCGATCGCCGGCCAGACCGGGTCCGAGGGCGCCGGGGGCTGGGACGTCTACATCGTGCGGACCGACGCCGAGGGCAACGCGCTCTGGACCCAGACCTTCGGCGGCGAATCGGACGATCGCGGCTGGCAGATGCTGCGCACGACGGACGGCCATCTGGCGGTCGCCGGGTGGTACGCGTCGCCCGGCGCGGACTGGCTCGATGCCTTGCTGATCAAGCTGAACGGCAGGACGCCGGTCTTCGCGGATGGCTTCGAGAGCGGGGACACCTCGGGATGGTCTGCGACCATCCCGTGAGCTGTCCCTCTCCCGGTCGTCGCGCCCGCTGCTGACGCACCGGGCGCCCCAGAGCGAGAGCGGGGACACCTCGGGATGGTCTGCGACCATCCCGTGAGCTGTCCCTCTCCCGGTCGTCGCGCCGGCTACGGCTCCTCGTAGACGGTCGCTCCGCCGACCACCGTCCGCAGGACCCGGACCTCGGGGATCGAGGCCGGGTCGACGGCCAGCAGGTCGCGCGAGAGCACGACGAAGTCCGCGAGCTTGCCGGCCTCGAGCGTGCCCAGGCTCTCCTCCTGGAATCCGGCGTAGGCGTTGGCCGCGGTGTAGGCCCGCAGGGCCTGCTCCACGGTGACCTTCTGCTCCGGCACCCAGCCGCCGGGGTGGGCGCCGTCGGTGGTGCGGCGGGTGACGGCGGCGTAGATGCCGAGCAGCGGCTCGATCGGCGCCACGGTCCAGTCGGACCCGAAGGTGACGCGGGCGCCGGCGGCGAGGAGATCTGCGAAGGCGTAGGTCGTGCGAATGCGGTCCCCTCCGATCCGCTTCTCGGCCCAGCGGCCGTCGTCGATCGCGTGGTAGGGCTGCATCGAGGCGACGACGCCCAGCGCGGCGAAGCGGGCGATGGCGGCGGCCGAGAGATGCTGGGCGTGCTCGACGCGGAAGCGACGGCCGGCGGTGGCGTCGCCGCCGACCCGCGCGAAGGTCTCGAGCAGCCAGTCGTTCGCCCGATCGCCGATCGCGTGCACGGCGACGTGCAGCCCGGCCGCGTCGGCGCCGGCGATCCGCGACGCGAGCTCCTCGAGATCGCCGAGGGGGAAGCCGCGGGTTCCGGGGGCGTCCGCGTACGGCTCGTAGAACCACGCCGTCGTCGACCCCAGGGAGCCGTCGACGAAGCCCTTGACGCCGCCCCAGCGCAGCCGCGCGTCGCCGCGGCCGTGGGCTTCGACGTAGGCGGCCATCCGCCGCCAGTCCTCGAGGGGGACGAAGGAGTAGACCCGCAGCGCCAGCCGGTCCGCTGCGCGGGCGCGGCGAAAGGTCGCAAGCGAGCTCCACTCCCCGTCGCTCATGTCGTGGATCTGGGTGACGCCGGCCACCAGCGCGTGCCGCTGGGCGGCCGCGAGCGCGCGATCGAGCTCCGCCTCCGAGCGGGGCGGGATCGCGGCGGCGATCAAGGCCATCGCCGCGTCCTTGAAGACGCCGGTCGGCCGGCCGCCGGCGTCGCGCACGATCTCGCCTCCCGCGGGGCTCGCGGTCTCCGGCGTCACGCCGGCCAGGGCCATCGCCTTCGAGTTGGCCAGCGCCATGTGGCCGTCGAGGCGGGTGACGAAGACCGGCGTCTCCGGGGTGTGCTCGTCGATCCAGTCCCGGCGCGGCAGCTCGCCGCCCCAGAGCTCGTGGTCCCAGTCGCCGTTGAGGATCCAGCCGCCCGCGGGGACGGTCGCGGCGAACTCGGCGATGCGGGAGGAGAGCTCCGCCGGCGTCGCGGCGTCGCGCAGCTGCACCCCGGCGAGGCCGAAGCCGCCGGCGATGAAGTGGGTGTGGTTGTCGATGAGCCCGGGCGCGACGAACGCTCCCGCGAGGTCGATTCGCCGCGTCTCCTCAGCCGCCAGCGCCAGGACCTCCGCGTCGCTGCCCACGGCCACGAGAAAGCCGTCGCGCACGGCCAGCGCCTGCGCCCGGGAGCCGCCGGGCACGCCGGTCCAGATCGAGCCGCCGTGGTACACGACGTCGGGACGCGGTGCCGGCTCGGGGCTCGCGCAGCCGAGCGCGAGGGCCGGCAGGAGCAGGAGCGGGCGGCGGCGGCTCACGCCGTCAGTGTAGCGCGGCGAGCAGGCTCCGCTCGCGCAGCGGCGGTCTCGTTCGTCCTGGCGCGCATCCCGTGGCGGTCGACCTCGCCTGAGCCGTCGGACGGGCCGCTCGCGGGAGCGCCGTCACGGTGGCCCCGGAGGGAGGCGTCGCCGACCCGGTCTCAGGGCACGGTGGCCGACCAGGCGGAGGTGTCGCCGGACTCGAAGCCATCGCTGAAGATGGAATCGGGCGGCGTGGGGTCGAGCTCGATGGCGAAGAGGTAGGAGCGCGGATCGGCGGGCGGCGAGCCGTCGGCGACGGTGAACGTGCTGACGTAGGCGGTGGCGCCGTCCGGCGTGATGCGCGGATGGTCGGTGCCCAGGACCCGGAAGCCGGGGTAGGGGTCGCCCGGCAGGCCGACGGTCCACAGCTCCTCGCCGGTGGCGGCGGAGAAGGCCTTGACGAATCCCGGATCCCCGTAGTCCGGCACCCCCGACAGCACGAGGGTCGTGCCGTCCGGCGTCACGCTCGGGCGGTCCATGACGTAGTAGGTGGGGTTGAGCCAGCGGCGCGTGGCGGTGGCCGCGTCGACGGCTTCGAGATGCCCCGGCGTGACGACGTAGAGCGTGTCGTCCGGGCCGATCGCGAGCTCCTCCATGCCGTTGCCGTTGGCCGGATCGTAGATCCACAGCGTCTGCCCGTTGGACGGGTCGATCGCCTGCACCGCCCAGCCCGCGCTGCCGGCGAAGGAGGGCGCGTAGATCCGGCCGTCGGTGTCGAGGACCGGCTCGTGCGCGATGTCGCCGCCGAGGCCGGTGGCGAAGCGCTGGTCGCCGTCGAGGCTGAAGGCGTAGACGGGGCCGCCGCTGTAGTTGTTCTGGTGCATGTACAGCTGATCGATCGGACCGCCCGGGGTCGACGGCCCGAAGAGCACCTCGGTGCCGAACGGGCTGCCGTAGTCGTGCATCGGCGGGTCGCCCCGATTCGACCATTGCAGCGCGCCGCTCGCGGCGTCGAGCGCGAAGGCGCCGATGCCCAGGTCGAAGCCGCCGTAGACCGAGCCGTCGGGGCCGACCGTCGGCGCCACCTGGATCCCCTGGGCGCTCGGGTCCTCGAACTGCCAGAGAATCTCGCCCTGGTTGGAGATCGCCCAGAGGGTGTAGATGCTGCCGACGTAGAGCGTGCCGTCGGGGCCGGCCGTCGGCGGCGCGTACGGGTACCAGTCGACCGTCTGGATCCACAGGAGCGCTCCGTCGGGCGACAGCGCGTAGATGAACCCGTCGACCGCGCCATTGCAGTGGAGGTAGAGGGTGCCGTCCGGCGCGAGGGCGGGCCGGTACCAGAGGTCGCTCGAGTCGGCCTCGAAGGTCCAGCGCACCCGGCCCTGCGGCTGGCGGGCGGTCACCGTGAGCGCGACCTCGTTGCTCTGCTCCCCGCCGACGACCAGGTAGAGAGGGGCGGAGCCGAGCGGCGCGGCCTCCGGCACGTAGGCCACCACCCGCGAGCCGGTCCAGGTGGTCGTCAAGGCGGGTAGCCCGGCGATGAACACCTCGCCCGCGGAGCCGAAGCCCGAGCCCGAGATCGCCACGCGTCCGCTGCGCGGAAGCTCGGAGCTCTGGATGCCGGTGATGACGGGCTGGGCGGCGGCGGCGGCGGCGAGGCCGGCCGCCAGGAGGGCCGTCACGAGGATGCTCTGCGCGGACCGGGCCATGGAACGCTCCTTTCCGACGGCCGGTGCGACTCGAGGCCGAGCGCGCGGCCCGTCTCTCGAGCGTAGGCTAGCCCGCGGCGGATTACAGAGAGGTGAACAGCGCTGCCGACGGTGCCTCGCTCCGGCTCAAGAGCGCGAGAGCTCCCGCGGCGCCCGGTGCCGGCGGCCGGACGCAGCGTTTCCGGCAGGTCCGCTCGGCGCGCTAGACTCGAAGGCAGGGAAAGTCGAGAGTTTGGGCGCAGGGTGCCCTTGCGGTTGGGACCGGGAGGAGCGCCGGGAGACGCGAGAGGATGAGCGAGGGGAGGCGACGGGTGGCCTGGGCGGTGCTTGCCCTCGCGCTGGCCACGCTGCCGTTCCTGGTCTCCGACTTCGTACCCTGCGTCGACCTGCCGCAGCACCTGGGCCAGCTGCGGCTGTTCGGCGAGGCGTGGCACGATCCGGCGGGGTCGCTCGAGATCCGCTGGTGGACGCCCTACTGGCTCGTCTACGCCTTCCTGGCGGTGCCGTGGCTGCTGGCGCCGCCCCTGGTGGCCGGGAAGGTCGCGCTGCTCTTGCTGGTCTGGCTGCAGATCGCGATGATCCACTTCCTGGCGGCGCGCTTCGAGCGACCCGTCGGCGGTGCCTTGCTGGCGTCGGCGTTCGTCTTCAGCCAGATCTTCTACTGGGGATTCCTCAACTTCGCCTTCGGCTGGCTCGTCTGCGTCGGCTGGCTGCTGCTCGTGCGGGGGTTCTCGAGCGAGCGGCAGCCCTGGCGCGCCGCCCCGGTCTTCTTCGCCGCGGCGGCCGCGCTGTACTTCGGCCATGCCTTGTGGTTCGGCGCCGGAATGGCGTATCTCGCCATCGACGCGTGGCTCGCGCGCCGCCCGTGGCGCGAGCTGCGATGGCGCCTCGCCGGCGTCCTGCCCGTGCTCGTCACGGCCGGCGTCTGGTTCACCTTCTATCGCGGCTCGGTGGAGGACCGGGATCCGTCGTGGCTGATCCTGCCGCCGGAGCGCCTGGTCCCGACCTTCTTCGGGCCGGCCAGCCTCGGCGCCCTCCGCGGCCCCCTCGAGGGGCTCGTTCTCGTCGTCGCCGGGCTCTGGATTGCCGTCTCGCTGGTCGCCAACCGGCGGCAACGGTGGTGGGGGTGCGAGCCGCGCCTCGCCGCCTTCGGAATGCTGCTGCTCGCCTTCTATCTCGTGCTGCCGAACGAGTACGTCAACGCGATTCAGTTCAGCGACCGCTGGCTGCCGTTCGCCTGGATCCTGCTGCTCCTCGCGGTCGGCAGCCCCCCGCTGCGGCCCGGCCTGCGCCGGCTGGTCCCGGCCCTGCTCTTCGCCTCCCTGATGCTCGTGACGGCGAGCGCCTGGCTGCGGTTCGAGCGGGTCGAGCTCACGGGCCTCGCGGGGTCTCTGGCGGCCCTGCCACCGGAGCCCAGGGTCGTGGGGCTGTCGTACCTCGAGCGCAGCCGCTACGTCATCGGGCGGCCCTTCATCCAGCTGTTCTCGTGGAGCTACGCCTTGCGCGGCGGGAGCCTCAACTTCTCCTTCAGCGAGTTCCCGACGAGCCTCGTCGTCGACACCCGCGGAGAGAACCCCTGGACCCAGGGGCTGGAGTGGAACCCGAAATGGGTCCGCAAGAGCGATCTTGAGCATTTCGACTTCGCGCTGGTGCAGGGGGACGCCGCCGCGCACGCGAAGATGACGACGCTCGGCCTCCTCGAGCCGGTGACCCGGCAGGGAAGGTGGCGGCTCTACCGCGTCGAGCGGACCGCCCCCCTGGTCCCCTTGCGGTAGGGCAGGGTCGCTCCGGCGGGCGCGCCGCGTAAGCGGCGGACGTGACGGCCGGGAGCGGGCCGGCTCAGGGGATGGTCGCCGACCATTCCGAGGTGTCCCCGCTCTCGAAGCCATCCGCGAAGAGCACGCGGGGCGTCAGCAAGACGGGCAGCCACGCTCCGGTCGCGAGCTCCACGGCCTGCCCCAGAATCTCGCCGCGCTGGTTGATCCTCGCGACGGCCAGGAGCTGCGCGCCGGACGCCGGATCGATCAGCTCGGAGAGGAAGCGCACGCCCGTCGCCTCCGTCCAGATCCACGGGTGGGGTCCACCGGCGTCGAGATTGCCGACCACCTCGCCCCGATCGTTGATGGCGGCGGCGCCGGCTCCGCCGCCGAAGCTCCCGATCTCGCTCATGCCGGCCGCGTCCGTGAAGAGGAACGGCACGTGGCCGTTGCCGTTGGCCTGGGCCGCTTCGCCGACGACGTCTCCAGAGCCGTTGATCGACCAGGCCCAGGTGAGAACGCGATCGCCCAGGGGCGGCAGGGTCTCGGTGCCGAGGCCCGGCGTGTACCGGAAGGCGACGTTGGAGACGTAGTAGCCGACGACCTGCCCCGCGGCGTTCAAGTAGGTAGCCCAGGCGTCCTCCTGGACCAGGGACATCGGCGCCCCGACCGGGGCGAAGAAGGCGTTTCTCGGCTCGGACGAGGACGGCTGCCGCGAGGTGCCAGCGACCTCGCCGCTCGCGTTGATGCCGGCGGCGTTGCTCATCGTGTCGCCGGGCAGCGTCCCGAGCATCTCAAAGACGCCGTCGGCGAGCCGCCACGCTTCGCCCCAATCGTAGCCGCCGTCGCCGACGATGACGCCGGCGTCGTTGACGTCGATCGCCCGGTAGCTCGAGAGCCCCGGCGGAGCCGGCAGCAGCTGGGTCCCGGTCGCCTCGGTCCAGAACCAGGCCTTGAGCGTCAGGGGGGAGCCCACCAGCGTTTGACCGACGACCAGGCCGGCGTTGTTGAAGCCGCTCGGGATGGTCGAGAAGGAGCCCGGAATCAGGGGCAGGAGCCGGACCGCGTACTCCGGCTCCTGCGCCCGCCCGGAGGCGCAGCAGAGCAGCCAGCAGAGAGCGAAGGCCGTAACGTGGCTGCGGCGGGAAACACGCGATCCTCGGGTCATCGGCTCTCTCCATGGGGTCCATCGCAGTTCGAGCGACCGGCTCCGCACGAGGCTACCGGCCGCGGGGTTACGCCGCCATGACAGTCGGCGCTCTTCCCGCCGGCCGCTTCTGTTCACGGGCGCACCGTGGGAGTCGCGGGCCGCCTACTGCGCGGCCCGCGACCACCTCCCCGCCGCTGCCGAGGTCGGGGTGTGCGAGGTGCTCGACTGCCTGCTCGCCTGGAAGCGGCGCCCGAGCAGCGCGGGCTTCGCCTCAGAACACGAACGGCACGAAGCGGCGCGTGCGCTTCATGTAGTCCCGGTACTCCTCGCCGAAGCGCGCCAGGTTCTCGAGCTCTTCGGCCTTCGCCGTCGCCGCCAGAGCCAGGGTCGCGACGGCCGCCAGTGCGAGCGTCGCGGCCGACACGGATTTCAGCACCGCGCCCCAGGTCAGGAAGAGCAGGGACGAGTACATGGGATGGCGGACGTAGCGGTAGACGCCCGTCGTGACGAGACTCTCGGTCTTCTCCCACTCGAACTCGGGTGACCCCTCGCTCGTCGGGGCGGACCCTCCGGCGCGGTGGAGGAGGACGACACCCCAGACGACGAGGACGATCGAGAGCACCAGCAAGAGCCACGAGACCAGCTGCCGCGCGCCGAGGGGGTGCGCCAGCCAGTGCGGAGCGTTGACCACGACGAGAGCGAGAATGGCCTCGAAGGCGAAGAAGCGGTAGAAGCCGTGCGAGGCAGGCCGCAGCAAGGAGCGTCGCGAGATCCAGGCGATCAGGACGGAGCCCAGGGCGAAGGCGAGGACGGAGATCATGAGCTCGTCAGGGAACGGTCGCAGTCCATCCCGCGGTGTCGCCGCTCTCGAAGCCGTCGGCGAAGAGGTTCTCGCCCACGACGCAGGCCGAAGGCGCTGCGACTCCGACCCGACAGGGGGAGCGGCAGGCACTCATCATCTCACGGAGCGCCCGCGATGCGGCAGCCCTCGTGCGAAGATCGCCGGGCCCATGGAGTCACCCTGCTTCTCCTGCGGCGCCGTCGTCGCCGATTGCGACGGGCCGGTGCACCCCTACATGGCCTCCTCGCCCGGCTGCTGGGCCGCCTTCGGCGAGGTGCTGGAGCGGGAGTACTCGGCCGCGGCGTACGCGAAGAACCACCGGCTCACGGTGGACGCCTACGCCGTGCAGCATCCCGGCGAGCCCTCGCCGCAGAGCGTCCGCTCGGTCGCGCTCCACCTCGTCAGCCTGCACCTCGTCCTCGAGCGCGGCGTCGCCCACGCGCACGCGACCCGCGTCCTCCAGGCCGCGAGCCGGGAGAGCCCGGCCTTCTACCGGCTCGTACCGCCCGCGAGCCTGGGGACGGTGACCGTCCGCGACGTCTTGGACGGACGGAGCGCCGAGGAGCATCTGCACGCGGTCGCGCGCTGGGCCGAGAGCGCCTGGCTCGCGTGGGCGGACTGGCACGACCAGGTCGCGGCGTGGGCGCAGTCGCTCCTCCGGCACGGTGCGAGGTGACCCGGAAGAGGCGCACCGGAGAGCGGCCGGCGCGGACGAGCGCGCTGCAGCGAGCCGACGGAGACGACACCCCCCGAGCCGCCCTTCTGCGAAGGAGGGGAGTGCGCGCCCCCCGGAGGCCATCCGGGCGACGAGGGACCTGGCCATATCAATATCTGCGACGAATTCCCGGTTCTCTGCACCGACGACATCAATGAGGGCGGCGACAATGGCTACGAAATCACGACCTACGGCGGTGGCGCGGTGTGCTACGTTCACAACACGACAGGATCGATCGTATGCATCCAGTACTACTAGTGGGTCAGTCCTTCGAGAGACTTTCCTGGGAGATGGGCTGATGTCGCAGACCCAGCGGCCTTCTGCGCGATCCAACGACGAC
>JAOTWP010000261.1 GCA_029862975.1 Acidobacteriota bacterium
TCCGGCTCGGCGGCGCGGATCCGGCTGGCCGAGATCATCTCCGGCGGCGTGCCCGTGGCGGGCATTCCGGCGCTCGACGCCCCGCCGACCGTCGCTGCCGCCGAGGCCCGCTACCTCGCCGCCGGCGAGGCGGTCTTCGGGGTGGTCGCCGGCGGCGAGGCGCGGGCCTATCCGCTGCGGTTTCTCTCCTGGCACGAGATGGCCAACGACGTCCTGGGGGGCGAGCCGATCACCCTCTCGTTCTGCACTCTCTGCGGCTCGGGCATCGTCTACTCGGGACGGCTTCCCGGCGGCTCGGAGGTGACCTTCGACACCTCCGGCCTGCTGTACCGCAGCAACAAGCTGATGCTCGACCGCGAGACGAAGAGCCTGTGGAGCAACCTCACCGGCGAGCCGGTGGTGGGCCGCATGGCGCGCAGCGGGATCCGTCTCACGGTGCTGCCCTCGACGCTGACGACCTGGGACGACTGGCGCACCCGCCACCCCGCGACCTCGGTGCTCGACCTCGAGGGGATCCGCGCCGCCGCCGACCCGCGGCTGCGCTACGACTACGTGCCGGGCGCCGCCGACCGGGCGCGGCGCGGGGTGGCCTTCCCGGTGTGGCAGAAGAGCGATCGCCTCGATCGCGACACGGAGGTCTACGCCCTGCGGCTGGGCGGCGCCGCCAAGGCCTACCCCCTGGAGAGGCTGCTCGAGCGCCGGGTGGTGAACGACGCCGTGGGCGGCGCCGCGCTCGTCCTCGTGGCGGATCCCCGGAGCCGCGCCGTGCGAGCCTACCGGCGCGACGAGCTCGAACTCTCGCTGGCCGGCGGCGAGCTGGTGGACGCCGGCGGCGGTCGCTGGCGGGTCGAGGAGACGGGGCTCGTCGCCGTCTCGGGTCCGCACGCCGGCCGCGAGCTCGAGCGCATCGCGGGCCACGTCGCGTACTGGTTCGGGTGGTACGGCTTCTACCCGCGGACCGAGATCTGGGAGCCGGCGCCGATCGGGCGGGTGGTAGAATAGAGCCCAGGTGGAAGCTCCGCTCGAGATCGGCGTCGCACGAGCGACGCGGCTTGGTGAGCTCGACCACGAGCCGGAAGGCTCGGTCGGCGGCCCGCACCGGGCCCGGGAGGTGGCCTCATGAACGAACGGCGTGATTCGAGCCGCGCCCGCCCGCGAGCGGCGCACGTCCTCCTCCTGCTGGCTGCCCTCGGGCTGTGCGGCCGTCCGGCGCCCGCCCAGGAGCCGCCCGCCAAGGAGCCGCTCCCCGGAGCGACCTTCGAAGGCAGCGCCGACGTCGTCGAGGTCCAGATCCCGATCAACGTCGCCGATCGCCACGGCCAGCCGGTGCGCGGCCTCACCGCAGGCGACTTCGAGATCTACGACGACGACGATCGCCAGGAGATCGTGGACTTCCGGGTCGTCGATCTGGAGCTGGTCGAGCCCGGGTTCAGCCGGACCGAGATCGAGAACGCCATCCCGGCGGCGGCGCGCCGCCACTTCCTCCTCCTCTTCGACCTGAGCTTCTCGAGTCCCCATTCCCTCCTGCGGGCGCGCGAGGCGGCGCGCCGCTTCGTCGTCGAGGAGCTGCACGCCACCGATCTGGCCGCGGTGGCGACCCATTCGGCCGAGAGTGGAGCCCGCCTGCTCGTGACCTTCACGCCGGATCGCGGCCAGCTGGCGCGCGCCATCGACACGCTGGGCGCCCCGCGTCTGCTCGGCCTCGACAGGCAGGATCCGCTGCGCTTCATGATCGAGGACCCCGAGCTGATCAGCACCCAGGCGTTCAACGAGCAGAGCGCCGACAATCCCACGAACGCTCTCGAGCAGAGCGTGGCTGCGCATCTGCGCATCGTGGGCAAGGAGATCGCGAAGAGCGAGCGCGCCTTTTCTCGCGGCAGGATCTCCTCGTGGTCGCGCTCGATGGGCGATCTCGCGCGCTCGCTCGACAGCGTGAGGGGGCGGAAACATATTGTTTATTTCTCGGAGGGGTTCGACGGCAGGCTGCTGCTCGGCAGGCGTCCCAGCGCCCAGGACGAGGGCGCCAACGAGGACATCAACAATATTCTCACCGGCAACATCGGTCTCGTCGACACCGATCAAATGTACGGCAACGCGGGGCTTCAATCCGAGGTGGCCGGGATGTTGGCGGAGTTCCGGCGCGCCGATTGCGTCATCCAGGCGATCGACATCGGCGGGCTGCGGGCCGGGACGCCGTCGGAGCGAAGAGGCTACGAAGTCGGCGGCGACGCTTTGTTTTATATTGCCAACGACACGGGTGGCGAGCTCTACAGGAACGCCAACGATTTCGGACCGCAGCTGAACGAGGTGTTGACGCGCTCTTCCGTCACCTACCTGGCGACGATCCGGCCGGCCAATCTCGTGCCGGACGGCGGCTACCATCGCCTGCGGGTCAAGGCGAGCGTGCCCAAGGGCTCCCGGGTGTCGGCGCGCGAGGGCTTCTACGCGCCGCGTCCGTACGAGCAGCTCGCGGCCATCGAGAAGAGCCTGCTGGCGGCCGACGCCATCGCTTCGGCGGTGGAGAGCCGGGAGGTCCCGGTCGACGTGCTCGCCGCGGCGTTCCGTGCCGGGCCGGGGGCGGCCTACGTGCCGGTGGTGGTGGAGGCGGACGGCGCCGAGCTGCTGACCGGGCACGCGGATCCGAGCCTGCCGGTGGAGCTCTTCGCGTACGTGACCGACCACGCCGGCGAGATGAAGGACTTCTTCACTCAACGGGTCACCCTGGACCTCAACGCCGCCGCGCGAGCGGCGTTCGCGGAGACCGGGCTCAAGTACTACGGCCACCTCGAGATGCCGCCGGGCGACTACCTGATCCGCGTCCTGGTGAGGAACGCGGCGACGGGCCGCTCGGGCGTGCAGACCGTCGCCCTGGAGGTCCCGGAGTACGGGCTGAAGGAGCCCCTGATGCTGCCGCCGTTCGTCGTCGACGAGGGGCGGTGGTTCCTGGTGCGGGAGGAAGGGCCGCAGAAGTACACCGGATCGGTGATCTATCCGTTCACCGTCAACGG
>JAOTWP010000262.1 GCA_029862975.1 Acidobacteriota bacterium
CGGCCGCCGGCGGGCGCGCGAGCTCGGGGTGCGCATCGGCCGCCTCCGGCCGGGGCCGTGGAACGCGATCACCGACGTGCCGGGAGTGCGGGTCGGCCACGCCACGCTGGTCGCGGGAGCGGGCAGCCTGGTCGTCGGCCGCGGTCCCATCCGCACCGGGGTCACGGCCGTCTGGCCGCACGCCGGGATCCTCGAGGAGTATCTGCCCTGCGGCTTCGACATGCCCAACGCCAACGGCGAGGTCACCGGCCTCGTCCAGGCGGCGCGGCTGGGGATCCTCGGCTCGCCGATCTGCCTGACGAACACCTCGAGCGTCGGCATGGTCTACGACGCTCTCCTGCCGCGCCTGCCGGCCGACGACCTGCCGCAGGTCGAGCCCGTCGTGGCCGAGACCTGGGACGCGTTCCTCAACGACATCGAGGGGCGCCACGTGCACCGCCGCCACGTCGACGCGGCGCTCGACGGGGCGGCCGGCGGGGCCGTCGCCGAGGGCTGCGTGGGCGGCGGCACGGGGATGATCTGCTACGGCTTCAAGGGCGGCATCGGGACCGCCTCCAGGCGGCTGCCGGCGCCGCTCGACCCGTACGCCGTGGGCGTCCTCGTGCAGGCCAATCACGGGGCGCGCGAGCTGCTGCGCATCGACGGCGTGCCGGTCGGCGAGGAGATCGCCGACCTGCGCCCCGAGCCGGACGAGGCCGCGGCGCTCAGCTCGATCATCATGGTCGTCGCCACCGACGCGCCGCTCGTCGATTACCAGCTCGACCGGCTGGCCCGCCGCGCGGTGCACGGGCTGGCGAAGACGGGCAGCATCTCGGGCAACTCGAGCGGCGACTTCACCCTCGCCTTCAGCACGGCCAACCGGATCTCGCGCCGGCGCTTCTGGACGGGCGGCGGCTACCGGCTCTCGGGGCTCGACCAGTTCGACATGGCGCCCCTCTTCGAGGCCGCCGCCGAGGCGACCGAGGAGGCCATCGTCAACGCCCTCTTCATGGCCACCGACATGGCGGGCCGCGACGGCCACCGGGTGTGGGCCCTGCCGCTGCCGCGCACCCTCGAGATTCTCGCCCGCCACCGGCGGCTCTTCGCCCCCGCGGCGGCCGCGGAGCACGCCCATGCCTAGGATCGCCCGTGCTTAGGATCGTGCGGCTGCCGTACTGCCGGGTCGCGATGGCGGCGCCGTGGGACGAGCCGCCGGCCCGGCGCTTCGCCGCCTACCGCTGCCGCGACGGCTTCCGCCGCCTGCTCGGCCATCCGGTCGTCGACGAGTTCGCGACCCTCTCGGCGCCCGTCATCCTGGGCCCGAGCGCGCTGGCCGGGCGGCTCTACGACGCCGGCCTCACCCTCGCCCACCGGCGCGACCCGGAGATGGCCATCGATCGGGGCTGGCCGCCCCTCGTCGTCGGCCTGCCGGGCGTGGGTCCGGCGCCGGAGCTGCCCGCGGACTGGCAGGAGGCGCTGCTGGCGGCGCTGGCGGCGCCGGCGGGCGGGGACGAACCGCTGGCCGCGGCCGACGGCTTCGCGCGGCGGCGGGTCGGGGCCTACGGGCTCGAGCGGGTCAGGGTCGGCGAGGCGGTCCTGTGGGCGACCGACGCGCCGCTTCTGCCCAAGCAGCTCGGCCGGCTGTGCGAGGCCTCGGCGGCGCCCTTCACCCTCGCGCTCTCGACGCGGCGGCTGGCGCGCCTGGCGGCCGGCGCGGTGCGCGAGATCGAGGCCCTCTCCGAGGCGCGGCTCGTGGAGCTCCTCGCCGCCGCCGGGGAGATCGCGGCGTGAGCTACGGCTATCCCGAGAGCCCGGTCTTCTACCGCCGGCTCGACCGCGTCTACCGCTGCGCCGTGGCGGCCCGCGGCGCCACCATCGAGGACGAGGAGGGGCGGACCTATCTCGACGCTTCCGGCGGCGCGATGGTGGCCAACGTCGGCCACGGCGTCCCCGAGATCGCGGCCGCCGTGGCCGAGGCGGCGGCGCTCGGCTATCTCGGCGGCCTGCAGTTCACCCACCGCTTCGTCGAGGAGCTGGCCGCGGAGCTGGCCGCCGTGCTGCCGGCGCCGCTGCGCTACGGATACTTCCTCGCGAGCGGCTCGGAGGCGGTCGAGGCGGCCGTCAAGCTGGCGCGCCAGGTCTGGGTGCGCTTCGCCGAGCGCTTCGCGGCGACGGCGTTCGAGCACGGCCTCGTCGTGTGGCCGAACACCGGGCACGTCGGCGGCCGCGCGGGCGACATCGTCATGCTGGCGCCGCCCTTCACCATCCGCGGCGAGGAGATCGCGGAGATCGGCCGCCGCTGCCGGCGCACCCTCGAGGAGCTCTCGGAATGAGCGGCAAGCTCGCGACCCTGCGCGACGCCGTGGCGAGCCTGGTGCGCGACGGCGACTCGCTGGCGATCGAGGGATTCACCCACCTCATCTGCTTCGCCGCGGCCCACGAGATCATCCGCCAGGAACGCCGCGACCTGACGCTCTGCCGGCTGACCCCGGACCTCGTCTACGACCAGATGATCGGGGCCGGCTGCGCCGCCAAGCTCGTCTTCAGCTGGGCGGGCAACCCCGGGGCGGGGCCGCTCTACGCCTTCCGGCGGGCCGTCGAGGAGGGCGTGCCGCGGCCCCTCGCACTCGAGGAGTACACCCACTTCCAGATGACGGCGCGCCTGACGGCGGGGGCGGCGCGGCTGCCCTTCATGCCGCTGCGCGGCCGTGGCGCGAGCGGGCTGCCGGCCGTCAACCCGGAGATCCGCACGGTGGAGTGTCCGTTCACCGGCGAGGAGCTGACGGCCGTGCCGGCGCTCAATCCGGACGTCGCCATCGTCCACGTGCAGCGCGCCGACGCCGCCGGCAACGCCCACGTATGGGGCGTCCTCGGGGTGCAGAAGGAGGCCGCTTTCGCGGCGCGGCGGGTGATCGTGGTGGCCGAGGAGATCGTCGACGAGAGCGTGATCCGGGCCGACCCCAACCGGACGCTCATCCCG
>JAOTWP010000263.1 GCA_029862975.1 Acidobacteriota bacterium
CGCACCGGGGCGACCGACTACCGGAAGAACCGCGATCTCTTCACCCTCGACGACCTGGACGAGCTCGCGCCGGGCCATCCCCTGCCGATCGTGCTGAGCATGACCTGCTACTCGGCTCCCTTCGACCACCCGAGCGCGGACTCGATCGGCGAGAAGCTGCTCCGGCTGGCCGACCGCGGAGCGGCGGCGGTCATCGCCGCGTCGTGGCGCAACGGAGCCAGCCTCCAGATGAGCGAGGCGCTGATCGCCGAGGTCACGCGGCCCGGCACCCTCGGCGAGGCTCTGCTGCGGGCCAAGCGCCGGGCGCCGCTGTCGGACTTCGTCCATCTGTACAACCTGCTGGGGGATCCGGCGCTGCCCACCGCGGCAGGGGTGCCCGACCGGCCCGCCGCCTCGTCTGCGAGCCGAGCCGCCGCCGGCGGACGGGCGGACCCGTTGGCCGAGTGAGCCGTCTTGTGAGATGCTCCACCCTGCCGTAACATTACGGCCTTCGGAGATGTGCGAGAGCACCCCGAGCCAGACCCCGGGCTGTGGAGGCGCGGGTCTGCCGACCAACGGAAAAGGAGAAGACAGATGAAGCGTTTCGCTATTGCCCCGCTCACGGCGCTGGCAGTCGTCCTCCTGGCTGCGCCCCTCATGGCCCAGATGGACAACTCGGCAACCCCGCCCAACGTCCCCGCCAATCCGCGGTCCTTCCTGGTCGCCGGTGGGGGCTCGCTCACGACCCTCTTCGCCGGGAACAACGGCTTCGCGGGCAACACCTTCGACATCGAGAACGTCGGCACCCAGCCGGTCACGATCCTGAGCTGGGACATCAACTGCACGCCCGGGCCGAATCCCCTGGAGACGGTGACGGTGTACTGGAAGGTGGGCACCGCGGTGGGCAACGAGAACAATCCGGGCGCCTGGACGCTGATGGGCGTGGATTCCAACGTGACCTGCGCCGGCCTGGATCTGCCGACTCCGGTGGCGGTGGGCGGCGTGACGCTCAACCCGGGCGATCTCTTCGGGTTCTACATCGATCTCACGAGCTACGACGGGATCAACCTCCTCAACTACACCAACGGCGGTCCCAACACCTACACCAACCCCGAGATCGAGCTGACCAGCAACACGGGCCAGTCGTCGCCCGCTTTCGGCGGCTCCTTCTTCCCCCGCATCTGGAACGGTACCGTGTACTACGACATCGTTCCCGTGGAGCTGCAGAGCTTCGACATCGAGTAGGGCGGAGCTCCAAGGACGTCGGTGTACGGGCCGCGACCCTCGCGGGCTCGCGGCCCGTGCCCGTTCCCCTCCCAGCGCCCTCGCTGCCCCCTGCTCGGCCGCCGGTTCGGCGGCCGTGCGAGACTCGACGCCCGTGCGATGAAACCGCGACGACCCGCCTCGGCCCCGCCTGACCAGTCGTCCTACGACGAGTTCGAGGCCTCGGAGCTCTTCTGCGAGCGCTGCCGTCGGGCCCGCCCGGTGCGCAAGCACCTGCTGTTGATCCTCCCGACCGGCAAGAAGTACGACTACGTTTGCTCGGTGTGCGGACACTCCGTGGGATCGAAGACGGACGACGACGCGAGCGCCTTCTCGATCTTCCAGGCCTGAGAGCCGCCGGGCGGCGCTCCCCTCGGCGCGGCCCGCCGGACAGTGGGGAGGACCTCGGCCAGCCGGGCTCGCGGCACTTCAGGGCGGCCGCGGGTCGCGGGACGGAGGCTGGACTGGCTTTCGAGGCGGCTGTAGTCTGCGGCGCAGAGGAGGAGCCGCACCATGAAGAGTACCGCGCAGTCGCCGACGTCGTACCCCCACGCCCTGGCCGCCCTCGGGACGGTGCTGATGCTCGCCGCGACGGCGGCGGCCGTGGCCCAGCCGCGGCCGCCGGGCCCGCCGGGGGGCGCGGGGGAAGGGGTGGCCTTCGAGGTGCTGGCGATCGATCGGGAGAGCTGGGTCGTCACGGCACGTGATCTCGAGAGCGGCGAGGAATTCCGCTTCCGGCTGCCTCCCGAGGCGTTCCGCGGGCAGCGCTTTCGAGCCGACGTGAGCGGCGCCGGCGCCGGTCAGAGGATCTCCGTCGACGGGGAGCCAAACGCCCGCCTGCCTCAGGGCCTGGTCGAGAGGCCGCTCGGCGCGGCGGGGCGCTCCGAGGGCACCTTCGGCGCGCCGGGGGCCGGCGATGGCGAGCGGGGGGCCGACCGGTACGCCGTTCCCGCCGATCCCGGCAAGTACGCCGTCGGCAGCGAGCAGCGCGCCCCGTCCAAGTACACGGATCGCCCTGGGCCGTTGAGCGGGCGCGGTGGCGGCGCGGCGGGCCCGAAGGGCTACGAGGTGGTCGCCGTCGATGCCGGCACCTGGACGGTCACGGCCCGCGGCGACGACGGCGCGACCGTCGCGCTCGAGGTCGACCCGCAGGCGTTCGTGGGCTACCGCTTCCGGGCGTCGGTCAAGGACCTGCGGGCCGGCGAGGGGTTCGAGCTCACGGCGGACAACGAGAGCCCGCTGGCGAACTGCTGCACCGTCAAGGACCGCCCCGGGCGCTAGCGAGGCGGCCGCCACTCGCCGGTGGCGCGACCGGACGCCCTGCTCGATGGCCGCTCGCGACCGCAGTTTGCTTCTCCGGTGCTTCGACGGGGCGCTGCGGCGTCCGGGACGTCTGCTCGCCGCGGCCCTGCTCCTCGTGGGCGTGGCGGCGCCCGGCCTTACGCGCCTCGAGGTCGACAATTCCCCGCGCGCCTTTCTGGTCCGGGACGGCCGGCTGCTGCGCTCGCTGGACGATCTGCGGCGCCTCTTCGGCGGCGGGCCGGCCCTGCGGCTGGCGTGGAGCGGCGACGGGCTGTGGACCGCGGCCGGCCTCGCCTGGCTCGAGCGGGCGACGCGGGAGGCGGCCGCGGTCCCGGGCGTCGTCGCGGCTCACGGCCCGCTCGAGCTCGCGGGCTGGTGGGAGCCGGCGCGGCGTCCCTCCGAGGTCGGGCGG
>JAOTWP010000242.1 GCA_029862975.1 Acidobacteriota bacterium
GCCGATCAGGCTGTCGGAGACGCGCTACGGGCGGATTCCCAGGGCCTACGTCGAGTGCACGCGCGACAGGATCCTGCCCCTGGAGAACCAGCGCGCGATGGTGGCGCGCGCCGGCTGCAACGAGACCGTGACGCTTGCCACCGGCCACTCTCCCTTTCTCTCGGCGCCCGCCGAGCTCAGCGAGCACCTGACGGCCCTGGCCGCCCGCCTGCTTCCCTAGCGGCCGGCGTTCGCTGGACCGGGTTGGGGCCCTGTGCTTCCCTGTGAAGCCGATGCTCGACCCGCGGACGCTCGCCGAACGCCGAGAGGAGATCGTCGAGAGCTGCCGCCGGCGCGGTGTCGAGGCCGACATCGACGGCGCCATCGCCGCGCGCGAGCGGGTGGCCGCGGCGCAGACGCAGCTCGGTCGGCTCAATCAGCGGCGCAACGAGCACCAGGCCGCGGGCAAGCGGAAGCTCGAGCCCGCGCAACGCGAGGCGCACGTCGCCGAAGGACGCCGCCTCAAGCAGGAGGCCGGCCGCCTCGAGCACGCGCTGGCCGAGGCGGAGATTGAGCTCGACGCGAAGCTCGCAACCATCCCCAACCTCGTCCACCCCGACGCGCCGGTGGGCGGCGAGGCCGACTTTCGCGAGCTGCGCCGCGTGGGAACGATCCCGCGCTTCGACTTCGAGCCCCTCGACCACCTCGCGCTCGGAGAGCGCCTCGATCTGTTCGACTTCGAGGCGGGAGCAAAGGTCGCGGCGCCGAAGTTCTACTACCTGAAGAACGCCGCCGTGCTGCTCGAGCTCGCCCTCCAGCGCTTCGCCCTGGACCCCCTGGCCGACGAGGGCTTCACACCCTTCCTCACGCCCGACCTGGCGCGCCGGGCGATCGTCGACGGCTTCGCCTTCAGCCCGCGCGGACCCGAGACGCAGATCTACTCCGTCGCCGACACGGACCTGGACCTGATCGGGACCGCGGAGATCACCCTGGGCGGCCTCTACGCGGACGCGATCCTCGACGAAGCCGACCTGCCTCTCAAGCTCGCCGGCATCTCGCACTGCTACCGCACCGAAGCGGGGTCGGCCGGCCGCGAGAGCAAGGGGCTCTACCGAGTCCACCAGTTCACCAAGGTCGAGATGTTCGTCTTCTGCCGCCCCGAAGAGTCGGAGGCGATGCACGAGCTGCTGCTCTCCATCGAGGAGCGCATCTACCAGGCCCTCGAGATCCCGTACCGGGTGGTCGAAGTGGCCACCGGGGATCTCGGCGCGCCGGCCTACCGGAAGTTCGACATCGAGGCGTGGATGCCCGGCCGTGGCGACGGCGGCGAGTACGGCGAGGTGACGAGCACGTCGAACTGCACCGATTTCCAGGCCCGACGCCTGAAGACCCGCTTCCGGCGCGCCGGCAGCAAGCGCAACGAGCTGGCCCACACGCTGAACGGGACCGCCATCGCCGTGCCGCGCACGCTCATCGCGCTGCTCGGAAACCACCAGCGCGCCGACGGCTCCGTCGACGTCCCGAAGGCCCTTCGGCCCTACCTGGGCCTCGACCGCATTGAGCCCCGATAGGCGCAGCGCCCGGCTCGTCCTCGGGACGGCCGGCCACATCGACCACGGCAAGACGGCCCTGATTCGCGCGCTGACCGGCGTCGACACCGATCGCCTGCCGGAAGAGAAGGCGCGCGGCATCACGATCGACCTGGGCTTCGCACCGCTCGACCTGCCGGGCGGCCTGCGCGCCGGCGTCGTGGACGTCCCCGGGCACGAAGGCCTGGTGCGCACGATGGTCTCGGGCGCGACGGGGATCGATCTCGTCCTGCTCGTGGTCGCCGCCGACGAGGGCGTGATGCCCCAGACCCGGGAGCACGTTGCCATCTGCGAGCTGCTCGGTATCGAGCGCGGCGTGGTGGCGCTCACCAAGTGCGACGCGACAGCGGAGGACATGGCGGATCTGGCCGCCGAGGACGCCGCGGAGCTGCTGTCGGGCACGTCGCTGGCGGGGGCGCCCGTCGTGCGGGTGTCGGCGCTCACCGGCGAAGGCATCGACGCGTTGCGCGACGCGCTGGCGAAGGCGTTCGCCGCAACAGAGGCGCGCACACCGAGGACCGGACCGCCCCGCCTCTCGATCGATCGCAGCTTCGCCGCCCGCGGCTTCGGCAGCGTCGTGACCGGAACCCTGGTGGGCGGGCCCCTCCGGATCGGCGACGCCGTGGAGATCTTTCCCGGCGGTGCGCGCGGACGCGTACGCGGGCTCCAGAGCCATGGGGTCTCCGTCGAGCACGCCGAGCCCGGCTCGCGCTGCGCGGTGAACCTCCAGAGCGTCGACCTCGAGGATCTGGCGCGCGGCCGGGTGGTGTCGGCGCCCGGTGCACTGGCGCCCACGCGCAGCGCCGACGCCCGGGTGGATTGGCTCGAAGTCGCGCCCCGGTCCGACGGCCCGACCGCCGTCGAGTTCCTCGCTGGCACCGCCGAGCGGCGCGCCCGCGCCGCCCCCATCGGCGCGGACGCGTTCCGGCCCGGCAGCCACGCCTACGCGCGGCTGCACATCGAAGGCGAGGCCGTGCCGCTGCTCCCGGGCGACCGCTTCGTCCTGCGCGGCTTCGCGCGCACCGCCATGGGCGGCTCGACGCTGGGCGGCGGCGTGATCCTCGACGTGGCGCCGCCGCACCGCCGACGCAGCGATCCGGCCCTGCTCCGAGACCTGGAGCTGCTGGCCCGACGCGAGCCGGCGACCGACCTCCGGGTGCGCATCCGACGCAGCGGCCTCGCGGGAGTCCCGATCGAGGCGCTGCGGCGCGAGACCGGGCTCGCCCCGGAGCGGCTCGAGGCCGCCCTCCACGAGCTCGGCGACGCGCGAGGCGCCGTCGACACCGGGGGGGGATCCTGGATCGACGCCGACGCGCTGGCGGAGATCGAGCGACGCATGCTCGACGCCCTCGACGCCTATCACGCCGCCGAGCCCCTGCGTCCGGGCATGCCGCGGGCCTCGCTGCGCGGTCGCCTACCCGAGAACGTGAAGCGTCAGGCCGCCGAGAAGGCCATCGAGCGTCTGACCGAGCGCGGCGCCGTCGCCGCGGAAGGCGACCTTGTCCGGCGCAGCGAACACCGGCCGCGGCTCGAAGCCGCGGACCGGGCCACGACCCGCCGGCTGCTGGAAGAGGCGCAGGCGGCGGCTCTCGAGCCGTCTTCGCTTCGCGAGTGGGCCGGGCGGCTGGGCGTGGAGACCGCGCGCCTGCGGGATCTTCTGGCGCACCTCGAGCGCGACGGCCGCCTGGTGCGCGCGCGGGGCGATCTGTGGTTCGACCGGGACGCCGTCGACGCGCTGCGGAGCAGGGTCGTCGCCCACCTGCGGGAGCACGGGGCCCTGGCGACGCCGGACTACAAGGCGCTGATCGGAACGACTCGGCGGACCGCCGTGCCCCTGATGGAGCTCTTCGACGCGGAGCGCTTGACGATCCGCAGCGGCGACGTCCGCAAGCTGCGCAGCGCGGACTCAGCCGAGCGCGGAGGCCGTCCCTCCGGCAAGGCCGGCTGAGATTCGAGGGCCTTCGCCTGGGAGCT
>JAOTWP010000264.1 GCA_029862975.1 Acidobacteriota bacterium
AGGCCCAGAACGACTCGCGGGGCACGACGGTCGCCGGGTTCACCGCGCGGTCGAAGGTCACCGCGATCGAGGCGTCGGGGGCGGCGTCGAGGCTGCGAGCCGCGGGCTGGACGTCGATGACCTCCAAGGGGGCGCCCGCGAAAAGGGGCAGAGGGAACGTCGCCAGGACGCCCAGCGCCAGGCGGACAACGCGGGATCTTGCCGTCGCCATGTGCCGGATCCTAGCCGGTACGATTGCCGAGCGCAGCGGCATCTCGCGCAGCCCGCCCCGGGACTGGCACCGCCTTACCTGGAATCCCTTGACGACGACCGGATTCGCCACTGGATTCGCGACGACGGTGCGCCGCGGGACGCTTGCTAAGCTGGCGGCGTCATGGAGGGCTCGGGATTCTTCGCGCCGCGGCGGCTGCTCTGGGGCGCGATGCTCCTGGGCGCTTTCGTGCTGCTCGACCTCGCGCTTTTCGGCTGGCTGATCTTCCGCTCCCTGTCGCAGAAGGAGATCGCGCGGGTCCTGCTCGAGACCCGGCAGGAGGCCGAGGGGGTGGCGCAGCGGCTGGCCCACCGCGCCGGCGAGGGCGGCACCGACCTCTACACCGCCGTGGCGCTCGAGCGGGAGACCCAGACCTTCATCGACTCGGTGCTGACCCGGCGCGACGTCGTGCAGGACGTCGAGGTCTTCGACAAGGAGGGCACGCTCGTCTTCAAGGGCCGCACCGAGGGGTCTTTCCCGCTGCGCGAGGGCGGCCCGGCGAACCTGGATCGGCGCGCGGTGCCGCCCCAGATCGAGCGCCGCACGACGGAGCGCGAGGCGACCTTCGACGTCGAGGTGCCGATCGGGGACATCGGGATGCTGCGGATCGGCGTCAGCCGCGGCGAGCTGGAGAGCCGCGTCGGCGTGCTGCGCCGGGAGCTGGTCGCCAAGGCGGCGCTGGTCGGCGTGGCGACCCTGCTGCTCGTGATCGCCGTCACGGCGGTCCTGTGGTGGCTCTGGCGGCGCGCCAGGCGGCTCGAGGAGCAGGCCGCCGAGGCCGAGCGGATGGCCGTCATCGGCACCCTGGCTTCCGGGCTGGCGCACGAGATCCGCAATCCCCTCAACGCCCTGAACCTCAACATGCAGCTGCTCGACGAGGAGCTGCCGGCGGGCAGCTCGCAGCGGCGGATGCTGGGGATCACGCGCGAGGAGATCCACCGGCTGGAGCGCCTGGTCACCGACTTCCTGCTCTTCGCCAGGCCGCGCCGGGTGGAGCGCGGACCCACGACCGCTGCGGAGCTCTTTGCCTCCTGCCGCGAGGTCCTCGACCCCGAGCTGCGCCGGCGGGGCGGGCGCCTGGAGGTCGTGGACCGCACCGCGGGCGAGCCGCTGTGGGTGGACGGGGAGCAGATCCAGCAGCTCCTGATCAACCTCGTCCAGAACGCGTTGGCCGCCAGCCGCCCGGAGGACGCCGAGCCCGTCATCGAGCTGCGCGCCGAGCTGGCGGGCGGCGAGACCCTGCTCCAGGTCCGGGACCACGGCGTCGGCATCGACGGCGGGGACCGGGAGCGGGTCTTCGAGGCGTTCTACTCGACGCGCCGCGGCGGCACCGGGCTCGGTCTCGCCGTCGTCCGCCGGATCGCCCGCGCCCACGGCGGCGAGGTCCAGGTGGAGAGCGCGCCGGGCGTCGGGACGACGATGAAGGTGCGCCTCCCGCGCCTCCCGGACACAGCCTCCGCCGGCGCGGCCGGCTAGCGCCCCACGTAGGACCAGGCGCCGCTGTAGGCGTAGGCCTCGAACTGCTCCTCGGTCAGAAAGGTGGGAGCGTCGTCATTGCCGCAGACCTCGCACACGGCCTCGCTCACTTCGCCCTCGCTCCACTCGAAGACGTAGCACGGCGACTCGCAGTCGCAACAGATGAGGTACTCGGGGGCCGAGAGGCTTCGACGGGGCATCAGCGGGGCACCGGAGCGGCACGGCAAGCGGCCGCGACCGGCGGTCAGTCTATCCGGAATGCGGCGCTCGCGCAGCCCCGCCCGGAACTCCTCGGACCACTCTCCGCTCTCCTGAGGCGATGCGGATCGCCGGCCCGGAGGCCGCGTTTCTGAATGAGGGGGAACGAAACGACGCCCCCTCGACCCGGTGACTGTGCGAGCCCACTCAGGGCCGCCTGAAAAGACCGGAGAAAGGAGAGTCCCCGATGATCAGGAAGATTCTGGCTGCGTCAGGAGTGTTGGTGCTAGCAGGCTTCTCGGTCGCCAGCGCCGACCAGCTGGCGGAAGGAGACGTCGAAGTCCAGTTCCGCGTCACCTACAACGACCTCGATTTCGACGGGCCGGGCGGCAGCTCGGACAGCAAGGAGATGTTCTTTTCCGCCGGCTACATGCTCACCGATCATCACGAGATTGGCGCTGGGGTGGCCTACGGCAGCTCCGGCTCCTTCGATGCTCTGGAGTTTGGAGTGGGCTACGACTATAACTTCCGCACCGGAGAGAACCTCAACGCCTTCGTCGGTGCTTCCGTCGTGGGATTCGGAGGCGACCGAGGCGACCTCTTCGATCTCGGCTACGGCGCCGAGGTCGGCGTCAAGGTCTATCCCTGGTCACACGGAGGCTTGCTCTTCGTTGCCACGTACCGGGAGCTGGAAGGAAGCGGCGGAGTCCCCGACGCCACCCAGGTGCTGGGTTTCGCCGGGATCGGTCTGAAGTTCTGAGGCGCCCGGTCGGTTTCAGGCCGGCTGTTCTGTGGGGCAACGTCGATGTGGCGCGTCGCTCGCCGGACGTTGACCGGGTGTCGAGGGCGTGCTAGCTTTCCCCTTCTTGCGCGCCCAGCGCAGCCGTAGGAGGTTTGCTCCCATGTATGCAGTGATCGAGACCGGCGGTAAGCAATACCGCGTCGAGCAGGGTGACGTCATCGACGTCGAGCGGATCGCAGGGGCCGGCGAGGGCTCCGACGCG
>JAOTWP010000109.1 GCA_029862975.1 Acidobacteriota bacterium
ACCCTCGATCGGGATCCTGCTCGGCCATATCCGCTATCCCGGGCGGGCGTCGCCGGCGATGCGGCTGCTCGGCGCCTACGAGAACGCCAAGACCGAGTACGTGATGAACCACTGCCCGCCGGCCTTCCACTACGGTTATGCCAACAACATGGCGGTCCGGGCCTCGATCTTCACCGAGGTCGGCCTCTTCGAGGAGTGGCAGCGGGCGGCGGACAGCGAGTTGATTCACCGGCTGGCCTCACGGCGGCCGGAGCTCAGGCCGGCCTTTCAGCGCTCGATGCGCGTGACCCACATGGAGTTCCTTCACGCCCGGGACCGGGCGCGGCGGCTCAGGCTGTACACCCGCACGAATGCGCGGATCGAGACCTTTCGGGAGCTCGGCCTCGGCCAGCGCCTCGGCACGCTCCTGCACCTGCTGCGCCTCGAGAGCTGAGCTCGCCTCTCCCGACGAGAGCTCGGCCCATCCGATGGGCATGGACAGCTAAGGACCAGGCTCGGCAGCCTGACTGCTCTCAGCCTGACTGCTGTCTTCGAGCAGCCGGCGCCTTTCGGCCTCGGGAATCTCGGCGGCGTCGGCGAGGATCCTGTCCTCGGCGACTCTGGCCAGCTCGCCCAGGGTCGGGTGCGAGAACATCGCCTCCAGCGGCAGCTCGACGTCGAACTCCCGACAGAGCCTGAGCATGACCCGCATCGCCGACAACGAGGTGCCGCCGAGCTCGAAGAAACTGTCGTCGGCGCCGACCCGCTCGGCGCCCAGCTCTTCCAGCCAGACCTCGGCGAGAAACTCCTCGACCGGCCCTTCTGGAGCGCGGTACGGCGTCTCCGGCAGCCGCCCGAAGACCTCCGACGACAGAGCCTTCTCGTCGACCTTGCCGTTCGAGGTCAGCGGGATCGAGTCGACCCGCTGCAGGTGAACCGGGATGAGCTGCGCGGGCAGGCGCTCGCCGAGCTGCCGGCGCAGCTCCCGATCGGAGAGCTCCCCGGAGGCGACGTAGTAGCCGACGAGCGCAGTCTGATCGACGTCCGGAGCCACGCGCTCCTCGTCGTAGCCGATCTCCGTGAGCTGCTCTTTCACGTGCTCGACGTCGATCTCGTCGTCGAGCTCCGCAAGCGCCGCATCGCGGTCCTTGTGGCCGAGGCGGACGTCCCAGCTGTAGGCCAGCGCGTAGTTGTGGAAGCCGCGCTCCTTCTTGTGGACGTAGATCCCGACGTCGTTGATCAGGCAGTTGGTCGAGCGGCCGGTGTCCTTGGGCCGTACCCACGGCACCTTCTGCTTCAGATGGGAGTAGACCTCGTCGAGGCCGACATCGCAGTAGCGGTAGAAGTCGACGAAGCGGATCTGCTCGAAGATCCGGTCGTCCTCGAAGATCGATACGTCCAGCGAGCGCGAGACCTCGTCGGCGACCCGGTGGTAGACCTTGCGCGCCGCCAGCACGGCGGCGTCGACCTCTTCCGGACTGCAGCGTCCGTCGCGGAACATGTCCTCGGTCAGCCGGGTCTCGAACATCTGGCCGCGCGACAGGCCGGTCGCGATGATCGGAATCCCGAGCTCGCGCGCCCGCTGCATGCTCAAGGTGTAGATGGTCTTGAAGCAGCCGTTGCAGACGTTGGAGAAGCGCATCAGGCTGTCGCGGAAGATCGCGTTCATCGCTGGCGTCGTGCCGAACTCGATCGGCACTCCGAGCTGCTCGGTCACCCTGCGGATGTTGTCCTTCGCGCTTTCCGAGATGAAGCCGTTGTCGAGCGTGAAGGCGTAGACCCTGAGGCCCATCTCGACCAGCCGGCACAGGGCGTAGGTGCTGTCCTTGCCGCCGCTGAAGAGCATCATGCAGTCGTAGTCCGCGCGGTTGTCGCGCGCCGACTCCTCGAAGAGAGCCCGCAGATCGTCCATGCTCTTGAAGTAGCCCCGGGAATGGTCCTCGATGGACTCGTAGCTTCGGCACACGCTGCACACGCCTTCGGAGTCGAAGACCGCCCGCGGGTAGTTGGAGGGCAGGCCGCAGCGGATGCAGTGGCGGACCTCGTCGCTCGCCGCGAGCCCCGGGGCCGGGCGGCGGCGCGCGACCACGGCGCACTGCTCGATCATCGGCACCGACAGCAGGGCGGCTTCGATCTCGGCCGGCTCGACGCGGAAGCCCGACACCTTGAGCTGGCGGTCGAGGCGGCCGAGGTACTCGAGCGTGCCTGCATCCACCATTCGCACCAGGTCGCCGCTTCGGTAGCGGCGCACCCCTGCCGGCCGCTCCGGGTGCGGCTGGAAGCGCTCCGCGGTCAGCTCGTCGAGACCGTGGTAGCCGCGCGCGAGCCCGAAGCTCGAGATCCACAGCTCGCCGGGCACGCCTTCGGGCACCGGCGTCAGCGCGTGGTTGAGGATCTCGACCGTGACGTGGTCCAGCGGGCGGCCGATCGGCACGCTGGCGGCGGTGTCGACCAGCGGGTCGTAGCGGTGCGCGACGCAGCCCACCACCGCCTCGGTCGGCCCGTACTCGTTGTAGATCTCGACCTCGTCCTGGATCTGGCTGCTGATCGTGGCCGCGAGCTGACTCCTCAGGTTCTCGCCACCGACCACCATGCGGCGAACCCGGGTATCTGCGAGGCCGAGCCGCGCGAGCAGCGAGAGATGAGAGGGCGTGAGCTTGATGAAGTCGACTGCGTTGTCCCGGACGACGTCCATGAGCGCGGTGTCGACCAGCCCGCCGGGCTCCGGGTAGATCTCCAGCGTGCCGCCGGTGACCAGCGGCAGGAACAGGCTGGTGACCGTGAGATCGACGGCCAGCGAGGTAAACAGCGGGAAGCTCAGCCGGTCGCCGCGGACGTAGCTCCGAGAGGCCCAGCTCAGGTAGTTGGCGAGCCCGCCGTGCTCGATGAGCACGCCCTTCGGCTGACCGGTCGATCCGGAGGTGTAGATCAGGTAGGCCAGGTCGTCGAGGCCGGGCTCGGACCGGTCCAGGGTCGCGCCCTGCCCGGTCCGGATCCCGTCGGCGATCGAGAGCACGCTGACGCCCGGCACGCCGGCTGCGGGCAGCGGCCCCTCCCCTGCCAGCAGCACGCGCGCGCCGGAGTCCTCGAGGACGTGGTCCAGCCGTGCCCGCGGCACCGAGGGGTCGATGGGAACATAGGCGGCGCGTGCCCTCAGCGTGGCGAGCACGGCGACGACGGCGAGGGTCGATCGCCTGCTGAGAATCGCGACCCGGTCGCCCGGCTCGACGCCGTGCTTCACCAGGCAAGCGGCCAGCGCCTCGGACTGCCCGAGGAGCTCGCCGAAGCTCAGCTCCTCGCCGCCCTGGCGCAGCGCCACCCGGTCGCCCTCGAGCTCGGCCCGCGCCTGGAACATCTCGACCACGGAGCGGTCCGGCAGTTTCGCCGAGTCGGTCGCGTTGACCGCGGCCAGCGCCCGCCGCTCGTCGTCGACCAGCATGTCGACCGCGGCGATCGGGCGGTCGGGGTCGGCGATCATCGCGTCGAGCAGCTTCTCGAAGTGCTCGCGGCCGCGGCGCTGCAGCCTTTCCGGGAGCGCCGCCTCGTTGCAGTCGAAGTGCAGGGTGTAGCGGCCGGATCCTTCGAAGTCGTGGACCTGCAGCCGCAGCGCGTGCACGCTGTCACCGTGCCCGGGATGGACCCACTCCACCGCGACCGGCAGGCCGGCGAAGGCGCCGAACGCCGCCGGGAAGAAATTGAGCACGACGTTGCTGGCCGCGGCGCCGGAGGGCGCGCTCAGGCCCGGCAGGGCGTGGCGGAGAAACAGCTTGGCCTCCTCCAGGCACCTGCCGCCGAGCGACCGGAAGCTGTCGTCCGGCTCGACCCTGACCGCGAAGGGAAAGAGCTCGATGAAAAGGCCGAGCGCACGCTTGGCCTCCGGCGTCGGCCGCCCGGCGACCGGAGCGTCGAAGCCGAGCTCCGAGCTGCCGCTGATCCGATGGAGCCAGCTCGTGACGAGGGTCGCGAACAGCGCGAATCGCGACAGCTCGCCGGAGAGGCTCGCGAAGCCCGGCTGGCGGCACAGCCCGTCGAGGGCGCGCGAGCGCCCCTCGTCGAGCACCAGGGTCCGGCGGGCGCTCGCCGTGCCGGCCGGCGCTGCACTGCGGCCGTAGAGCGGGACCGTGCGACCCGGCCGCTCCTGGCGGCGCGCCCAGTGCTCGAGGGCCGCAGGCGCCTCCGCCGCCCTCGACTGCAACGCTTCGGCCGTCGGATAGTAGGCCGCGAGCGACGGGCGCTCGCTGCCGTCGCCGTCAGCGAGCGCCTCGTATTCTGCTCCAACCTCGCGGTAGAGGAGCTGTGTCGACCAGGCGTCGGCGACCAGGTGGTGCTGGTTGAGGTACCAGCCGGTCCGGCCCTCGCCAAGCCGGACGAGCACGCTGTCGACCAGCTCGCCGCCGACCGCCAACGTTCGAGCGCAGCGCTCGCGGCACCACTCGCGGAACTCGGCCTCGGGGTCGGGGCGCTGCCCGAGGTCGATCACCTCCGTCGCGGGGCCGGCCGCCGCCACGATCCGTCGCGCGGCGCCGCTCTCCTCCTCCACGATCCTGGTCCTCAGCGCATCGCTGCCGTCGACGACCCGCCGCCACGCCTCGCAGAAGCGATCCGGGCGAAGCTCCTCCGGAAATACGAAGGCAAAGGCCATGCTGTACAGCGGGCTTTGCGGATTGAGGCGCTGGCCGATCCAGATCTGCGTCTGGCTGTGGGTCAGCTGTCCGTCGAGCTCGGCGATCTCGCCCTCCTGCCGCTGCATCAACGACCGCTGGCACGCTGAACGTAATCGGCCAGCACCGCAACGTTCTGAAAGTTCTCGATCACGAAGTCCGCAGGCTGGATCTTGAACTCGAACTCCTCCTCGACGAAGGCCGCCAGCCGCAGCACCGCGACCGAGTCGAGGAGGTCACCCGACAGCAGGTCGTCCTCCCGGTCGACGTTCACCTCCGGGCTCAGCAGCTCGCGCCGCACGAAGTCCATGATCCGGTCCTCGACCTCCCGGGCCGCCGGCGGCGGGAGCCTGTCAGCCACCATTCTGGCCCTTCCCCGCGGCGAGCCGCGCGCGCAGGGCGTTGCGGTCGACCTTGCCGGTCGGCGTCCGCGGCAGTGACTCGAGGACGGCGATCTCGGCCGGCACCGCGTGCACGGGCAGGATCTTCCCGACGGCGGACGCGATCTCCTCGCGGCTCGAGGCAGCGCCGTCGCCGGCCACCACCACCGCCCAGATCGCCGAGCTGCCCTCGCCGTCGGGGACCGCGAAGGCGGCGGCCTCCTCGACCGGATCGAGGGACAGCAGCGCGCTTTCGACCTCCTCGAGCTCGACTCGGTAGCCGCGGACCTTGACCTGGAGATCGGCGCGGGCGACGAAGGTGAGATTGCCGTCGTCGAGGACCGTGACCCGGTCCCCGGTTCTGAAAAAGGTCTCCTCGAGGTCGCCGGCCGAGGTCCTCCGGACCAGCACCTGGCGGTTTCTTTCGGGCTCGCCCCAGTAGCCCGACATGACGGTCGATCCGCGCACGAGCAGCTCGCCGACCTCGCCGTCGGGGACCGGCCGAAGGTCACCGTCGACGACCAGAGTCCTCGCGTTGGAGCAGGCCCTGCCGATCGGCAACGGGCTGCCGAGCTCGCCCGACTCCGGCAGGTGATGGTAGGTGCACACGTTGGTCTCGGTCGAGCCGTAGACGTGGCTGAAGCGAGCGCCGGGGAGCTGCCGCATGATTCGGCGCAGGTGCTTTTCAGGGAAGGTCTCGCCCGCGAACAGGACCCAGCGGATCGAATCCAGGGCCCGCGTCTCGAGCTGGCCTCTCAGCGACAGCTGGACGAGGGCGGTGGGCACCGAGTACCACACCGTAACCCGCTCCCGCTCGAGCAGCGACGACAGGCTGGCCGGCATCATCAGCGCCGCCGGAGTCAGGATGACGGTCGTCGCGGCCGCCCGGGCCGCGGCGTAGAAGTCGAAGGTGGCGAAGCAGGTGTGGTGCGAGGAGTGGTTGCTGAGGCGGTCTTCCCGCGTCAGCGAGTACTCCGTCACCGCCCAGTCGACGAAGCTCATCGCGCTCGAGTGGGTGTGCTGGATCAGCTTTGGAGCGCCGGTCGAGCCCGAGGTGTGCAGGACGTAGGCCGGATCGAGACCGATCACCGGCACGTCGGGCGGCCGGTCGCCAGCCTCCTCGAAGACCGTCGACCACGGCTGGCAGCGGAAGGGCAGACCGTCGTCGGCCTCGAGGCCGACCACCTGCGACACCTCCGGACAGGCAACCAGCGCCTGCTGGACGACCTGACGCCGCTCGGGCTCGGAGACGAGGTGGGTCGCACCGGTCGCGGCCAGGATCCGCGTGACCTGCTCGACCGGCGACCTCGGGTCGATCGGCACCAGCACCCCGCCCGCCGCGAGCACCCCATAGAAGGCCACTGGCACCCGCGGGTTCTTGCCGAGCAGCACGGCGACGCGCGCCCGCCGCTCGAGGCCGGTGGCGAGCAGCACCCGCGCCAGGCCGTTGGCGCGGCGAGCGAGCTCTTCGTAGGTGGTGGTCTCGCCATCACAGCGGATCGCGGGATGCTCGGGGTGGCGGAGCGCCGCCTCGTCGATCATCCGGTGCAGCAGCATCGGCGTCGCGGTGGCGATCGTCATGGAAGCACCTCTTGGACAGCGCGCGGCAGCAGCTCCCGCATCGGGACGTCGACACCGAACGCCCGCTCGATCACCCACACTCCGGAGACCAGGATCATCCCGATCGCCGCGACGGGCAGGACGACCTGGCGGTAGATCCCCAGCCGGCGGACCAGGAAGAGCAGCGGCGACAGGACCAGCACGACGAGCAGCTGGCCGGCCTCGACCCCCAGGTTGAAGGCGACGACCGACAGACCGAGATGCTCCTCGAGAACCCCGAGGTCCATCAGGCCCGCCGCGAATCCCAGGCCGTGGAAGAGGCTGAGACCGAAGATGATCCACCAGACCCGTTCTCGGATCAGGGGCAGGAGGATGTTCGCCGCCGCCAGCGTGGTCGACGCCGCGATCATCGTCTCGACCACGGCTTCCCGAAGGTGGAGCAGGCCGAGCGCCGTGAGCGTGAGCGCCACGGCGTGGGCCGCCGCGAAGGCGGTCACGATCGTGATGGCCTTCCAGAGCGCCGGCCGGAAGCGCTCGACGGGCTGCCAGTCTCGACCCTCGCGGCGCAGCGCCACCGTCGACAGCAGCGCGAGCAGAAAGAAGACGTGGTCGAGACCCTCGAGCATGTGCTCGGCGCCGAGGCGGACGAGTGCCAGAAAGCCGCGCAGGCGTCCGGAGGATGAGAGGTCAAAGTCCTGTCGGCGCGTGCTCGAGCCGAAGACGAGCGAAATCCGGTTCTCGTTGGCGAAGGTGCCGGTCGCCCAGTTGTGCTCGACGAGCAGGAAGCCGCGGTGGCTCGGCTCTTCGTCGAACAGGACCGAATAGTCGAAGGTCAGGACATCGGGGACTTCGTGCAGACCGCCGAGGTCAAAGGACAGCCGCGCGAATCCGTCATCCACGTCCAGCACGTCGTAGCCCGTGAACTCGATCGGGAGGACGCCCTGCTCGCTGGAGATGGTGACGTGCCCGCTGTAGTAGTCCTGCAGAAAGCCGATCTGGTCGTCGATCGTGTCCTGCGTGATCTCGAGCTCGGTCCCCGACAGTCCCAGAGCGGAGTTGAAGTCCGACAGCGCGATCTCGAAGCGGCCGCTGACCGAGTCCTCGTAGATCTGGAGATACAGGTAGCTGTCGCCGACGTTGTGGGCGTGACTCTCCGCCGCCACGAAGGCCGCGATCATCATGAAGAGGCACGGTCGCAGGAAACGGAGCCCCCACCTGTCTTGCGATCGCGGATCCCTGGACCAGGCGCCGCTGTGGCCGCCGATCATCCGAGCCCTCTGAGTCCGGCGATCAGGTTCCTCTGGATCTCGGAGGTCCCCACGTACAGGGTCGCGGCGAGCGCGTCGCGCAGCTCCCGCTCGAGCTCGTACTCGACCGTGTAGCCGTAGCCCCCGAAGATCTGTACGGCGCTGCGGCAGCCCGCCACGTAGGCCTCGCTGACCGCGAGCTTGGCGAGCGCCGACTCGCGCGTCGCCGTGCCGCGGTGCATCCGGTGCCAGGCCGCGCGGTAGAGCAGCAGCCGGGCCGCCTCGAGCTCGAGCTCCATGTCGGCGATGCGGTGCGCGATCGACTGGTGCCTGGCGATCGCGATCGAGCCGGCGGTGCGCTGCCGCGCGTGCTCGGTGCAGCGCTCCAGCAGCCGCTCCATGACGCCGATCGCCGGGGCCATCACGAGCAGCCGCTCGAGGTCCATCGTCTGATTGAAGATCATCGCGCCGGAGCCGACGCCGCCGACCACGGCGGAGGCCGGCACTCGGCAGTCCGACAGGAACACCTCGGCCATCGGGCTGGTGCGCACACCCATCTTCTCGATCGGCTCACCGACCGTCAGTCCGTCGGCGCCGCGCGGCACCAGGAAGCAGGTGATGCCCGCAAAGCCCGAGCCCCCGGTTCGGGCGTAGATGAGGAAGAGGTCCGCTACCGGGGCGTTGGTCACGAAGGTCTTCGATCCGTCGAGGATCCAGCCTCCGCCGCTCTCGACCGCGGTCGTCGCCAGCGCGAGCGCGTTCGAGCCCGAGTCGGGTTCGGTGATGCCGGTGGCGCCGATCGCGCTGCCGTCGGCCAGCCGCGGCAGCCACTCCTGCCTCTGCTCCGCGCTGCCAAAGGCGACCAGCGGACCCTCGCAGGAGGCGGCGTGGGCGGCGACCGAGAACACGAGACCGTTGTCGCGCGCCCCGTAGCCGATCCCCTCCAGCACCGCGACCGCCGTCAGCAGGTCATGGCCGGCGCCCTGCCACTCCGCCGGCACGAGGATGCCTTGCAGGCCGAACTCGGCGCAGGCGTCCCACAGCTCGCGAGAAAAAACGCACTCGCGATCGCGCTCGATCACGCCTTCCACGAGCCGCCTGGAGGCGAACTCCACGGCAGCGCGCCGCAGCTCGAGCTGTTCATCGGACCAATCGAAATCCACCAAGCCTCCCCGTGGAGCGTCCCGGCGCAGCAGGGAAGCCTCAGCTCGCCGCCGCCCCGTGCAGCGTCTCGATCCGGCACCTTCGGCACCGCAGCGGCGATCTCGAGGTGCTCCTCGGACCGGCGCCTGAGTCGCGGCAAGATACTACACAACCAACGCCACATTCGCCCCGACGCCTCACCCCCAAGGGCGCCTCCTGTCGGCGGCGCGGCAAACTGCTCGCAGCCGAAACAGTCGAGCCCGACGGTTCAGGTCGAGGCGCCCTCTACGGCACCACGGCGTCCCAGTTGGACGTATCACCGGTCTCGAAGCCGTCGTCGAAGACCAGGTCTCCTATGTCGCACGGCGGCTCGTCGGTGTTGACGCAGGTGCCGGTGTGGAAGGCCCGGTAGCCGCCCACCGGAAGGACCCGGTTCCATTGGAAGGCGCCGCTGAAGTCGCCCGGTCCGAAGGGCAGCCCGGTGTTGGCGAAGTCGTCGACCACCGCGTCGTTCAGGGCATCGCGCACGGCGGGCCAGGCATCGACGCGGTAGGCGTCCGGACCGGTAGCTCCCTGGTAGACCGCCCGCGACCTCTCGGTGATCTCGAGCGAAAAGGGCCCCGCCTCGATCGCCGAGTCCCCCGCGGCGTCACCGTCCATGTCCATGTCCAGGTAGGCGAAGACGTGGAGATCGAGGTTGCCGCCCGAGAGGTTGCCGACGCCGAGCGTGTGATAGAGCACGCTGCCCGGCGGGAAGCTCACGATGACGGCGAGCGCCTCGGCGGAGAACAGGCCGCGCCCGTCGACGTCGGCCCAGGTCAGACGCGCCGTGTCGCCGACGTAGCTCTCGGTGTCGGGCGGCGGCATCCGGGTCTCGGCCGCATCTCCCTCCACGCGGTACCACCACCAGGTGGCGAACTGATGGTCGGTGCCGCCCGCGGGCAGGTAGAAGTCGGTGAACACGCCTTCCTCGGCGGACGGGCCCGTGATCAGCCATTCGTTGACGCCGTCGGTGATCAGACCGCCGCCGACGCCCTCGGTGGGGAAGGACTCCTCTTGCGGCGCGGCTTGGGCCCAGGTGGCGGCAGCCAGCAGCCCGCCGGCGGCGACGACGGCAAACGAACGTCCGAGCATTGGAGCGCTCCCCCTCCCGTGATTGGTCCCTCCGACGCGGGCGGCGCACGACCTTCTTGCTGTCAGAGACCCGTGGAGTCTAGCACCGGGAGACCCGCGAGGCGGGCCGCGGCGGGCTCGCGCTCGCGGGCCGCCCGGAGCCGGCGCTTGGCGATCTGGGTGTCGCGCTCGGAGTTGCCGGAGGCCACCACGTCTCGAAGATGGGCCGCTGCGCGCTGGGCCAGGCTGGGCCAGGCTGGGCTAGGCTAGGGTCCCGTGGAAGAAGTCCTCGTCTTCGTCAGAGAACGGCTCGACCGGGCCAGCCTGCAGGCGATCTGCGCAGCCGTCATCGGCCTTGGGCTGGTCGCCGTGGGGCTCGAGTCGCTTCGGCGGCGGTTCTTCGACATGGGGGTCGACCCCGGGAGTCCGATGAGCTCCAGCCGCTTCGTCTTCCGAGGGCCCGGCGCCGTCTCCTGGGGGGTGATGTGCGTAACGCTGGGACTCGGGATGATCGCGGTCGCCGCGGTGGTTTTGCTCGGCCTCGTGGATGCCGCGGAGCGGCTGGTCGCCGAGCGGCCGGGCATCGTCATCGCTCCGCTCGGCCTCGTCTTCCTGGGCGCCGCCGGAGGCTGGCTGTGGGGCGAGGAGCAGATGAACTCCTCGTTCCTGATGGTCCTGGCCACCCTGCCGCAGCGCCTGGGAGCCCTGGTGACGGTCCTCTTCTCGCTCGCCGTCCTCGGAGTCGGGCTCTTCGAGCTCGTCGCCCCGGCGGCCTTCGACCAGATCGTCGCCATGCTCACGCCGCCGCCGGCGCCGGTGATTCCGGCACGCTGACGACGCGGTCCTGCTCGAAACGGCGCGATCCGCACCAGCGAGCGTTCCGCCGACGCGACGAGCACGTCGCCAAGGGCGCCTCGGCCCTCCGTTCAAGGAACGGCGCTCGACCAGGCGCTCGTGTCGCCTGATTCTCAGGTAGAAACTACCTGCCCTGCCAATTCTTACCCGGGCAGTTTGACCGCTCCCAGCAGGGACCGCGGCCCGGCTGAGCCCTTGCTCGCTCTCGAGCGCGGACACGAAGCGGCTGAGCTCGCCGGAGAGCCTTGAAAACAAGAGGTTTATTGGCGCAACGACCAGTGTGGACAATCGCATGACCCTCGGTCGACGCTGGGCGCGGATCTTGCGACACAGACCGACGCGATGCTGAGCCTCGCGACCAGACACTCCGGCAGAAATGCCCGATGGGCAATCCCGCGAGATCGAGAGGAGGCACCTAGATGAAGATACAGCGCCCACGGACTCTTGGAATGTTGGTGCTGCTGGCAACGCTCACCCCCGTGAGTGCCGGCGCTCCCGCCGCGACGAGGGCGGTGATCGTCCAAGCAAGGGACACGGAGACCGCGCTCCGAGTCGTCCGGGAAGCCGGAGGCAGGATCACTCACGAGCTTCGGATCATCGACAGCGTGGCGGCACGACTCACCCCTGTCCAGCTGGGCTCGGTCCGCCATCGCCCCGAGATCTCCCAGATCTACGAGGATCGGGCGGTGGCCGTGGCCAGCAACGGCGCCGGCGACCCTGTCAATCCCTATCCCGCCCTGATCGGTGCCGATCGTCTTCATGACGAAGGGATCACCGGGTGGGGCGTGACCGTCGCCGTTATCGACACCGGATTCCACAGCAAGGCCAACGACAAATTCCGTCTGCTGAGTCACTACAACGCGATCACCGATCAGGACCTTTCGGTCAACAACCACAGCGATCTCCACGGCCACGGCAGTCACGTGCAGAGCATCATCCTCAACGACTCGATCGGCGAGCAGGGAGCAGGATTCAACGGGATCGCGCCGGAAGCGGAGCTCGTCGCGGTCAAGGCCTTTCCCGACAGCGGCGCGGGCACCTATGCCGACGTGATCCGCGGACTCGACTACGTCGTGGCCAACCAGGCGCTGTACGGCATCCGCGTGCTCAATCTGTCTTTCGGAGCGCAGCCGATATCGCACTACTGGGACGATCCACTGAACCAGGCCGTCATGGCGGCATGGCAAGCAGGGATCGTCGTCGTCGCCTCGGCCGGCAACTTCGGGCCCGAGGCGATGACGATCGGCGTGCCCGGCAACGTGCCATACGTCATCACCGTTGGCGCCATGTCCGACGCGTATACGCCGGAGGACCCGACCGACGACTACGTCACCTCTTTCTCGGCCGCAGGTCCGACCTACGAAGGCTTCATCAAGCCCGAGGTAGTGGCTCCGGGAGGCCACATCACGGCCAAGATGGATCATGGAGCAAAGCTGGCCGTCGAGCATCCGGAGTTTCACCACGACGGTCGCTACTTCACCATGTCGGGAACTTCCCAGGCTGCGGCGATGGTCTCCGGCGCGGCCGCACTGATGCTCCAAGCCGATCCGTCGCTCTCGGCCGACGACGTGAAGTGCCGCTTGATGTGGTCGGCCAGGCCGGCGGTGGCCGGCGACGGCTCGATTGCGTACAGCGTCTTTCAGCAGGGCTCCGGACTCATCGACGTCTACCGCGCGGCCCATGCCTCGATCCAGGGCTGCGGCAACCTCGGACTGGACGTCAACGCCGACCTCGATGGCAACGGGCACTTCGGTGGGCGGGCACATCAGCTGGCGGATGGTACGTTCTTCATCGACGGCCTCGACGGCTACGCCTGGGACGGGAGCTACGCCTGGAACGAGGGCTATCTCTGGCCCGACGGCTACATCTGGCCCGACGGCTACATCTGGCCCGAGGGCTACATCTGGCCCGACGGTTACATCTGGCCCGACGGCTACATCTGGCCCGACGGCTACATCTGGCCCGACGGCTACATCTGGCCCGACGGCTACAT
>JAOTWP010000265.1 GCA_029862975.1 Acidobacteriota bacterium
CTCGTGCTCACCTCGGACGCCGTGCGGGCACGGACGACGGCGGAGCTGGCGGCCGCGGCCGGCGGCTGGGGCAGCCCGATCCGGCTCGAGCCGGGCTTCTACGGCGAGTCGCCGGAGGCCCTCGTCACCGCGCTGCGCGGGCTCGACGAGGGGGTCCGCACGGTGCTGCTGGCCGGCCACTACCCCACCTGGCCCGAGACGATCGCGCGGCTCACCGGGGGCGGCCGGATCCGCTTCCCGACCGCCGCGCTGGCCGGGCTCGGCTACGCCGGCGCGTGGCGGGACGTGGGAGGGCGCAGCTGCGAGCTGCTCTGGCTCGTCACGCCCAAGCTGCTCGCCGCGGTCATGGAGTGAGGGCGCCGGCCGCGCTCAGAGCACCCGCGCCTCGGCCTCGAGCCGGCGGCCGCCGAAGGCCGCCGCGAAGAGGTCCGCGTGCTGCCGCACCTCCCACAGCTCGACCGCCGGCTCCTCCCCGGCGGTCAGGGTGAGGCGGATGGCCTCGGCGTCGAGGTCGACCGCCACGTCGCGGACCCGGCCCGCCCGCGAGCGCTCGAGGCTCTCGGCGGTACGCAGGCACGCCGTGAGGCAGCGCAGCCGCCCCTCGTCCTCCGCGGCGAGCAGGCCCCGGTAGGCGCCGATCCGCGGCGCGCCCTTGCGGTGGTAGCGCACCAGCAGGGAGAGCAGCGCCAGCTCGGAGTGCTCGAACCCGGGCAGGGCCGCCGACATCAGGATGTAGAGGCCGTGCCGGTCGTGGCGGTAGTAGTCGAGCGCGACCCCGATGTCGTGCAGCTCGCAGGCCGCAGCGAGGAGGCTGCGATCCGCCGGCCCGAGACCGTGGAGGGGCGCGAGCGCCGCGAAGAGCCGGTCGGCGAGCCGCATGACCTGGCGGACGTGCGCGGCGGGCTGCGGGTAGCGGCGCGCCAGGTTGCGCACGGCGAACGCCCGCACGTCCTCCACGTGATGGGGCGCCGGCAGGAAGCCGCGGAAGAAGGCGCCCTCGCGCAGGCCGACTCCCGACACCCTGACCTCGTCGAGCCCGGCGGCCTCCATCAGCCAGCGGAAGACGAGCGCCCCGGCGAGGATGATGTCGCCGCGGTCGGGGCGCAGCCCCGAGACCCAGCGCCGCTGCTGCAGGGGCAGCGAGCCGAGCTCGTCGATCACGGCGTCGAGCGCGGGCCGGGCGAGCCGGTAGCCGTGCAGCACGGGCAGCGGGTAGGCGCGCAGCCGCTGGTCGATCCGCGCGAGGTTGCGGATCGTGCCGCCCATGGCGAAGAGCGGCAGCCCGGAGCGGCGGATCTCCGCGGCCACCGCCCCGAGCTCGCGGGCGGCCAGCCGCTCGAGCGCGGCGATCTCGCCGGCCGCCGGCGGGTCGCCGAAGAGCAGCTGCTCGGTCAGGCGCACGGCGCCGAGCGGATAGGCGCGGCCGCCGCCGTAGGCGCGGGCGCGCATTCGCGACACCTGGGCGCTGCCGCCGCCGAGGTCCATCACCCAGCCGTCGGTCGCCGTGAAGGAGTTGGCCACCGCCAGCACGCCGAGCTCGGCCTCCTCCTCGCCGGAGAGGACGCGGACCGAGTAGCCCGCCCGCCGGATCGGCGCCAGCACGTCCTCGCTGTTGACGGCGTCGCGCACCGCGCTCGTGGCCAGGATCTCGAGAGCGTCGAGCCCGACGGCCGCCCCGTAGTCCTCGAAGAGCTCGACCGCGGCCAGCGCCCTGCCGACGGCCGCGGGGTCGAGCCGGCCGGCCCGCGCCAGGCCGGCGCCGAGGCGGACCGGCTCGCGGACGGCGTCGACCAGCCGGAACCACGCGCCGGGCTCGTACTCGAAGACGACGAGCCGCGCCGTGTTGGACCCCAGGTCCGCGATGCCGACGCGCCGCACGCCCCGCTGCTCCCCCGGCGCCCGCTCGACGGGCCGGGCCATGCCGTCCCGATCCACGGCGGTCAGGGGACGGTGCTGCTCCACGCCGACGTGTCGCCGCTCTCGAAGCCGTCGGCGAAGATCGGGACCGGGCACGAGCTGCGGATCGCCCCGTCGTGGAGGCTGTCGTCACGCTGCAGCACGGCGAGCGCACCGGTCTCGAGATCGATCGTGCCGTAGGCGGTCTCGTCGGTGGCGGCGTCGTGGGCCCAGGCGTAGAGCACGCCGCTCTCGTTGTCGAGTCCATGCCCTGGGGGAAGTTGTGGTCGATGCCGGTGGGGCCGACCAGGGTCGCCGCCCCGGTCCCGCGATCCACCTCGTACAGCGAGTCCGAGATCAGGTCGAGGGCGTAGAGATCGCCGCTGCAGTCGATCGCGACGTCGATGACGCAGTCGGCGCCCGCGACGCCGCCGACCGGCGTCGCGACGCCGCTGGCGGGATTCACGGTGAAGAGGGTCGAACCGGCGCAGCTCGTGCTGACCATGAAGACCTCGCCGGTGACGGGATCGGTCGACATTCCCGTGAAGATGTCGCCGGGCGGCGGCACGAGGGGACCGATGGGGTTGAACGTGCCGTCGATCTGGTAGCCCCCGAACTGGCTCGTGAGGAAGTCGTGGGCCCAGAGAAACACCAGATCCGCCGAGAAGTCGAGCGCGTAGATCGGGTCGGTTCCGGTGGCGGTCGGCGTGCGGGCCAGAAAGTCGTCCAGCGGGTGGTCGCCGAAGTCCCCGGGAGGGGCGTTCTCCTTGTACCAGCCGGGCTGGTCGCCGAACCCGCGGAGCGGAGCCTCGGATCCTCCGCGCGGGGCGGTCCCGCAGCGTTCGAGGTGCGCGAGGTAGTCCGGCGGCGGCGGCAAGGGGCTGGCCGGCCAGGGCTCGCAGCCGCCGCCGATCGCCGGTGCGGCGAGCGCGGCGGCGAGGACGAGCGCGAACGTGGAGACTCGGCGATTCATGGACGGGCCGCCCGGGAAGGCGTGGGACCCCGGCGAGCGCTCGCAG
>JAOTWP010000017.1 GCA_029862975.1 Acidobacteriota bacterium
GGCCCGGCAGGCCCTCGAGAATGCCCTCGCCCTGGAGCCCGACAACGAGGAGTTCGTCCGGGCCCTCGAGTCCCTGACGGCGGACGGCTAGCCGGGCAGGCGCGGGGCCGCCCGGCTCGGCACCTGGCGCCCGGCACCTGCCGGCCCAGCACCTGCCGGCTCAGTACATGCCGGCTCAGTACATGATCGTGCGGGTCAGATGGTGCGGCCAGTGCGTGGCGTGATAGCTGCCCCACAAGCGCGCGTCCACCTGCGGGATGATCACCTGGAGCTCCGGCGGCCGCAGGGCGTTGATGTCCTCGGTGAGGAGCGCCGTCGCGTACAGCATGTGCGCCCGGATCTCGATCTCCTCGTCGCTGTCGCGGGGGATGAGCTCGTGCCTCTCGATCCTGGCGTCGAGCTCCGGCGTGTACACCATGATGTCCATGACCCTCATGGCCACGGGCACGATGTAGTCCGCGAACGCCGTCATCGAGCCGATGTCGTCGATGCGGAAGCCGCCGTGCCCCTGGAAGCCGGAGTAGAGCCCCCAGTACGCCAGCTGGGCCAGCTTGTAGAACCGGATCGTCCGGCCGCGGTAGGGGCTCGTGTCGTCGAAGCGCGGGAACTCGTGGACGAGCCGGTCCACGAGACCCTTCCCGCCGTCGAAGAGCCGCGGCGAGCAGGTCGCGAGGAAGTTGTGGAAGAAGCCGTCGTAGCGCTCCGCCAGGACCCTGCCGACCTCGTTGAGGACCGCCAGCTTCTCGTCGAGCATCGGCATCTCGATGTTGCCCGAGAAGATCGCGTCGAGCTCGGAGCGGGTGACCGCGGCCAGGTAGCGGCCGTCGAGGACGGGGATCCCCTCCGCCATGGCCCGTTTCAGGCAGGACGTCATCGCCTGGGAGTCGGACCAGGTCCGGCCCTCGAGCTCGGTCTCGAACTTGACGCCGGTCTCGAAATCGCTGAACGCGCTGTTGATCGTGTTCGAGACCATCGTGAAGTCGATGGCCCGCTCGCGGTCCGTCGCGGGGTCGAAGTCGAGGCCGAAGCGTGGGAACGGCAGCTCCTCGTAGGCCATCCACCGCGCCACCTCGGCGATCCTGGCGACGTCCGTGCGGACGTGCCGGGACCCCTCGATGACCGGCCGCAGGCTGTCGAGGACGGGGCTGCCGATGGGGCGCGGCCAGCGGAGGGTCGCCGGGGAGTCGGATTCCCGCATGTCGCCGGTCCTCTCGCCGGTTCTTTCGTCGATGCCGCGGCCACGAGCGACGATGGGGAGCGCCAGCGCGCTCCCCATCGCCGACAGGAAGGAACGTCGATGCACTAGTACGTGAAACGCACGCCCAGCTGGATCGCCCGCGGAGTGCTCCCCGGGGAGACCTGGTCGAGAGTGCGGTAGGGCACCCCCGTGGGACCGATGTCGCCGGGCTGCGGGTTCCCGTCGAGCTCGGAAGCCACCAGCGACGAGATCGCCGGGTTGGAGTACTTGTTGGCGACGTCGAGGATGTTGAAGATGTCCGCGATCACCTCGATGTGCCGCCGGTCGCCCAGGCTGAAGTTCTTGCTCACCCGGACGTCCAGCTGGTAGAAGTCCGGCTGCCGCGCCGGGTAGCGCTGGAGCAGGTACTGGCCGTTGACGACGGGACGGTCGTTGTTGCAGCCGTTGTTGTTGACGCCGTCGCCGTTGGTGTCGTCGATGCTGCACGCCGGGTAGGGCACGCCGCTGCGGGCGATGAAGAGGCCGCTGACGAGGAACCCTCTCCCCAGCTCCTTGGTCCCGGAGATCTTGAGCTGGTGCGGGATGTCGAGCGCGCTGCGGCCGTAGTCGATGTCGATGTTGTACGGGTCCTGCGGCCCGAAGTAGGTGTCGGTGTCGCGCTCGCTCGACGCGTTGTCCTTGTTCGACGACCAGGAGTAGTTGACGAACCACTGGAAGCCGTCGGCGAAGCGGCGGGTGAGGTTGACCACGGCCTGCTGGTAGAGGCCCCTGCTGAAGCTGCCGTTGGCGAGCGCGCCGGCGACGGTGTCGTCGACCGGCCCTCCCAGGATCGTGCGTCCGAACTCGTCCGTTCCGAGGCTCTCGAAGTTGCGATTCCACTGCGTGCTGCTGAAGCCGCCGGTGCGCAGGTAGTCGGATTCGGCGCGGGCCACGGTCGTCGTGACGGTGTACTTGTCGTTGAGCGCCACCTCGAGCGCGACCGTGGTGTTCATCACGCGGGGATTGCGCAGGGACGGGTCGTCGTAGGTCGTGTCGAAGGGGCCCTGGGGCACCAGCGGGTCGTCCGGGTCGATGGCGTCGGGCCACAGGTTGGGATACCCGCCCGGCGGGATGCACGCGGGGTTGAAGAAGCAGAAGGTCACCGCGGTGTTGCCCGATCCCGTGCCGAGGAAGATCGTGGGCGTCTGGGCGTAGTAGAGGCCCCAGGAGCCGCGAAGGACCGCCGGCCTGCCGCCCATGTCGAAGGAGTAGGCGGCTCCCAGCCGCGGGCCGAACTGGTCGAAATCGTCCGGCGGATCCTGCGGCGGCGTGCCGAACCGGGTGCCGGAGCCCACGCCGAGGGGGACCGACTCACCGGCGATGGGCGAGCGGGCGGTCGGGTTGTCGGTGCCGTCCCAGCGCAGCCCGTAGTTGACGGTCAGGTTCGGCTTGACCTGCCACTTGTCCTGCACGTAGAGGCCGTAGCCCGTCTGGTAGACGCGCTCCGTGCGGATCGCGGCCTCGGCGTAGGGCTCGCCGAGACCGAAGCCCTGGATGAATCCGAAGGGCGTGCCGGCCTGGAAGTCCTCGAGCGTGAAGAACGAGTAGGAGCCCGCCGACCAGCCGAAGAAGCGGTTGTTGCGGATCGAGTACTGGTTGATGTCGGCGCCGAACTTGACGTCGTGATCGCCGAACGCGACCTGGTAGTTCTCCTGGAACGTGATCTTCTCGTTGTCGCCCTGGATGGGCAGGAAGAAGCGCTGGCCGAAGGTGCCGGTGTCGAGGATGTTGATCTCGGGCAGGTTGCTGTTGGGCTCGCGCGGGCGGATCTGATCCGAGTACATGACCTTGAGCTCGTTGGCGCCGCGGCCGCTCTTCGACACCTTGTTCCAGGTGAAGATCGTGTTGGTGCCCGAGTTCTCGAACCTCTCGGTGTTGCCGAACGACGCCTGGATCTGGTTCTGGCCGCGGCCGCCGGTGAAGCCGTTCGTCTTGTTCTCGGTGTAGAAGCTGCGGACGCTGAACCGGTTCGACGGGTTGGGCAGCGAGTCCCACTTGGCGAGGATCGAGAGCAGGTCCTGGGACTGCTCGTTGGCCCCCTCGAGGGAGGCGAGGTCGCTGATGCCAAGCTCCGGAGCCGATACGCCGCTGACGTCGCGGGAGAACTTGGTGACCAGCGGCCCCGTGCGCTCCGACACGTCGAAGGCCACGAAGTAATAGTGCTTGTCGCGCTTGATCGGCCCGCCCAGGGCGGCGCCGATCTGGTTCTGGCTGTCGATGTTCGGGGGCGTGCCCAGCCAGTCGTCCTCCGTGAGGCTGTCGTTGCGGTGGTACCAGTGGGCGCTGCCCTGGAGCTGGTTGGTGCCCGACTTGGTCACGACGTTGAGCAGGCCGCCGGTCGAGCGCCCGAACTCGGGGGCGAAGCCGTTGGTGACGACCTGGAACTCCTGGACCGCTTCGATCGGGATGACGGAGTTCTTGGTCTCGAGGGAGCCGAAGAACTCGCCGAAGAAGTTGTCGCGGCCGTCGGCGCCGTCGATGGAGAGCCCCGAGTAGTCGCTCTGCTGGCCGCCGAGGCGCAGGCCGCCGCGCAGGCCGGGCGTGACCTGGGCGGCCGGGCTCAGCAGGGCGAGGTCGCGAAAGTCGCGACCCAGGAGCGGCAGGTTCTCGATCGCCTGCTCGCTGATCAGCTGGCTGACGCCGGCCGAAGCCACGTCGATCGGGGCCGCCGAGGCCTGGACGGTGATCGTCTCGGTCGCCATCTCGAGCGTCAGGGTGAAGTCGAACGTCAACGAGGCGCCGACGTTGACCTCGATGTCCGCCACCTCGCTGGAGAATCCGCTGAGCTCGACCTGCATGCTGTAGCGGCCGGCGGGAATCTGGATCAGCCGGTAGGTGCCGCTTTCGTTGGTCTCCGCCGAGCGCGAGAAGCCCGTCTCGGGATTCTGCAGCGTGACGGTGGCGCCCGGAATCGAGCCTCCCGTCTCGTCGGTGACGACGCCGCGGACCTGGCCGGCGTCGAGGGTCTGTCCGCTGGCGATCTGCGCGCAGAGTAGGGCGCCGCCAAGAACCGCAACCAGTCGCGTGTTTCTCATCCGTCTTCCTCCCCCGGTTGAAGGGCTGTCCGTTCTGTGCGCAGAGTCTAGCGCAGCGCCGGACGCGCCGGCAAATCCGCCGCTATCGATTCCTCAAACGCTCTATGAAGAGCGCCAGAAAGCGCTCGGCGTCCACCTCGACGGCCACGTGAGCGTTCGGCTCGACCCGATCGATCCCGGTCATCTTGAGCCGGTCCCCCTCGGGCTCGTTGCGCTCGACGGCGTTGTGCCGGTTGCCCACCGTCGCCCCGCGGGTGTGCTCACCGCGCGTCTCGACGTCGATTCGCATGTGCCTCGTGCGGACGAACGAAGGGTCCAAGACCACTCCCACGGCCAGGGGGTCGTGCATCGGCGTGCCGTCGGCGCCGAAGTCGGCGGCCAGCTCGACGAGGAAGGCCATGACCTCGGTCGCGAAATCGTTGAGCGTGCCGTGGGTTCGGGCGAGCCGCTCGAGGTGCTGGCGCCCGAAGTTGGTCTTGTGGGTCACGTCGAGACCCACCATCGTCACCTTCCAGCCGGCCTGGAAAACGAGCTCGGCCGCCTCGGGATCGTTGAAGATGTTGGCCTCAGCCACGGCCGTCACGTTGCCCTCGGTGATCGAGCCGCCCATGATCACGACCTCCTTGACGAGGGGCACGATGGTGGGGTCCTTGAGCAGGGCGAGGGCGATGTTGGTGAGCGGACCGACGGGAACCAGGGTGATCTCTCCCGGCATCGCGTGCACCAGGTCGATGATGAGGTCGGGCGCGAAGCGCGCGTCGGCCGCGCAGCCCGGCGCGGGAAGCTCGATGCCGGCCAGGCCGTTCTCGCCGTGGACGAACTCGGCCGTGATCAGCTTCTGGGCCAGAGGGCGCCGGGCGCCGCCGGCGACCGGGACGTCGCAGCGCCCGGCGAGAGAGACGAGCCGCAGGGCGTTGTCCAGGGCCTGATCGGCCGTCACGTTGCCGGGAACGACCGTGAAGGCGCGCACGTCCAGCTCGGGCGAGCTCAGCGCCAGCAGGATCGCCATCGCGTCGTCCGTGCCCGGGTCGGTGTCGATGATGACGGCCCGGCGCTCGTTCGGCGCCGCCGGCCGAGGCTCCGTCTGGGCGGCGAGCGGCGAGGCGGCGAGGAGGAGCACCAAGAGGAGGCGCTGCCACGAGAGGCCGGCGCGGGATTCGCCGGCCCGGGCGCAAGGCGGCGGGGCCGGCTTCGGCGACCGGGCCGCACGCAGCTCGAGCGAATCGAGGGTCCCCTGGCGGGTGAGTGGAGGCATTCGACGGTTTCTGGGGCGCCGGAGCGAAAACGACTCTACGACCGGCCGGAGGTCGAGTCAAGAAGCGGGCTGGGCTACGCTACGGGCCATGCGCTTCAGGCCCGGTCCGCGGCGTCGCGTCGCCCGTCGCCTTCCCTTGGCGCCCCTGCTGCTGGCGCTGGGCGTGGGACCGCCCGTCCCGGCGCCGACCACGGGCCGCGGCGCTTCGGGCGCGGACCTCGGGGGGCAGGACTTCGCCGTCCGCTTCGAGGACCGCTCGCGGCAGGTCGGCATCGACTTCCGGCACGAGCGCGCCGCGTCGTGGGAGAAGCTCTACGTCGAGACCATGGGCGCGGGTGTCGGCTGGCTCGACTACGACCAGGACGGCTGGCTCGACGCCTTCTTCGTCAACAGCGGGGCGACGCCGAACTTTGCACCGCCCGAGCCACCGCAGCCGGCCCTCTACCGCAATCTCGGGGACGGCACCTTCGTCGACGTGACTCGCGAGAGCGGCTTGTCCGTGGGGCCGGGGTTCTTCTTCTTCGGGGTCGCCGTGGGCGACTACGACGATGACGGCTATCCCGATCTCTACGTGTCCGGCTACCGCCGCTCGCTGCTCTATCGCAACACCGGAGAGGGCGCCTTCGAGGAGGTGACCGCCCGGGCCGGCGTCGGCAACGACGGGGCCTGGGCGACGGCGGCCGGCTGGTTCGACTACGACCGCGACGGCGCTCTCGACCTGCTCGTCACGGGCTACGTGCAGTACGACATCGACCGCAACGTCGTCTGTGGCGATCCGACACCCGAGCGCCGCGCCTACTGCCACCCGGACAGTTTCCCGGGGACGTCGCCCAGGCTCTATCGCAACGACGGCGACGGCTCGTTCACCGACGTCACCGTGGCCGCGGGGCTGCTCAACCCCGACGGCAAGAGTCTCGCCGTGGCGCTCGCCGATCTCGACGGCGACGGCTGGCCCGACGTCTTCATCGCCAACGACACCCAGCGCAACTTCGTCTACTTCAACAACGGCGACGGGACCTTCGAGGACGCGAGCTATTTCTCGGGGGCGGGCTTCAGCGAGGACGGCAAGACCGAGGCGGGCATGAGCGCCGGCGCCGCGGACATCGACGACGACGGCGACATCGACCTCTACGTGAGCCACCTGGACGCCGAGCTCAATCGCCTGTACACGAACGAGGGGGACCGGATCTTCGTCGATTCCACGATCACCTCCGGCCTCGGCGCGACGAACATCATGAACAGCAGCTTCGGTGCCCAGTTCCTCGACGCCGACAACGACGGCCGTCGCGACCTGCTCGTGGCGAACGGCCACATCATGGACAACATCGCGATCTACCACGCCGGCGTGACCTACGCGGAGGTCAAGAAGCTCTACCGCAACGTCGGCGCGGGGCGGTTCGTCGACGTAAGCGGGAGCCAGCCGGCCGCTTTCCTCGAGCCACGAGTCGGCCGCGGCCTGGCGGTGGGCGACTACGACAATGACGGGTTCCCGGACTTCGTGGTCAACAACAACGGCGAGCCGGGACAGCTCTTCAGGAACTCGGGGGTCGCCGGCAACCGCTGGCTCGGCGTGCAGCTGCGCGGCGTCGAGAGCTCGCGCGACGGCACGGGGGCCGCGCTGGCGCTCAGGGCGGGGACCCTCGCCAGCTACGACCAGGCGATCGGCGGCCGCAGCTACTGCTCGGCGAAGGACCCCCGCATCCTCTTCGGCCTCGCGGAGAGGCAGGCGGCCGACGCCCTCGACGTCCGCTGGCCGAGCGGCCGGCGCCAGCGCTTCGGCCCCCTGCCCGCCGGCCGCTACGTAACCCTAGTCGAGGTCCCCTAGAGCGCGGATCCGGTTCAGCAGCGTCTTGCCTCGGGGTGAAGACCGACGAGCTTCGGAGGTTGGCGCGGGACCCCGGCGGGCTGGTTGCGACTCGGTGGGTTGGAGGTCGTGAAAAGAAGCCGGGTAGGGAAGAGAACGGGGGCCTCGCTGCGAGCTCCCCTGTTCTCTTCCTTACCCGGATCTTTCTTCTTTTCCTTAGCCGGATTCCACTCCTGGTCCGCGCGCGCCAGGCCGATCGAGCCGGAGCCCGAGGGTGGGGTGGTACAGTCTCGGCGCGAGCGAGCTCGAGCTGAACGGGATGGAGTGCCCCGTGGAGGAGAGGATCCGGGATGCAGGCTAGGAGGATGGTCGGTGCGCTCTTCCTGGTCGCCCTGGCTGCCGCCGGCCCGGCGGTGGGGGAGCCCCGCCACGCGGATCTGCTGATCGTCAACGGGCACCTGGTCACGATGGACGGCGAGTTCCGCGTCATCGAGGACGGGACCGTCGCCGTCGAGGGCTCGCGGATCGTCGGAGTCGGCGGCCCCGAGCTCGCCGGGCTCTTCGCCGCCGAGGAGACGATCGACGCCGGCGGCGACCTCGTGATGCCGGGCATGGTGAACACCCACACCCATGCGTCGATGACCATCTTCCGCGGCCTGGGAGACGACGTTCCCGACCGGCTCCGGCGCTTCATCTTCCCGCTGGAGGCGGCGGTCGTGGACGCCGACCACGTGTTCAAGGGGGCGCTGCTGGGCGCCGTCGAGATGGTGCTCGGCGGCGCGACGACGTTCGTCGACATGTACTACTTCGAGGACGCCGTCGCCCGCGCGGCCCGGGCGGTGGGGGTGCGCGCCGTCCTGGGGGAGACGATCATCGGGTTCCCGGCCCCGGACGCCGAGATTCCCTACGGCGGGCTGGACTACGCCCGGCGGTTCATCGCCGAGTTCGCGGGCGACGAGCTGGTGACCCCCGCGCTGGCCCCGCACGCGCCGTACACGATGGACCGCGAGCACCTCGAGCTCGTCGCCGCGGCAGCCCGCGAGCTCGACGTCCCGGTGCTCGTGCACCTCGCCGAGACGCGGGCGGAGATCGAGCAGATCGAGCGCGAGCACGGACTGAGCCCGGTGGAGTACCTGGACGCCGTCGGGCTGCTGAGCGACCGGCTCGTCGCCGCGCACTGCATCTTCGTGGACGCGGCGGACATCGAGCTGCTGCGGGAGCGCGGCGTGGGCGTGAGCCACAACATCGTCTCCAACGTCAAGGCCGGCAAGGGGGTGGCGCCGGTGCTCGCCATGCGCGCCGCCGGGCTGGACGTGGGGCTCGGAACCGACGGCCCGATGAGCGGCAACACGCTGGACATGATGGGGCTGCTCGGCTACACGGCGAAGCTCCACAAGCTGGCGCAGCTGGATCGCAGCGTGATGCCGGCGCGAGACGTCGTGGAGATGGCCACGATCGGCGGGGCGCGGGCCATCGACATGGAGGATCGCATCGGCTCCCTGGAGGTGGGGAAGCTGGCCGATCTGCTGATCGTCGACGTGGACTCCGTCCACATGATCCCCATGTACGACGTCTACTCGGCGCTCGTCTACGCGGCGGGCGCCCAGGACGTCCGAACGGTGATCGTCCACGGCCGGCAGGTGGTGCGCGACCGCGAGCTCCTGACTGTGGACGTGGAGCGTCTCAAGGCCGACGTGCGGGAGCTGACGGACGAGATCGCCCGCCAGGCGGCCAGGCTCTAGGGGACGCGAGGGCAACGACGTGAAGGAGAGGAGCCCATGCTCGACCACCGACTCATCGCCGGCTGGATGGCCGCGTTGACGATCGCGGGCGGATCCGCGGCCGGCGCCCAGCCGCCGCCCGAGAAGATCAAGGTCATCGTCGACCAGGACGCCCGCGGACCGTGCAGCACGGACATGCAGTCGGTGCTGATGTTCGTACAGTCGCCCCGGGTGGAGGTTCTCGGAATCACCATCGTCAGCGGCGACCTGTGGATGGACCAGGAGACCCTGCATACCCTGCGCGCCCTCGAGATCGCCGGCCGCACCGACATCCCGGTCTACCGCGGCGCCGTCTTCCCGATCCTCAACAGCAAGGAGGAGACCGAGCGCTGGGAGATGCAGTACGGCCGTCACCTCTACAAGGGCGCCTGGAACGACGGCATGCCGGGTCCGTACGAGCGGGTGCCGCTGCCCGAGGGCGAGCCCACGACCAAGCCGACGGCCGGGCACGCCGCGAACTTCATCGTGGACGCCGTCAACGCGCACCCCGGCGAGGTCGTGCTGTGGGGAGCCGGGCCGCTCACCAACATCGCCCTGGCCCTGATGCTCGATCCGGAGCTGCCCGCGAAGGCCAAGGAGCTGGTGCTGATGGGCGGCGGCATCGACCGCGCCGAGTACCGCAAGGAGTTCAACTGGCTGTGGGATCCCGAGGCCGCCCGCAAGGTGCTGCGCGCGCCCTGGAAGAAGGTGACGATCACGCCGGTCGACATCTCCGTCAAGACGCGGCACGGCCCCGAGCTCGTCGCGAGAATCGGCAGCTCCCCCAACCCCGTAGCGCAGTACATCAAGGAGTTCCACCGCACCTCGCCGCCCGACGCCGACCCCGACTGGCAGCCCTGGATCTTCATGTGGGACGAGATCAGCGCCGCGGCGGTGCTCGATCCGACGATCATCACCGAGCAGCGCGAGATGTACGTCGACGTCGACATCGACCACGGCATCAACTACGGCTACACCCTCGCCTGGGAGCTCGATCAGCAGCACCCGCCCGACGCGCGCAAGGCCTGGGTCCAGTTCGACCTCGACCTCGACCGCTTCTACGACCTCTACGCCGATCTCATGATGCGCCGGGCGTCGCCCGACTGAGCACGTTCGCCATGCTGCGCCGATCGACACGGGTTCCGGGCGTGGAGAGCCTCGCGACGCCCATCGTGCGGCGGGCGTTTCTCAGGCGCGCGGGCCTGCTGCTGGCGGCGGCCGGCGCTCCGCCGGCCCTGTTCGGACAGGCGGGCGGCGCGCGGCGCGGCAGGGTGATTCTCGACGTCGACATCGGCATCGACGACGCCTTCGCCGTGCTGTTGGCGCACTTCTCGCCGACGATCGATCTCCTCGGCATCACGACCGCCTTCGGCAACACGACCCTCGAGAACTCGACCCGCAACGCCCTCTACATCAAGGAGCGCTTCGGCGTCGAGGCGCAGGTCTACCGCGGCGCGGCCGAGCCGCTGCATCACCCCAGGTCGGAGCCGCCGGTCTTCGTGCACGGCGAGGACGGGCTGGGCGACGTCGAGGGGCGCATCGCGCCCTCGATCCGCGAAGCCGATCTGTCCGCCCCCGAGTTCATCGCGCGGGCGATCCTGGGAGACCCCGGGGAGGTCACGGTCGTCACCCTGGGTCCGGCCACCAACCTGATGCTGGCCCGCCTGCTCGAGCCCGCGATCGTCGACCATGTCCGCGACGTCATCGTCATGGGCGGCGCCGTCGGGTTCGCCGGCGAGCGCGGCAACATCACGACCGTCGCCGAGGCCAACGCCTGGCAGGACCCGCACGCGATGGCCGATCTCTTCCGGTTTCCGTGGCCCGTGACGATGGTCGGGCTCGACGTGACGTACGCCGCGGACGCGAGCATGGACGCGGCCTTCATCGAGGAGCTCCGGACTCGAGCCGGCGAGGCCGGAGCGTTCCTGGAGCGCATCAACCGCCAGTACCGCAGGTTCTACCGGAGCAGTCGCGGAGTCGACGTCACCTTCCAGCACGACTCGATCGCCGTCGCCTACGCGATCGCGCCGTCGCTGTTCGAGGTCGAGCGTGGCAAGGTCAAGGTGCTGACCGACGGCGTGGCGCGGGGGCAGACGGTGTTCTGTCCGGAAGGCCACCACACGTTCGGCGATCCGGAATGGGCCGGGCTGCCGACGCATCGGGTCTGCCGCGGCATCGACGGGCCCGGCTTTCTCGACCTCTACGCCCGAGCCCTGATCGGGGGCGGCGCGCGAGGCGGCGGCCGGCGCGCCGAATGAGCTCCGCCGAGCCCCGTCGCCTCGAGATCTCGCGCTGGGCGCGGCGTCGCCACTTCGAGTTCTTCAAGGGCTTCGAGCAGCCCTTCTTCAACGTCTGCACGGACCTCGACGTCGGCGCCCTCGTCGCGCGCACGAGAGGGGAGGGACGCTCCTTCTTCCTGGCGGTGCTCTACCTGAGCCTGCGGGCCGCCAACGAGGTGCCGGAGCTCAAGGTCCGGATCCGCGGCGACGAGGTCGTCGAGCACCCGGTCGTCCACGGTGGCTCGACCGTGATGCGGGAGGACGAGACGTTCGGCTTCGGCTACTTCGACTACGACCCGCGCTTCGACGCGTTCGAGCGTACCGGTCGCGCCGTGCTCGAAGCGGCCCGGCGCTCCCGGACGCTCGACGACCAGCCCGAGAGAGACGACCTGATCTACTACTCCGTGCTGCCTTGGATCGCCTTCACCAGCTTCGCCCACGCCCGCCGCTGCCCGGCGAAAGGCTCCATCCCCCGGATCGTCCTCGGCAAGCGCCACGAGAGGAGAGCAGGGGAGTGGCGGCTGGCGATCTCGGTCGAAGTCCACCACGCCCTCGTCGACGGCCTGCACGTCGCTCGCTTTCTGGACGGCTTTCAGGGGCTGTTGCACGAGCCCGAGCTCCTCTGGGCGGCGCCACCTGTTTGACGGATTTTGGCCCGGTCGCGGGTCCCCCTCAGCTCCCACGCCCGGTGCACCTCTTGAGCCGGGCGAAGGGCGCTTTCCAAGTAGGGCGGTGAACGGCGTCCCCGCGCTGACCGTCTCCGGCCGGTGGGCCGTGGTGAGACTCTGAGCAGGGAAATACCCGGTCGGTCGAGCACAGGACCTTCACCGCCCTACCTGGAAAGCGCCCTCTGCATGGCTGGAGCCGTTCACCGGTCGTGGGAGCTGAGGGGACCCGCGACCGGGGCAGAATCCGTCAAACAGGTGTCCCGATCTCCAGGTCGGTTTCGCCATCTCCAGGATGGAGAAGCACCTTGAGCGTTCCCGGCCGCGCCGCGTGCTGGATCGCCTGGAGGGCGTCGGCGAGCGGATAGCGGGCCGCGACGAGGTCTTCGACCTCGACCTTCTTTTCGGCGAGCAGCTTCAGGGCCGGCGGGAAGGGACCGCAGCGGGAGCCGACGAGCTGGAGCTCGTCGACGACGAGAGGTGCGGCGTCGAGGGTCAGGCGGTCGGCGTAGGTGCTCTTCATGACGAGCGTGCCTTGCGGGCGCAGGGCTCGGCGGGCCAGCTCGAAGCCTTCCGGGTTGCCGGTGCACTCGACGGCGACGTCGTAGGCGCGCGGCTCCAGGGCCTCGGCCGTCAGGCAGGTGACCCCTTCGGGAGCCAGCTCGGCCGCCGCCTCCGGGCGGCGGCTCAGAAGGGTGAGCTCGCAGCCGGTCAGCGCCAGGGTGCGGGCGATCAGCAGACCGAGCTTGCCGGCGCCGGCGACGAGGACGCGCCGGCCGGGCGCGACGGCGATCTGCTCCTGGATGCGCAGGGCCGCGGCGAGCGGCTCGGTGAACGTCGCGGCGTCGTCCGTGACGCCGTCCGGCACGGCGTGGAGGTTGGCGGCGGGCAGGGCGAGGTAGTCCGCGAGCGCGCCGTCGCGGCCGGCGATGCCCAGCACGGTCCGGTTCTCGCAGTGGGTCGGCGCTCTGTCGCGGCAGAAGCGGCAGGCGCCGCAGACGGCGTTGATCTCGCCCACGACCCGGCGTCCGGTGAGCGCCTCGGGGCCGCGCTCCACGACGCCCACGAACTCGTGTCCGAGGATGCCGCGGTAGGGGTAGTAGCCGCGCACCAGCTCCAGGTCGGTGTTGCAGATGCCCGCCCGCAGCACCCTGACGAGGGCCTCGGCGGCCGGTGGCTCGGGGCGGGGACGGTCGCGCAGGGAAAGCTCGCCGTCCTCGAGCCAGAGCGCGCGCATGCGGCATTCTATGCCGCCGTGCTTCCGGGTCGGTGCGGCGCCGACGGCGGGGGACCGGGCAGGAGGCCGGAGGGCGGAGACCCGGATAGCATGGCCTCGAGAACGGCGATGACAGGCGGCGACTCCACCTTGCACTCCATCGTCTGTCCCTACTGCGGGGAGCAGGTCGAGATCGTCCTCGAAGAGGACCTCGACGGGGAGATGATCTGGGACTGCGAGGTCTGCTGCCGCCCGTGGGAGCTGACCGTTCGCGGCCGCGGCGCGGAGCGCGAGGTGGCCGTTCGGACCCTGGAAGAGTAGCGCCGCGGCTCAGGACGCGAGCGTCTCGGCGAGGGCGGCCTCGATGTCCTCGAGGCAGGCCTCCATCCGGTCCAGGTGGGTGCGGAACGACAGCACGCAGATCCGGATGGCGAAGCGGCCGCGCAGGCTCGTCGCGGTCAAGTGGACCCGCCCCCGCCGCAGGATGGCGGCGAGGAGCTCCTCGGTGCGCCGGTTGGCCTCGGCGGCCGCCCCGGCACCCGTTCCGGGGCCGGCCTCGACCGCGAAGGCGAGGGTCGAGAGCTGCGGCTCGGCGAGGATCTCGATGCCGTCGAGGGCGCGGAGACGCTCGGCGATCCAGCGGGTGAGGTCGAGCTTCTCGTCGAGGTTGCGCCGGAACGGCCCGGCGCCGTGCATCTTGAAGGGCAGCCACACCCGCAGGCCGCGGAAGGGCTTCGAGAGCTCGGGCGAGATCTCGCAGGGGTCGACAAGCTCGGGGTCGTCCTGGAGGGTGGGCATGTAGTCGGCGTGCTCGCTGTGCGCCGCCTCGAGGGTCGCGACGTCGCGGACGAGCAGGGCGCCCGTGCCGTAGGGCAGGAAGAGGCCCTTGTGGGGGTCGAGCACGATCGAGTCGGCGCGCTCGATGCCGGCGAGGATCGCGCGCCCGCGCTCGGTGAGGGCGAAGAAGCCGCCGTAGGCCGCGTCGACGTGGTACCAGAGCCCGTGGCGCGCCGCCAGGTCGGCGAGGGCGGGGAGGGGATCGACGGCGCCGCTGTTCGTGGTGCCGGCGCTGGCGACGAGGAGGAAGGGGCGCCGGCCGCGCTCGCGGTCTTCGAGGATCGCCCGCTCCACGGCGGCGACCGGCATCCGGAAGCGCTCGTCCGCCGGGATGACGCGGAGGTTGGCGCGCGGGAATCCGGCGATGCGGGCGGCCTTGCTGACGCAATGGTGGACCTGGTCCGAGACGTAGATCGTGCCGTCGAGGAACCGTTCCCCCAGCCGGTCGACGCGGGCGGCGACGATGGCGCCCAGGTTGGCGAGCGAGCCGCCGCTGGTGAGGAAGCCGCCCGTCTCCGCGGGGTAGCCGACGATCTCGGCGAACCAGCGCACGACGTTGCGCTCGATCTGCGCGAACCCAGGGGCGGCGGCGAGCACGCCCGTGTAGCGGTTGACCGCGTCGGCGACGAGGTCGGCGATCGCGGCGTGGAAGAGGCCGCCGCCGGGAATGTAGGCGAGGTATCCGGGGCCGGCGGTCGTGAAGCTGGCCGCCGCGTGGCGGTCGAAGAGCTCGGCCAGCAGGTCGTCGAGCGGGGTGGGGGAGGTCGGCATGGGCTCGACCAGCGACTTCGAGGCGGCGACCGCCGCCGCCGTGTCGACGTAGGCGGGCTGCTCGGGGAGGGTTGCGATGTGCGCGACCGCGCGATCGAGCGCCGCTGCGACGGCGCTGCGCATCGCCGCTTCGTCGAGCTCGAGCGAGCGATCTTCGGCGATCGGCGCGGGGCGCGGTCGGCCGCTCCCCGGGGCTTGCGGTGGGGCTTGCGGTGGGGCCTGCCGTCCGTCACTCATCGCCGAAGATCTCGTCGCCCGTCGTGGCCGTCAGCTCCTCGTAGAGAGCGCTCAGGCGCTCGGTGACCGGGCCTCGCGCGCCATCGCCGATCGTCCTGCCGTCCACCTCGACCACGGCGGCGAGCTCGCCCATCGTACCGGTGCAGAACATCTCGTCGGCGCCGTAGACGGCGGCGAGGGACAGGTCGGTCTCGCGCGCCGGGATCCCGTGCCCGGCGCAGAGCTCGAGGACCGTCGCCCGGGTGACGCCCTCCGGGCACGCCACGAGGCGGCTGGTCTCGACGGTGCCGCGGTGCACGACGAAGACGTGGGTGGCGTTGGTCTCGGCCACGAAGCCGCGGCCGTCGAGCATCAGCGCGTCGTCGGCGCCCGCGTGGTTCGCTTCGATCTTGGCCAGGATCGACTGGATCAGGTTGGCGTGGTGGATCCGGGGGTCGAGCACGTCGGGTGCCGGGCGCCGCAGGCTGCTCGTGATCAGCCGTACCCCCCGCTTGTCGTAGACCGGCGGCTTGAACTCGGCGAGGATGATGAGCGTCGGACCGGCCGTGTTGAGGCGGGGATCCATCCCCGAGGTGTACTTGACGCCGCGCGACAAGGTCAACCGGACGTGGACGCCGTCGCGCATGCCGTTGGCCTCGAGCGTGCGCCGCAGCTCGCGGCGGATGTGCTGGCGGCTCGGGATCTCCGCGAAGGCCAGCGCCCTGGCGGACGCCTCGAGCCGCGCGAGATGGGCGTCGAGCGCGAAGATCCGGCCGCCGTAGAGCCGCAGCCCCTCCCAGACGGCGTCGCCCCCCTGGACGGCCGAGTCGAAGGGGCTCACGCCGGCGTCGTCGCGGTGGACGAGGCGACCGTTGATGTTGACGATCAGGTCCCGGTTCTCCGGGCGGTACTCCTGGCGCATGGCGGATCCTTTCGCTGGCACGGGCGCACTGCCCCTACCGCAGGCGATGCTCGTAGAGCAGCTCGTAGAGCTCCTGACATTCCCGCAGCACGGGGAGAAGGGCCTGCGGCACCTCTTCGCCCTTGCTGCGATAGGGACCGAAGGAGGTCGTTCTCGCGACCGAGTCGTACCAATAGGGAGCCCAGACCCCATCCGTGGGGCGCAAGCCGGGCCGCCACCGCAGCATGGCCGGCGAGAACTCGAGCCCGAGCGCCACGCACAGGCGGGCGATGACTCTCTCGGGATTCTCGAGCACGTCTCGGGAGTCGACGACCGGCGGCACCCGGCCGGTCGCGTCGCGAATGGCCTCGAAGAGCTCGACCTGCTGCGGCAGCGCGAGGTCGTAGGGCGTCGGCTCGGGGACGATCTTGACGTACGAGGTGATCATCTCGCGCGGCTCGCGGATGAGGAAGCAGTTGGCGAGCTCGTAGATCCAGTCGCGCTCGACGTCCGGAGTCAGATGATGGCCCATGTGCTTCTGATACCAGACCGCGCGACCTTCGGGGATCGGTCCGGTAAGCCAGGCGACGACCTTTCGCCAATCGCGCTCCTGGCGCTCCAGGATCAGCTCGCGCGCCGGGTGGGGCGCGTCGGTGACGGACAGGTAGTGCGAGTAGAGCGGCTCGTCGGTCACGAAGGTATCCGCCCGGCTCTCCCAGGAGCGCATGAGCGCCGTGGAGATGTTGCGGGGCCCGGACCACATGCCGATTCGCAGCGCGCCGTCCGCCATGCGCGGCAGTCTAGTGCCCCGCGCGCCCGGGGCGCCAGCCGCCGTGTCAGGCGCGTTTGGCGATCGCGGCTGTATACTCGTTCCTCAGCGCGCCGGCCGGCCGCGAGGCGGTCCGGCGACCTTCGGCTTCGTTCTTTGAGCGCAGGAGAGATGCCCGCCAGCAAGAGGAGATGGGGACGCGAGATGGCACTCCAGATGCTCTATCAGAAAGAGCTTGGAGCGTCCGACGCCGGGGAGGTGAAGGCGTCCTTCGACCCCTTCGAGTACCTCGCCGCGCGCGACGACGGCGAGGCGGTGGCCGTCGCTCCCGATCTCGTACGTCAGGCGCTGGCCTTTGCCGGCGAGCTCTTCGACGGCACGCTGGCGCGACGGGACGAGATCGACGAGCTGGTGAAGAGCCAGGCCGAGAACTGGCGCCTGGAGCGCATGCCGGCCGTGGACCGCAACATCCTGCGGCTGGCCGTCTACGAGCTGCTGGCGGAGCCCGACGTCCCGCCGCTCGTGGTGCTCGACGAAGCGATCGAGCTCGCCAAGCGGTACGGCTCGGAGCAGTCGGGCGCCTTCGTCAACGGGCTGCTCGACGGCCTTCTCAGGCGCCCCGAGATCGCCCGCGGTTAGGCGACGGCGCCGCATCACGATTCGATCGAGAGAAAGCGAGAGACCACGAGAGCCATGAGGGGTGACACCAGAGGAGTACAACGGATCTCACGGATCGCCCGGAGCCTGGCGGTCCTCGCGCTGGCCGCCGCCGCCGGCGGCTGCGGCTACGGCCTCGTCGGGCGCACGAGCAGCCTGCCGCCGGACATCATCAACATCTACGTCAGTCCGCTCGAGAACAAGACCCTGCGCCAGCAGGTCGATCTCATCCTCACCCAGGCCATCGGCGAGGAGTTCCTCCGCCGGCCGCGCTTCAAGCTGGTCAACAACGCCCTCGAGGCCGACGCCGTGCTGCGCGGCTCGATCAACGGATTCCACGTCCGCCCGGTCCTCTTCGGAGCTGCCGAAGGCCGGGCCAGCGAGTACGAGATCGTCGTCACGGCGAGCATGGACTTCCGCCGCACCGACAACGACGAAGTGCTCTGGGAGCAGCCCTACTACTCGTTCAGCGAGCAGTACGAGTTCGACGAGACAGAGCTCATCGACCTCGAAGACATCGCGATCGAATCCGTCTCCCAGGACTTCGCCCAGACCATCGTCATCGACCTCCTCGAGGGCTTCTAGCCAGGCAGGCGCAAGACGGCCGGGCCGGTACGCAAGGCGGAGCCCGGGCGCCGTGCGGCCCGCGGATCGGGAGGGGTGGCCGCGGGCGAGGCGCGGTCAGCCGAGCTTGTTGACGGCGCGCGTGAGGCGGGACTGGGTACGGGCCGCGGCGTTGCGGTGGATGACGCCCTTGCGGGCCGTGGCGGCGACCAGGCCCAGCGTGCTGGACAGCGCGGCGCGGGCCTCTTCGCCCTGGCCGGCGTCGATGAGCTGGCGCAGCTGCCGGACCGCCGTCCGCATGCGGGAGCGGTGGAAGCGGTTGCTGGCACGCCGTTTCTCGGCTTGACGGATTCGCTTTTCGGCGGATTTGCTGTTGGCCATCGAGTGTCAGTTCCTCGGCCGCGGGCGGCGCGGCGAATGCGGGAGTCTAGACGGGGGGCCGGCGGGGGTCAAGAGGCGCCGGCTCAGGACTCCCGATCGAGGGCATCCAGCCGCTGCTGGGCCAGCGCGGCCTCGTCGGAGCCCGGGTAGGTGTTGATGACGCTGCGCAGCTGGATCCTGCCTTCCTGGTCGCGGCCCATCTGGAGATAGGCGTAGCCCTTCTTCAAGAGCGCGCTCGCCAGCTTGTCGCTGCGCGGATACTGGGTGAGGATGCGATCGAACTCGCGGATCGCCTGCATGTAGTTGCCCTGGCTGAAGTTGCATTCGCCGATCCAGTAACGGGCGTTGTCGGCCAGCTCCGAGTCCGGGAAATGCTCGAGATACTGGTTGAACCCGAGGATCGCCAGCTCGTAGTTGCCGCGCACGTAGTCGGCGCGGGCAGCCTCGTACAGGGCTCCCGGATCGTCCGGGACGGACGCGGCCGAGCTCGGATCGGCGGCCGCCCCGGCCGCGGCGCCGGCGCCGAGGGAGTTGCGCACCGCGCGGAGCTCCTGGTTGGTCGCCGCGATCTGCTGGGACAGGTCGTTGAGGCGGAACGTCGTGTCGGCGAGGTTGGCCTCCAGCTGCTCGATCTGCTCGGAGAGCCGCTGGAGGCCGACCTGGACGTCTGCCTCCGACTTCAACAGGGCCGACGTGTGCTCGTCGATCCTCGACTCCAGCCGCGCGACCTCCTCCTTGGTCGAGGCCATCTCCTGGGCGTTGGCCAGCTCGCGCTGGATGTCCCGGTTCTGCGACTGGATGGCCTCGATGTCCTTGGTGCCCACGCAGCCGGCCACCGTCGTCGCCGCCAGGGCGGTGCCGAGGAGGAATCGCCAGCGCATCGCGGCCGTCAGTTGCCGGTGATGACGAAGTGGGCGCGGCGATTCTTCGCCCAGCAGCTCTCGTACGACTCGGTGCACTGCGGGCGCTCCTCGCCGTAGCTGACGCTCGTCAGCCGGCCGCCGGCGATCCCGAGCGAGCCCAGGTAGCCGGACGCGGCGTTGGCCCGGCGGTCGCCGAGGGCCAGGTTGTAGGCGTTGGTGCCGCGCTCGTCGCAATGCCCCTCGACGGTGAAGACGAGGTTCGGATGCTCGCGCATGAACGCCGCGTTGGCGGCCAGCCGATCGGTCGCGTCCGACCTCAGGTCCGACTTGTCGAAGTCGAAATAGACGTCGCCGAGCAGGCCGTTGGCGCGGGCGTACTCGTTGAGCGCGCCGAGCTCGCCGGTCTCCCAGTTCGGGGTGTCGTCCATCACGGTGGGCGGCGCAGGTGCCGGCTCGACGACCGTCGGCATGGTGGGCGCCGGCGGCGGCGGGGGCGCGGGCTCCGGGATTACGGGCGGCTTCTTGGCGCAACCGGAGACGAGTACCACGGCAATCAGGGCCGCCCCAGCGGCCGGGATCCACTTCGAGCTCATTCGCTTCTCCTTCTTCGACGGCGAGTGCCTGTCGATCGACGTTCGGACATCCAGCTGACCGCGCGTACTGTAACAGAACGTCGAGGCGGCGAGCAAGCTGTAAGTGACGGCGATCGTTGGGTTTTCGAGCCCGCCGCCGATTTGACGCCAGGCGTCCTGTTCAGGGGACGTATCCGGACCACGACGGACTGAAATTGCTCCCGTCGCCGGTCAACCGGCGGACGTTGCTCCCGTCGTCGTCCATGACGTAGATCTGCGTCGCGCCGACGCCGGAGCCGTACTTGGCGGCGAAGGCGATCTTGAGCCCGTCGGGCGAGAACGTCGGGGTCTCGTGGCTGCCCGGACCCGCCGTGAGCTGGCGGCTCTCGCCGGTCACGACGTCCACGACGACGATGTCGAAGCGCTCGATGCCGGCGCGCTGCGCGTAGGCGATGCGGTCGCCGTCGGGGGACCAGGCGGCGCCGTCGTTGTAGCGCCCCGTCCGCGACACGCGCTGGATCTCGGTGCCCTCCGGGTCCATCACGTAGATCTGGGGGCTGCCGCCGCGGTCGGAGGTGAACGCGATCTGCCGTCCCGTCGGGCTCCAGGTCGGATTGGTGTCGATTCCTCCGGCGTTGGTCAGCCGCCGCAGGCCGCCGCCCGCGCGGTCGGCCACGAAGATCTCGATGTTGCCGCCCGGCAGCGAGCGGGCGAACGCGATCTGCCGGCCGTCCGGGGAGAACGAGGGCGAGGCGTTGAAGGTGCCCTCGGTGACGAGCGGATTCTTGCGGCCGCTCACGAGGTCGACGAGGTAGACGCCGGGCCGGCCGGAGAAGAAGGAGGTGTAGGCGATGGCGTCGCCGGTAGGGCTCCAGGCGGGGGAGAGGGAGACCGTCTTGTGGGCGGTGATGGCGCGCTGGTTCTGGCCGTCGGCGTCCATCAAGTAGATCTCCTTGATCACGTTGGGCGCCTGCCGGTCGGAGTAGAACGCGATGGTCGTCAGACCCAGGCCGCGCCGCCCGGTGAAGAGCAGCACGATCTCGTCGGCCAGGGAGTGGGCCATCCGCCGGGCCACCGCCGCCTCCCCGCGGTAGCGCTTGCCGAGGAGCGAGTCGCCGCTGGCGAGGTCGAAGACCCGGCCTTCGAGGACGACCTGGCCCTCCTCCGAGACCACGTCGATCTCGAGCAGGATCTCGTTGGCGAGCGAGCGGTAGAGCTCGAAGTCGCGCCCCCTGTCCCCCGTGAGCTCGACGGCCGCGAGGGCCTGCGGACCCTGGATCGCGAAGGCGCGGCTCGCCAGAAGGTCCTGCCGCAGCGTGCTGTCGATCGCCTCGGCGGCGCCGCTCATCGCGGCCGGCAGGGCGGAGCGGGTGGCGGGGAAGGCGAGCCGGTATTGCGACCGGAGCTCGCCGCCGACGGTGATCCTGACCTCGTCTCCCTGCGCGGGGTCCTCGCCGGCGGGAGCGGCCGGCGGCGTCTGGCCGCTCGCCGAGCCGTGGACGAGGGAGGCCGCGGCGAGGAGGATCAGGGTGAGCAGGGACTGGCTGCGACGCATCGGGGTCTCCTCGACGGCTTCAGATGAACTCCACCGTGACGCCGAGGGACGCGCCCTCGAAGGACTGCGGCAGCGGCGGGAATGGGGCCGCCTGCTGCACGGCCCGCAGCGCGGCGAGATCGTACGAGCTGTAGCCCGAGGACTGCACGACCCGCGCGTCGGACATCGAGCCGTCGCGGTGGATCGTGAAGTGCACGAGAGCGACGAGCTCCCCGCCGAGCGCCGGCCGCCGCCACTGCGCCGCCAGCATCGCGGTCAGCCGGTCGACGAAGTAGCTGTGGCGGAAGCTCGGGTTGTCGAAGCCCACCCGCGCCCCCAGCGCGGCGGTCCCCGTGCTGCTGCCGGTGGGGGAGCCCTGCCGGCGTTGCAGGGTGTCGGGCGCCGCCGCCCGCGGCGGAGCGGAATCCTGCGGCGAGCGCGGCGTCGGCTTCACGGCCGGGGCCGGCTCCGGACGGGGCGGCGCGGGGCGGGCGGGCGCGGGGGCCGGCGGCCGGGCAGGCGCGGGGGCCGGCTCCGGATCCTGGACGCCCAGCGCCTGGGCCGAGACCAGGGCCACCCGCACGAATCGGGGCGGCTTGCGGTCGGTGGCGGTGAGCAGGGGAGTCACGAGCACCGCCGCCACGAGGCCGCCGTGCAGCAGCAGCGAGTAGAGGACGCCGGCCCGCCGCGGCCTGGCGGCCAGGGCCTGGCGCCCGGCGAGGATCCGATCGACGGTCGGGGCCACCGCGGCTCAGCCCCCTGGCCGCTCCGTGACCATGCCGATCTGCTCGATGCCGCCGCGCTGGAGGATGTCGAGCACCTCGACGACCCGGCCGTAGGCCAGCTCCCGGTCGCCCTTGAGGAAGACGGGCTCGCCGCTTCGCGCCTCGACGAGCGGCTGCAGGCGCTCCACCAACAGCGTCGGATGGACGGGCTCGTCCTGCACGTAGACGATGCCGTCGCGATTGATCGACAGCACGATGGGATCGTCGACCTCGAGCTGCATCGCGTCGGCGTCGGCCCGCGGCAGGGCGACCTCGATGCCCTGGTGCAGCATCGGCGCCGTGATCATGAAGATGATGAGCAGCACGAGCATCACGTCGACGAGCGGCGTGACGTTGATGTCGGCGAGGACCGATTCGTCCTGCTCGGCTCCGAATCCGACTCCGAATGCCATGCTCCCGCTCCTCCCGTCCCCTGTTCCCGATTCCCGGCGATGCTCAGGTGAAGTTGCGCTCGGCGAGGTTCATGAACTCGAGAACGAAGTCGTCGAGCTCGGCGCGGATCTGGCGCAGCCGGGACGCGAAGTAGTTGTAGGCCAGCAGCGCCGGGATCGCCGCCACCAGCCCCAGGGCCGTGTTGACGAGCGCCTCGGCGATGCCGGGCGCGACGGCGACGAGCGACGTCGAGCCCGTCACCCCGATGTCCTGGAAGGCGACCATGATGCCCCAGACGGTGCCGAAGAGGCCGATGAAAGGGCTGGCCGCCGCGACGGTGGCCAGGAACGTCGTGCCCTTGGCCAGGAGCCGTAGCTCGCTGCCCGCGGCGCGGCGCAAGGTGCGCTGCAGCGATTCGAGCGAGCGCAGCCGGTACTCGTCGCTCGCCCGCTCGCCGCGCTGCGCCTTGATCTGGGCGTCGATCTCGGCGTACCCGGCCTGGAAGAGCCCCACCAGCGGCGAAGCCGCGAGGTTGCGGGCGGCGGCCCCCACCTCGCTGAAGCGCTGGCTGTTGCGGAAGGCTGCCAGGAAGCGGCCCGAGGCGCGCCGCGCGCGGTTCATCTGCGTCCACTTGCCGAAGGCCAGCGCCCACGAGGCGATCGACATCACGACGAGGATCGCGGCCACGATCCACGCCATCGGCCCCGCGTGGAGGAAGACCGCGAGGAGGCTCGGCCGTTGCGGAGAGCCGATCTGGGCGATGAGTAGAGCGGACACGAAGGGCATGAGCGGTCTCCTGCGCGGCGCTCAAGGTAGCACGCGCCCCGGGAGGTGTCCATGCGCGATCCGGCGCCGCCTTGACGCTCTCCGGAGGGGCCTTTATGTTAGCGGTCCGGGGCGAGCCGCCCGGAGATCAGGAGAGCGCCGCCATGAGAATCGCCGTTTGCGTCAAGCAGGTGCCCGACACGGAGGGGAGGCTGCGCCTCGCCGCGGACGGGCGGTGGATCGACGACGAGGAGCTGCAGATGGTCGTCAACGAGAGCGACGAGTACGCGCTCGAGGAGGCGCTGCAGATCGCCGAGCGCACCGGCGGCGAAGTCGTGGTCTTCGGCCTCGGCCCGGCCCGGGTGGCGGAGGCCCTGCGCAAGTGCCTGGCCCTGGGGGCGGCGCGGGCCGTCCACCTGCTCGACGACGCCTTCGCCGGCGGCGACGCGATGTCGACCGGCCGCGCGCTGGCGGCGGCCGTGGCGCGCGAGGAGTTCGATCTCGTGCTCACCGGCTCCCAGTCCGACGACGACGGCTTCGGGGCCACGGGCTCCGTCGTCGCGGCCTGCCTGGGCTGGCCCCACGCCTGGCTGGTGATGGGGGTGGAGATCGAGGACGGCGGCACCGCCAAGGTGACGCGCGAGATGGAGAGCGGGATGAACGAGGTGCTTCGGCTGCGGCTGCCGGCCGTGCTCGAGATCCAGGCCGGCATCAACAACCCGCGCTACGCCTCCTTGAAGGGCATCATGCAGGCCAAGCGCAAGGAGATCGCCGCCGTCGCGGCGGCCGACCTCGGCCTCGATCCGGGCGCGGTGGGCGCCGCCGGCGCGACCCTCGAGGTCCTGTCGGTGGCGTTCCCCGCCGCCGTCGGCGGCGCCCAGATGCTCGAGGGCGACGCCGCGACGGCGGCGAAGGCGCTCGCCGAGGCGCTTCAGAAGGAAGTGGGGGTGATCTGATGGCCAAGGTCTGGATCGTCGTACAGCACCGGGACGGCAAGCTGCACCGGATGTCGCGCGAGGCCGTGGCGGCCGGCCAGGCGCTCGCGGCGGCGCTCGGCGGCCGCGGCGAGGCCGTGCTTCTGGGGTCCGGCGTCGACGCCGTCGCCGCGGCCCTGGCGGGCTACGATCTCGACGCCGTCCACGTCGCGGACGCCCCGGCGCTGGCCGACTACACGCCGGGCGGCTACGCCGGGGTGCTGGCGGCCGCGGTCGCGGCGCACGGGCCGAGCCACCTGGTCTTCGCCCACACCTACCAGAGCGTCGAGTACATGGCGCGGCTGGCCCACGACGTCGGCGGCTCCCTGGTGCCCGAGATCGTCTCCTTCGAGGGGGACTCCGAGGGGATCGTGTGGACCCGTCCGGTCCTCGGCGGCAAGCTCACGGCGCGGGTGCGGGCGACGGGGCCGTCGCCGGTCCTCGTCAGCGTACAGTCGGGCTCCTTCGCGGCCGACGACGCCGTAGCGGGGAGCGCCGAGCCGTGCCCCCTCGACGCGTCGGCGGCGGCCGTCGATCGCGAGATCCTGGGGGTCGAGGCGGCGGCGGAGGGCGAGCAGATCGACCTGACGGCGGCGGAGATCATCGTCGCCGTGGGCCGCGGGGTGGGCGGCGCGGACAAGATGGGAGCGGTCGAGGAGCTGGCGAAGGCGCTGGGTGCCGAGATCGGCGCCAGCCGGCCGGTCATCGACGGCGGCTGGCTCGAGCGCGACCGGCAGATCGGCTCGAGCGGGCAGACCGTGGCGCCCAAGCTCTACGTCGCCCTCGGGATCTCCGGGGCGATCCAGCATCTCGTCGGGATGAAGGGCTCGGGCACCATCGTGGCGATCAACAAGGACGCCGGAGCCCCGATCTTCGGCGTCGCGCGCTACGGCATCGCGGGCGACCTGCACGAGGTCGTGCCCGAGCTGACGGCGGCGATCCTCGCGGCGAAGGAAGCAGCCGGCTAGCTGCGGCGGCGGGAGATCTCGTAGAGCGCGAGAGCGGCGGCCACCGTCGCGTTGAGCGACTCCACCGGCGGCCGCATGGGCAGCGACAGCAAGCGGTCGGCCCGGCGCAGGCACTCGGTGCCGAGCCCGGGGCCCTCGGCGCCGACCATGAGGACCACGGCGCCGGCCGGCAGCCGGGTGGCGTAGAGGTCCTCGCCGCCGCGGGGGACGAGAGCCAGCCAGGCCGGGGCGGACGGACGCAGGTGCTCTGCCAGCTCCGCGAGCGGCGCTTCGCGGGCGAGGGGTAGCCGCAGCAGGCTCCCGGCCGAGGCCCGCAGAGCGCGCGGGTGGTTGGGATGCGCGGCGCCCGGCCCGAGGACCAGCGCGGCGGCGCCGGCGGCTTCCGCGATCCTGGCCAGCGCCCCCAGGTTGCCGGGCTCCTGGAGCCCGTCGGCGTAGACGTAGACGCCGTCCGCGGTCGCGGGCAGCGCCGCGACCCCGCGGCGCGGCAGCCCGATCACCGCGACGAGGCCGCGGGGCTGGTCGGCGTCGGCGAGCGAGTCGAGGACGTCGGCGCGCACGAGCTCCACGACGTCGGCGAGCGCCGCGAGCAGCGGCCCGGCTTCGCGCCGGGCGGCGAACTCGGGGGTCGCCAGGACGTATTCCGGTGCGAGGCCGGCGGCGAGCGCCGCCCGCAGCAGGTGCGGTCCCTCGATGAGCGCCCGGTCGCCTTTACTCCGCCTCAGACGCCGAATATCCTTGACCCGTCGGTTCTGCCGGCTTTCGATCATCCCGTCCCGAAGATACCAGCCCGCTCGATGCACGACGCCGCCGCGAAGCTCGGGAACCGTGCCGGCCAGGGCTCGGCCGCAACGGCCGCTGCGAGAGGCTAATTGAAGACGAGGTCGGTTCCCCCGGAGGTCTTGCGCGGCGTCGAGGTGGCGGTGGCCTCGACCCGTTCGGAGATCCTCCTCGGCGTCCGCGAGGGGGTCGTGCGCTACTTCCATCGCGCCCTCGGGCGGCCGGTTCCCGTGGCCGTCGTGCCCCAGGAGGTCGCCGACCGGCCCCGCGGCCTGGCGGCGAGCGACGCCGAGATGATCGCGGGCTGCCGGTCGCGGGTCCGCGAGCTCGAGGCGAGGCTGGGCGCCTCCTACCATTTCTACGTCGCCGTGGAAGAGGGGATCGAGACCCTGGACCTCGGCGAGGGCGTCCGCCATTTCGTCCGCAGCTGGGCCGTGATCCAGGGGCTGGGGGGCTACGCCTGCGGCGGCAGCGGGTCGCTGGAGGTCCCCGGCCGGCTGTTCGAGGAACGGACCGGAGAAGGCGAGCCGCGGCGCGAGCTCGCCGGGCTGCGCCGCCAGGCCGGGCTCGTGGCCACCTTGAGCGGCGGCCTCGAGTCGCGGCGCAGCGCCGCCGCGGCGGCCGCCTTCAACGCCGTGGCGGGGCTCTTCTTCGAGCTGTACTCGGGGCATCCGAGGAGCGGCAACTGATTGACCGCCCGCGCGGCGCTTGGGTAGACTGCCGGGACTCGCCGCCCGGCGATCCGACTCGCCGCAGACCAGCCTGGACCCAAGGACGGAGCCCCCGATGAGCGCTTCAGAAGTCTTTTTGTTCACGTCGGAGTCGGTGACCGAGGGACATCCCGACAAGGTCGCCGACCAGATCTCGGACGCCGTCCTCGACGCGGTGCTCGAGAAGGACCCGGTCGGCCGCGTGGCCTGCGAGACGCTCGTCAACACGGGCCTCGTCCTGATCGCCGGCGAGCTGACGACGACGGCCGACCTGGACTTCTCGGCGATCGCCCGCCGGACGATCGAGGAGATCGGCTACACCGACCCGAGCTACGGCTTCGACTGCCGCAACTGCTCGGTGTTGAGCGCGATCGACTCCCAGTCCCCCGACATCGCGATGGGCGTGGATTCCGGCGGCGCCGGCGACCAGGGGCTGATGTTCGGCTACGCCAGCCGCGAGACGCCGCAGTTCATGCCCTTGCCGATCGTGCTCGCCCACGCCCTCACGCAGAAGCTGGCCGAGGTCCGCAGGGCCGGCGGCCTGCCGTTCCTGCGCCCCGACGGCAAGAGCCAGGTGACCGTCGAGTACGACGAGGAGCACCAGCCGCGGCGGGTGCACACGGTGGTCGTCGCCACCCAGCACGACCCCGACGTCGGGCACGACGAGCTCGAGCGCCAGGTCATCGAGCACGTCGTCCGCACGGCGATCGCGCCGGAGCTGCTGGACGAGAGGACGATCTTCCACGTCAACCCGACCGGCCGCTTCGTCGTCGGCGGGCCGCAGGGGGACTGCGGCCTGACCGGGCGCAAGATCATCGTCGACACCTACGGCGGCGTCGGCAGCCACGGCGGCGGCGCGTTCTCGGGCAAGGACCCGACCAAGGTGGATCGCTCGGCGAGCTACATGGCGCGCCACGTGGCGAAGAACCTGGCGGCGGCGGGGCTCGCCGAGCGGGTCGCCGTGCAGCTCGCCTACGCGATCGGCGTCGCCGATCCGGTCTCCGTGAACGTCGACTCGTTCGGCACGGGGGAGGTCTCGGATCGCGCCCTCGAGCGGATCGTGCGGGCCGAGTTTCCGTTGACTCCGCGCGGCATCATCGAGTACCTGGATCTGCGCCGGCCGATCTACCGCGCGACCGCCGCGTACGGACATTTCGGGCGCGAGGGCGAGAGCTTCACCTGGGAGCGCACGGGGCGAGCGGCCGAGATCCGCGCCGCCGCCGGCGTGGCCGGCGAGGCTCCGGCGCCCGCCGCCTGAGCGGCACGTGGGGTGGTCCGCAGGGTGAGCGAAGTACCCGGTCTCGCGCTTCCGGCCGACGTGGCCGACCTCCGCCTGACTCCGGACGGCGTGCTGCGCATCGACTGGGCCGACCTGCACATGCCGGTCCTGCGCGATCTGCGGCGTCGATTCCGCGAGGACAAGCCGCTCGCCGGACTGCGGGTCGCGGCCTGCCTGCACGTCACCAGCGAGACCGCGAATCTCATGCGGACGCTGCGCGAGGGCGGCGCCGACGTGGCGCTGTGCGCCAGCAACAGCCACTCCACGCGCGACGACGTCGCCGCCGCGCTGGTGGCGGAGCACGGCGTTTCCGTCTTCGCCCGCCACGGCGAGGACAAGGAGTCGTTCTACCGCGCCATCGCCGCCGTGCTCGAGCGGCCGCCGGCCCTCATCCTCGACGACGGCGCGGATCTGATCTCGTGGATCCACACCGAGCGGCCCGAGCAGCTCGAGGGGGTGCGCGGCGCCACCGAGCAGACGACGACCGGGGTCTCGAGGCTGCGCGCCATGGCCAAGGAAGGGGCGCTGGCCTTCCCGGTGATCGCCGTCAACGACTCCGACACCAAGCACCTGTTCAACAACCGCTACGGCACGGGGCAGAGCACGATCGACGGGATCCTGCGCGCCACGAACGTCCTGCTGGCCGGCCTGACGGTCGTCGTCGTGGGCTACGGCTGGGCCGGCCGCGGCGTGGCCAGCCGGGCCGCGGGCCTGGGCGCCATCGTCGTGGTCGTCGAGGTCGAGCCCGTCCGCGCGCTGGAGGCGCTGCTCGACGGCCACCGGGTGCTGCCGATGAGCAAGGCGGCGCCCCTGGGAGACCTCTTCGTCACAGCCAGCGGCAACAAGCACGTGATCCGCAAGAAGCACTTCAACTCGATGAAGGACGGGGCGATCGTCTGCAACTGCGGCCACTTCGAGGTCGAGCTCGACCTGCCCGGGCTGGCCGAGCTGGCGCGCGAGCGGCGGGCGGTGCGGCCCTTCGTGGAGGAGTACCGGCTCCTCGACGGCCGCCGGGTCTACCTTCTCGGCGAGGGCCGGCTGATCAACTTCACCGCCGGCGAGGGCCACCCGGCGGCGGTCATGGACATGAGCTTCGCCAACCAGGCCCTGGCCGTGGAGCTGCTGGCCAAGGGCGCGGCGCCGCTCCCACCCGGCGTCCACCAGCTGCCGCGCGACCTCGACCACGCCGTCGCCCGGCTCAAGCTCCAGTCGCTGGGAGTCGAGATCGAGGAGCTCACGGGCGAGCAGGAGGAGTACCTCGCCTCCTGGGAAGAGGGAACTTGAGGGCCCCGGCCGGCCGCGGCTAGCGCCGCGCTTCCACGTCCACCCACTCCCGGCAGACCCGCTCGGGCTCGACTCCGCCGGCGCTCTCGAAGACCTCGTCCGAGAACTCCCGGATCCGCGCCCGGTCGACGCGCGCCTGGCGCAGGGCCTGCCGGACGGCCGCGACCAGCGTGATGGGGTTCCGGCTGCGGGTACGGACCCTGATGGCCGGGTAACGGGGTGAGCTCATGGGCTGACGAGGCTCCACCTGCCCTCTGTATATAGACGCGCCAGAACCCCGTTTTGTTCCGCACCGGCCAGCGGCCGGGTGCTGATCGGGAGGCCGGTCGGGCCGCGGAGCGAGCCGCTGGCTGCCGTTCCGAAGCTCTTGCGGTCGCGACCGGAGCGCCGCCCAGGTCCCCGGAGCGTCGAGGCCTGGAGCGGCGGCCGCATCGCGCCCTCCTGGGTCCACCGCTTCGATGGCTCGACGCCGAACCCACCTCTTCGGGTGTCGCTCCAGCCCAGTGCAGGGTGTAAGGATGGACTGCCTCGACAAAGGCTCACCTGGGGAAACCCAGGGCCGCAAAGCTCCAGGTCTTCGCCTGATCTCAGCAGACAAGACAGCCGGGCTGCCGAAAGGCGCGAATCTTCAAGGCCCATCAGCCGATTGGGAGAACGAAGATCCCAAGGGAGGAGATCATGGAGCATTCGGCGTCCCGGATCCCGGGCAGAGAGCCGGCATTCCTTCTTGTCGCGAGCCTGATGACGTTGCTGGTGAGCGCCAGTCCAGCAAGTGCTCAGCCAGGAGCGGTCAGGAGCGACTGGAAGATCTCGAGCACGGAAGGCGGGTTCGCGGGACCTCTTCAGGACGGTGATCTCTTCAGCCAGGTGGCGAGGATCGGTGATCTCGACGGCGACGGGGTCACGGATCTCGCCGTAGGCGCCCCGAGAGATAGTGACGGCGGCTATCGCCGCGGAGCGGTGTGGATTCTCTTCTTGAACACCGACGGCACGGTCAAGAGCCACCGGAAGATCTCATCGGTGGTAGGGGGCTTTACTGGCGCCCTCGACAACAACGATGCGTTCGCCACATCCGTCGAGGGCCTGGATGACCTGGACGGCGACGGCAACGAGGACATTGCGGTCGGCGCGTACCAGGACGACGACGGGGGCGCCGACCGCGGGGCGGTGTGGATTCTCTTCCTGAACGCCGATGGCACGGTCAAGAGCCACGAGAAGATCTCATCGACGTCAGGCGGTTTCACGGGAGGCTTGGACAACGGCGACATCTTCGGACACGACGTCTCGAACCTGGGCGACCTCGACGGAGACGAGGTAGTCGATCTGGCGGTCTCGGGTCGCCACGACGACGACGGCGGGACGAACCGTGGGGCGGTCTGGATCCTGTTCCTCAATGCCGACGGCACCGTGAGAGACCATCAGAAGATCTCGGATACCGAGGGAGGCTTCACGGGGTCACTCGAGAACGAGGACTACTTCGGCATCTCGGTCGCGGGCATCGGAGACCTGGATGGCGACGGGATCCGCGATCTCGCGGCTGGCGCGAACGGTGACGACGACGGTGGGGGAGACCGCGGAGCGGTCTGGATCCTGTTTCTCGACGCCAACGGCACCGTGAAGAGCCATCAGAAGATCTCGCAGTCCACAGGGGGCTTCAGCGGCACTCTCGACGACGATGATTTCTTCGGGTGGGATCTTTGTGGTCCTGGAGACCTGGACGACGATGGACTGGTCGACGTGGTCGCTGGAGCCACGGGCGACGACGACGGCGGTGTCGATCGCCGGGGGGCCGTGTGGATTCTCTTTCTGAGCGCCGATGGCACGGTCAAGTCGCACCAGAAGATCAGTCAGACGGAGGGGAACTTCTCTGGACCCCTCGACACGTACGACCAGTTCGGATCCTCGGTCGCGTCCCTGGGTGACATCGACGGCGACGGCATGTCCGACCTGGCCGTCGGAGCCCCGGCAGACGATGATGGGGGGGTCAATCGCGGCGCCGTCTGGCTGCTCCTCCTCCAAGGGGGCATCTCGGACCTGGATGGAGACGGCGTGGAAGACGATGTCGACAACTGCCCCAATGACTCGAACCCGGGCCAATCCGACACCGACCTCGACGGCGTCGGCGACGCCTGCGACGACGACGATGACGACGATGGCGTGGCCGACAGCGACGACAACTGCCAGTTCACGGCCAACGCCGACCAGATCGACCTCGACATGGACGGCATGGGCGATCCGTGCGACGCAGACGTGGACGGCGACGGCGTGTGTGACGATCCGGCGATCCAGTCAGGTTGCACCGGCGGTCCGGACAACTGCCCGACCGAACCGAACGGGTTCCAGACCGACACGGACTTGGACGGAGCTGGGGACGAATGTGACGTCGACGACGACGACGACGGCGTCTGCGATACGGATCAGGCGGTCACCGACGTTTGCGCGGCCGGTCCGGACAACTGCCCGACGCTGGACAACCCCGACCAGGCCGATTCGCCCGACGGCGACGGCATCGGTGACCTCTGTGACGCCGACGACGACAACGACGGCGCTCATGACGACGTCGACAACTGCCCGGTCACGGCCAACGCCGACCAGAACGACACCGACGACGACGGCGAAGGCGACGCCTGCGACAGCGACGATGACGACGATGGCGTAGCCGACGTCGACGACAACTGCCAGTTCGTCTCGAACGGCGACCAGGCCGACGCGGACGGTGACGGCATCGGTGACGCCTGTAACGACGCCTCGGACGTCGACGGCGATGAATGGTCCGACGCGCTGGACAACTGCCCGATGTGGCCGAACTCCGACCAGACGGATTGGGACGGCGACGACGTGGGCGACGCCTGCGATCCGGACATCGACGGCGACGGAGTGGCCAACGGCTCCGATCTGTGTCCCGCGACGCCCTTGGGCGGGTTGACGGACCCGGGCAACGGCTGCACCATCGCGCAGCTGTGCTCGTGCGACGGTCCGCGGGGCACGAACGTGCCGTGGAAGAACCACGGCAAGTACGTCTCGTGCGTGGCCCACGCGGCGACCGACTTCCGTGACGCAGGGCTGATCAGCAGCGCCGAGCACGGTGAGATCGTCTCTACGGCGGCTCAGTCGACCTGTGGAACGAAGACGTAGCGCTGTCGGTCGGCAGGACCCCATCCGCCAGCTGGCGTAGGCGGGATTCGCGGCCGGGTACGAGTCCAGAAACCAGGTCGGGGGAGATCTCTCGCGCGGCGCTACGCGCGATCGCTACCGAGTCCCCGGCCGGAGGAAGGCCGTCGGTTCACCGGCGATGGAATGGTCGCGCGGCGGCATCTCCCGCATGCGAGCACCCTCGATCTTCGTGACTCGCCCGAGTCACGGCTCGTCTGCCGCGGCTTCCGGCCGGTCTCCGAGGTCGACCTCCTGCCAGGTCTTGCCGTACTTGAGGACGTCGTGCTTGAGGAGATCGAACTCGCCCTGCCGGGGGCCGGGGCGGGCGTCGCGGTAGACGGTGTCGCAGCGGTAGCAGACGACGGACTCGGTGAGCCGCAGGTAGAGCCAGAGATCCACGCCGGCGAGCAGGATGAGCGAGAGCCCGAAGGTCCAGGGGACGAGGACGGCGCCCACGGCGACCAGCAGGCAGCCCAGGGCGCGGTTGACGTCGCGCTGCTTGTAGAGATGCTTGCAGCCGCAGACCGGGCAGCGGGTCACCGTGTCCGGCGCGTCCGCCGGCCACGCCTCGAGGTCCACGGGGCGCGAGTCGCCGCAGCCGGGGCAGGGGAGGTCGCGCGCCTCTCGCGTCAGCCGGGAGCGGAAGGGGAGCCCGCACTCCTTGCATTGAGTGCGGATCCGCACTCAGACGGGCACTCCGGTGGTGGCGCTCAGGTAGTAGGCCGTGATCTCCCCCACGAGGACGCCGACGACCAGCACGTAGAGGATCCCCGTGGCCGACTGGTTCGAGCGCCGGCGGGCGCAGTGCAGCGACATCAGGCCCAGGGCCAGCGGGATCCCGAGGCCCCAGAGGATGCGGAACCAGAAGAACATCCCCTGGCCCGCGAAGCCGGTGAGCGACCGCCACGGGTTGGGCTCGACGAGGTGGTCGACGGCGCCCGCCGTCACGAGGGCGAGGCCGACCGTGACGCAGCGCGAGACGACGATGGCCAGGAGCGCCCAGCAGAAGATCGTCAGGTGCCGGAAGCTGAGCTTCGGCGCGATCAGATACCAGTGGCCGAGCAGCATCGTGACCAGGGACCAGCCGAGCAGCAGGGCCGAGGTGGCGAGGCTGGCGGCCAGCAGGCTCGCGTGGAACGGCAGCGCGACGAGCGGCCGGACGAGGGCGTGGCCGGCCAGCCACAGCGCCAGGCCGCCGGCCGCCAGCGTGGCCGCCGCCGCGAAGCGCGCCGCCCGCCAGCGCTCGCGCCAGATGGCGGCGTAGTAGCCGAAGGCTCCCGCCAGCGCCGCGAACAGGGCTCCGCGCCCGAGCTCCGGCGCGCCGCCGAAGGGCGCGGAGCCGCCGAGGGCGACCACCGCCGCGGCCAGCCCGAGCAGGCCGAGGACCACGAGCGCGTTGGTCTGGAAGTAGCCCCGGCCCAGGTCGTCTTCCGGGATCCAGAACAGCGCGGAGAGGATGCCGGCGGCAAGGGCCACGAGGAAGAGGAAGAAGATGGCCACCGCGGGGGATGTTATCAAGGCCCTTGCGCCAGGTGGGCGCTGGGATACCGTGGGCCGACCGTGTCCGATCCCAGCCCCCAGCGGCGCAGGCTCGTGGTCCTGGGCAGCGGGTTCGGCGGCTATTCGCTGATCCGCCACCTGCGGCGCGCAGCGCTCGAGATCACCCTGGTCAGCCCGCGCAACTACTTCCTCTTCACGCCGCTCCTGCCCTCGGCGGTCAGCGGCAGCGTGGAGTTCCGGAGCATCCTGGAGCCCGTGCGGCGCCGCCAGCGGCACGTCAGGCTGCTCGAGGCCGCGGCCCTGGGCGTCGACTTCGAGCGCCGCAGCGTGCGGTGCCGCTCCGCCGTGGGGGCCGAGGAGTTCGACCTCGCGTACGACACCCTGGTCGTCGCCATCGGCGCGGCGGTGGCCGACTACGGAGTCTCCGGCGCCGCGAGGTTCGCGCTGCCCCTGGCCAGCGTCGAGGACGGCCGTGCCCTGCGCCGGGCCGTGCTCGAGCGCTTCGCGGGGGCCGACCTGCCGGGCCTGCCGCTGGCCGAGGTCGAGCGCCGTCTGCGCTTCGTCGTCGTGGGCGGCGGCCCGACCGGCGTCGAGGTGGCGGCCGAGATCCAGGACCTGCTGCGCGGAGAGCTCGCCAGGTCGTTCCCGGCGCTGGCGCCGGTGGCCCGGGTGCTGCTCGTCGAGGCGGGGGAGCGCCTCTTGAGCGGCTTCGGCGAGGCGCTCTCGGACTACACCCGGCGGGTCTTCCAGCGCTCCGGCATCGAGGTCCGCACCGGCTCGGCGGTGTCCCGCGTCGAGGCGGCGGAGATCTTCTTTGCCGACGGCCGCACCCTGCGCTACGGCCTGGCGATCTGGGCCGGGGGCAACGCCCCCCTCCCCCTGGTGGAGAACCTGGGCCTCGAGACGAAGCCCGACGGCCGCATCGTGGTAGACCGCTATCTCCGCGTTCCGGCCCGCGCCGGGGTGTACGCGCTGGGCGACTGCGCCGCCTGCGGCGAGCCGCCGCTGCCGGCCACGGCGCAGGTGGCGCAGCAGCAGGGGCGCTACCTGGCGGACGTGCTCGGCAGCAAGCGGGAGATGCGGCCCTTCGGCTACCGGCGGATGGGGATGCTGGCCTACATCGGCGCCGGCCGCGCCCTCGCCGACCTGCCCCACGTCCAGTGGAGCGGCCGCAGCGCCTGGCTGTTCTGGCGCTCGGTCTACCTGACCCGGCTGGTGAGCCCGGCCAACAAGGTCAAGGTGCTCTTCGACTGGGTCAAGGCCCGGCTCTTCGGCCGTGACCTGTCGCGGTTCTAGGGGGCTACGTCTCGAGGCCCAGGAACAGGTAGACGGCGCAGAGCGCGAACGCCAGGTTGGGGCTCCAGACGGCGGCCAGGGGGGGCAGCGCTCCGGTCTCCCCAAGGGTGGTGCAGAAGGCGAAGACGGCGAAGAAGACCATCCCCAGCACCACCCCGAACCCCGCCCCGTAGAGCGCCCCCCGCCGCCCGAGGCGGAAGGAGAAGGGCAGCGCCACGAGGGCCATCACGAAACAGATCACCGGGAAGGAGATCTTCTTGTAGAGCTGGATCCTCATCTCCGGCACCCGGCGCCCGCTGCCCTCGAGCTCGGCGATGTACTCCTCGAGCTCGCGGTAGGACATCGCGTCGGGGAGGCGGAGCTCGGACTCGAAGTACTCGGGGGTCTCCGGGTAGGCGTCGATGGAGGGGGCGTCGAACTTCGTGAAGTCCAGCACCTCGCCGCGGGAGAACTGCGCCGTCCAGCCGGGCTCGAACAGCCAGGCGTCGCCGATGTACTGGGCGCGGGAGGAGTAGAGGCGGCGGGTGAGCTCGAAGGTGTCGGCGTCGAACTCGAACACCTGGAGGTTGTTCAGGGCGCGCGCCTCCGGATCGTACGAGCGGTAGTTGTAGATGTAGCGCCCCTGGCCGAACAGCCAGTTGCGGTCGGCCCGGCGGTAGGTGCGGATCTTCGCGCCCCAGATCTGGTCCTTGAGCCGGGCCACCTTCTGGTTGGACGCCGGCAGCACGGCGGCCTGCAGACCGAAGGAGACGAGCGTGACGCCAGCCGCGGCCACGGCCGCCGGAATCGAGAGCCGGTAGAGGCTGATGCCCAGCGCCTTGGCCGCGGTCACCTCGTTGCTGCGCGACAGGAGCCCGAACGTGACGAGCGTCGTCAGCAGCACGGCGATCGGCGCCACGTCGTAGAACACCTGCAGCGACAGGTACTTGTAGTAGTCGACCACGACGCTCTTGCCGACCGAGCTCCTGAGGATCTCGTCCATCGTCTCGGTGAGATTGGCCACCATGAAGACGGCGATGAGAGAGAGCTGGACGAGCGCGAAGACGCCGACGAAGGTCCGGAACACGTAGCGGTCGAGGAGGTTGGGCAGGCCCCAGCCGAGGCTGGGGAGCCGCAGCGTCACGGCGCTGGGGCGGCCGGACGCGGCGGACCTGGCCCCGCGGGGGCGCCGGGCGCGGGCGGCGAGGCTCCTGCCGCGCGGCCTGACCTTGCGGCTGAGCCAGCGCAGCGCCCCGAAGAGGCTGCGGTCGCTGTTGCGGCGCCAGAGCAGGAGCAGGCCGAGCGCCGTGAAGAGGATGTTGGCGAACCAGATCGAGATGCCCACCGGCCAGCGCCCGGTGACCGCGCCCTCCTCGCCGTTGGCCAGCAGGACCCAGTACAGGACGATGATCCCGACCGAGAGCGCGAACCCGGACGAGCGGCCGGAGGTGCGCCTGACCGAGGCGGCCAGCGGCAGGGCGAGGAGCGCGAAGACGAGGCAGATCACCGGGATCGCGAACCGCTTGTGGAGCTCGGCGAGCGCCGTGCGCTGCAGCATCGGCGAGGCCTGGGAGCGGGATCGCTGGGCCAGGAGCTCGGCGATCGACATCGAGCGCGGGTCCTTCGAGAAGCCGAACTTCTCCCGCTGCTTGGAGGTGAACTGGTCTTCGAGCACCTGGGTGGAGCTCTGGAACGAGGTCGTGGGGTAGCGGCCCGGGTTCTCGAGGTCGACCTCGTGGACGACGGCGTCCTCGAGCACCAGGAGCAGTCGATCGTTGTCGACGTCGAGCCGCAGCTCGCCTGCCCGCGCCGTCGTCACCTTGGTCACCCCGGTCGGCAGGTCTTCGGCCAGGAAGACGCCGTACCAGCGCTTCTCGTCGGCCGGGGCGTCGAAGACGTAGAGCACCTTGCCCACCCACTCCTCGAAGAACTGCCGCGCCTGGACCTGCTTCGTAGGGCTGCGGGCGGCGATCTCGAGCAGCTGCAGCTGCACGGCGGAGTTGGTCCACGGCAGGACGAAGAGGTAGATCGCGGCCGTGGCCACGGCCATCACGGACGACAGCCGCAGGATCGGCCGGTAGAGCTGCAGCAGGCTGATGCCTGCCGCGCGGATGGCGGTGAGCTCGCTGTCGGCGGCCAGCCGCCCCATGCCCACGAGGATGCCGAAGAGCAATCCCATGGGGATCGTCAGCACCACGATGTTGGGCAGCGAGCGGGCCAGCAGCAGGCCCACCTGGCCCACCGGCACCTCGTTGACGATGATCAACCGCGCCAGGTTGAACAGCAGCTGGAGCAGCAGCAGGAACGTGAACACCATCGCCCCCAGGGTGAAGGGCCCCAGGAGCTCGCGGAAGACGTAGCGGTAGAGGGTGCGCACGAGCCGGAGGATAGCGCGACTTCGCGCCCGGAGTCCGGCGCCGGGGGCGCCCGGTCACGGCGCTGCCCGGCCGCGGCCGGCGGGCGCCTCGGGCGCGCCGCCGGCCCACGGCCGTCAGGCGGATGGCCTTCGCAGCCTAGTTGCCCTGATCGTGCGGCACGAGCACTTCGACGGTAGAGCTCGCCTGGTTGCCGGCCTCGTCGGTGCACGTGACCTCGATCGTGTAGATCCGGCCGTCGCCGCTGCCCAGGCGCTCGGCGCGCAGGTCGACGCTCAGCGGACCGGTCACGATCCAGTCGGGCGACGTCGTGTCACCGGGTCCGGTGACCGGCTCGCTGCTCGTCACCAAGGTGATCTCGCACGCCGGCTCCTCGCCGCTGTCGTCCGTCGCCTCGACGCTGATCGCCACCGGCCGCATCTTGTGGTTCGGCGGCCACAGGACGTTCGGGTCGGCGGTGAGGTTCTCGATCACCGGCGGCGTCGTGTCGAGCGGCACCTCCTCGACGGTCACCGAGATGCTGTCCTGCAGGCCGCTGTTGCGCGCGACCAGGGTGGCGATGCCTTCGGCCGTCCCGGTGACGATGCCGTCGGGGGACACGGTGAAGATGCTCGGGCCGGAGGTCAGGTACTGCGTCCCGGCCGAGGAACCGGTGATGTCGCGGGAGATGCCGTCCGCGTAGCTGCCGGAGACGAAGATGCGGCGGCTTTCGCCGAGGAAGAGGACCGGGTCGCGATTGACGATCGTGACACCGGTCAGGGCCGCGTTCGGATCCAGGTTGATGAAGATCGACGCCGAGGACGTGATGTCGCCGTTGGCGTCGAGGCCGATGGCCACCATCTCGAGCTCGCCCGCCCCTTCGACCGGCAGCGGCAGCTCGACGTCGAACGGCGGCTCGTCGCTGATCTCGGCCACCGCCGGCGTGAGGATCATCACCTTGACCGGCACGAAGCCGTTCTGGGCCGCGACCGTCACCTGCAGCACGCTTCCGGACGCCACGATGGCGCCGTCCGCCGGCGAGGTGATCACCAGCCCGTCCGGAATGACCGCCCTGGCGCGTCCCGCCTCGGCGGCCCGCAGGCGGGAGAGATCCTCGAGGAAGGGCTCGACGAAGAGCGAGCTGGGGGCCGGGAACTCCGAGAACGACGAGTCGTCGACGGCGGTGTTGTAGAGCTCGATGGCCTTCTGCGAGTAGGCCGAGTTGCTCGTGACGGCGGTGTGGATGCTGCCGAGGCCGTCGAAAACGGTGTAGGCGGAGGAGGGCATGCCCCCTTCCTGGCTTGGCCGGCCGACGATGAGGTCATGCTGGATGCCCGCGAAGATGTCGGTGTTGTCGTCGAAGAAGTTGAGGATCTTGAAGAGCAGGCCGAGGCCCCCGGGCAGCAGGGTCAGGGCGTCGCCGACGAGATCCGAGCCGCCGATGCCGACGAGAGCGTGGGATGGCACCGGCGTCTGCTGGATCGCGTTGATCGCGGCGCTGCCCTTGGACAGGTCGTCGATGGCCCCCTCGTCGATGGCCTTCCCGAAGTCCCGCAGCTTGTCGAGCAGGAACTGCGGCAGGATGTCCCGCACGACCGCCAGCACGTTGGCCAGCGGGGACCCGGTGTGCGGCGTGTTGAGGGTCACGAGCTTGTCGACGTCCCCTTCATCGTAGTTCGCGTTCTTCTTGTAGGTCGACCGGCCCACGTGGTTGCGGCTCAGGATGCCGCCCATGCTGTGCCCGCCGAGATCGGCCTGGGTCACGGCGATCTTGTCGTCGCGCATCTTGTCGAGCGCCTCGTTGATGTAGCGCGCCGGCACCAGCAGGTTGGTGGAGAAGAAGCGGGCGTGGGTGCCCTTGTAGTCCGCGATCGTCGTCTCGAACCTGGAGTCGGTCGCCAGGCCGAAGCCCCAGGTGCCGCCGTCGGACCACAGGCCGTGGATGAGCACGACGGGCGGCCGCACCAGCTTGAAGGGCAGCTCGTTCTCGAGCTCGTCGCCGTTGTCGGGGAGGAAGCGGGCCTTGAACTTGATGGGCCGCTCGCGCAGCCCGTCGTCGCCGCCACGGTTGAAGTCCTCGGGCACGAGGTAGGTGGCGAAGGCCTGGAAGCCCTCGGCGGTCTCGTCCGTCGGCACCAGCACCGAGGAGAGTCGGTCGGTGCCGCCGACCTGGCTCAGCCCGCCGTCCTCGGGGGCGGTGGCGTCCTCGAGCGTGAACTCGACCATGCCGGAGCTCGGAACGGTCGTGCGCAGCAGCACCCGGGTCACGCCGTCCGCGGCCGCGCCCTCGACGGTCTCGCCGCCGGTGGCCAGCGTCTCGGGATCGGTGGACACCTCGGCGCCGTCGAGCAGCGCCGGATTCGGGTCGACGGCCTCGAGCGAGGTGATGACCACGCTGTCGAGGACGACCGCGGAATCGAGGATCCCGTCACCCCGGTCGCCGATCCTGAAGACCAGCGTCGCGGGGCCGCCGTCGGCGATCGCCACGTCGACCTTCTGCCAATCGGTCACCCCGGCGTCCGGCAGGCCGCCGGAGAAGTCGGTGTCGACGCCCGAGGGATCCTCGGTGAAGATGTCGAAGCCGGTCCCCGCGGCCCGGGAGCCGGAGGCGGCGAAGAAGAAGGAGCTGTTCACCGAGGCCGAGGCGATGGTGCGCGTTCCGTTGGCGTCCGTGAGCTCGGCGGTGAAGGTGTCGTTGAAGACGCTGCCGACGAAGTCCGGGAACTCGGCGCTCAGGAAGTTGTAGTCGAAGGTCAGCCGGTTCGCGCCCATCGGCACGTCGACGTCGATCGTGAGGACCACGGTGTCGCCCGCGACGCCGAACGGCGGGAAGTCGACCCCGGGCTCGGGCGCCGAGGTCCCGGCCACCCCCGAGCTCAAGAGCGCCAGGGTGGTGCCCTGCTTCGGCTGCAGGACGCCCAGGCTCGGGAACACCGCGGTCGCGGCGGACGAGCCGGTGAGCGACGAGCCGGTGACGATGCCCGGAGGGATGTCGAGGGCCTCGACCAGCTGGGAAGCCGTCGCGGCCTCCGGCGGCACGCCGGCTCGATCGAAGAGCGGCTGGCGGGCGGCGAGGGCTTGGCGCTCGGCGAGCTCGTCGTCCGTGGGGACGGCGGCCCGGTCGAGGGCCGAGGCGGGCATCGCGATGGCGAGCAGGGCCAGAGCGAAGAGGGCGTGGGACAGGGCGCGTGCGGTTCGTTTCATTGGTCGGGACCTCATGATGGTTGTCGGTCGAAGGCTTCCGGGCTCCAGCGGACGATGCGCGGCGTCGAGTCGCCGCGGCCGCCGGTACAGGCGTAGAGGACGCTCTGCGGACTCCAGAGCGGGGATCCCAGGACGGGAGCCGCCAGCAGGCGCGGGCGGTCGGGACGGGGAGCGGCAAGGTCGAGGACGAAGGCGCGGGAGGGGGAGGCGAAGGAGCCCTGGCGCTCGGTCACCACGTAGCTTGCGTAGCGCCCGTCCGGAGACAGGCGCAGCCGGCCGACGTCGATCCGCGTCGAGCCCGCGCCCTCCGCCTCGTGCGCCGCCAGCACCTCGCCGCCGGCGCGCGACGTGATCTCGACCCGGCGCGGCGAACGGCGCTCGATCCGGATCACGCCGGCCGCGGGATCGTCGCCCTCCCCCTCGGCCGCGCAAGCCGGAGACTGGGCCGCGGCCAGGCCGGGCGCCGGGGAGCCGGCGTCGATGGCGAACCACGAGCCCCTTCCCGGGCCGGGCATCACGAGGCGGCGGCCGTCCGCGTCCCAGCAGGCGCGGGCCGCGAGCGGGCCTTCTTGCTCCCCGGCGAGCGCGAGAACGTCCTCGGCCACGACCACCTCGCGAACCTCGGCCTTCACGACGTCGAGCACCGCGAAGCGCGGGCTCGCGAAGGCGACGTAGCCGGGATCGGAGGTGTCTCCGATCTCGAACACCAGCCACCGGCCGTCCGGTGAGAGGAAGAAGCCGGTGTCGTTCGGACAGATGGCGAGCTCGGTCCCCGGTACCCGCTGGCCGCCGGAGAGCGCCGGGTCCGTCGCCCCCAGGCAGCCGCCCAGGAGCAGGGCGGCCCCCGGCAGAAGGGCAGTCGCGGCGGTGGGGAAGTGGTTGCTCATCGGCTACCGGCGGCGACTGCTCTCGCGCCTCCGGAGTCGGAGAGCTCGGATCGCGCAGTCGTGCGGAGGCCGGACTCTAGCAGCAGGGAGACCTCACCGCAAAGGAGCCTTTGGCAATACGACGAGGTCGCCTCGCGCTGGCCAGGACGCCGCGGGATCAGGGAATCCCGACCCAGACGACGTCGATCTCCGTGAACCCCGCTCCCGGCCAGGTGACGAGGCCGACCTCCCAGAACTCGCCGGGAAAGAGGAGCTTGCCGGGGTACTGGTAGACGGGCACGCCTCCGCTGTAGATCGTCAGAGTGACGAAGGACTCGCCGAACCCGGCGTCGTCCACGTAGTAGGCCCCCACGGCGTAGTCGAGGTTCTCGGGAGCCGTGAGCTGGACCGCCTCGGGGCCGAGGCCGTCGTGGTCCTCGAAGATGAGCGCGGCGTCGTGGAACTGGCCCGGGAGGCCCCAGTCGGGGGTCGGGTTGCCCGAATAGCAGTCGAACGCGCTCTCCCAGTCGCCGGCGGCGAGCGGATGGAGAACGTGGAGGTCCAGGTCCGAGCCCACCTCGTCGTCGGGGTCCGGATCGCCCGGCGTGTCCCAGGTGATCTCGACCCGCAGGCCGACGGTCGGAGTGATGCAGAAAGGCACCGCGAGGTGCCAGCCCAGGCAGGTGCCGGACTCGAAGCCGTCCTGGAAGATGTTGTCCTGGGCGCCCCCCGGCGTGCCGCCGCCGAGGGCGAGGACTCCGGCGATGAGCGCCGCGAGCCACGGGACACGGAGGAGGGGCAAGGGTCGAGGAGTCGTTGCACTCACGATGCGCTCCTTCCTTGAAGGGGTCGGCGAAGCCGATCGTCTGAAGGCATCATTCTAACTGAAATCACGTGCGGGAAGAGCCATATCCCGGCAGGGCAAGAAAAGAGCGCGAGTGCGCGGGCGAGGAGTGCCGACAGGAGCCTGCCCAGGAGACGTTGGATGAGTCCGATAAGATATATTATGTCAACTTAAAACCGCCATGGGCAGGAGTCTGCGGCCGTCGGCGTGTGCTTTGCGCGTTCGCCAGCTGCTGGACGTCGCCAAGAGATTCCAGGTAGGCCAAAGAACCTGGGGCTTCCTCCCCTTCGGCCTCGGCCTTCGATCCGCGCCGCGGCGTCACCGTTCTCTCGTCCCTACCCAACCTGGCCTGACCGCCGACCGCATCCCGATGACCCGGGCTCCCCGGAGGCGCCTTCGAAGGCGGACCCGACGATGAATGAACACGGAGCCGCTACTTCCTCCCAAGAAGTCGCGCTTTCCACCGCTCAATGATCCCCGGAGGACGAGGGAGGGCCTTCTCCCATTCCCTGTCCTCGAGATAGCCTCTGAGCCGTGCAACGAAGCTCTCGATGAGCCTGTCGTGTGACACGCGCTCCCACCTGTAGATCGGCTCGTAGAGCGCATCGCCGGCATACATCTGAGCAAACTCTGGGCCGACGATCACCACATGCTCCAGGTCATGGAGCAGGAAATTGAGGCGAACGACGCCCGGTGCGCGCATCTCTTCGCGCTCGCAGTGGACGCCGTGCGCAGCGAGCTCGCTAATCACGGCGCCCGTCATACGCTCGATGAAATTGCTAGCGACTAGTGGCATCCTGGGAATGGGAATCCAAAGCGCTGCCCGTGATCACATCGATTTCACCCCCCGTCGCTCGGTTGCCCAAGGAGTCTCCCCGGCAGGCTGGCGCCGAGCCCATGCTCGATCATCTCGATCACCCGCCGTCATTGCGGTCAGGTAGCTGACCCGGCGGCTGAGACAGGATTCCAAAGATCAGAAGGCCGTCTAGAGCGCCGAGCGCCAGAAAGACGGCGCTCCAGCGATCGAACAGCGCGGAGCGCGGATCAGCCGCTCCTCCCAGAGCCCGGATGATGCTCGCGGCTATCACCAGAACGAAACAGCCCAGGAGAACGAGGAGCGCGCGCCGAACGATCGCTGCCGAGCGCTGGTCTCCGCGGGTCGCAGCGATCAACCGGCGGCCCAGCCAAGCAATTGCCGCGCCGATGGCCACCATCACGCCGAAGGGAACCAGTACCTCCGAAGGCCCGCGACGGTCAAGAAGCCGCCATCCGAAGTAGAGCGATAGCCAGATTATGAAGAAACCAACCGCAACCCAAGCGACGCCGTGAAGGTAGCACCACCCTCGACGAAAGCCGCTACTACCGATCACCGCTATCCGCGTGAGCCTGAGCATGGCGTCTTCTTGCCGCGTTGGTGTATCCAACCCAGTGTAACCCGATCCCTTCCATCAGCGATTCATAGCTGGCGAACGTCGCCGAAAGACTCCAGGTAGCCCAAGAGAACCTGGGGCTTCCTATCCTTCGGCCCCGGCTGGCGATCCGCGCCGCGCCGTCACCGTTCTCTTGCCCTACCCAGCCAGCCCTTGTGGCGTTCCCCAGAGCCGCCAAGGCGACCCGGGCGGGATTCCGCTCCTGATCTCGAAAGCGCTCGCGAGGCCGCCTGGAGCGGCGCTCGATCGCGCCTCGACGCCGGCGCGAGCCGGTTGCTTTCCCGACCTCGTAGCGATGGCAGCTGCCAAACGTCGCCAAAAGACTGCAGGTAGGCCAAAGAACCTGGGGCTTCCTATCCTTCGGCCTCGGCTGCCGATCCGCGCCGCGGCGTCACCGTTCTTTCGCCCTACCCAGCCAGCCCCGTGGCGTTCGCCGAAGCCTCCGAGGAGACCCGGGCGGCATTCCGCCCGTGATCTCGAAAGCGCCCGCGAGGCCGCCTGGAGCGGCGCTCGCTCGCGCCTCGGCGCCCGCGCGGGCCGAGCGCCTTCTCGCTCCTTGCCGCTATTCTTCTTCGACGTCGGGCTCGGTGCGGACGGACTCCGAGCCCGCCGCCGGCAGCGGCCTGGGTGCCTGAGGAATCGGCCCGAGCTCGGCCTGCTCGGCGGTTCGGAGCTCTTCGAGGATGGTCTCGAGGGCGCCGATCAGGTCGCCGCGGTCGACTTCGCTGCGGCGGAAGCTCAGAGAGAGCTTGAAGGTCTTGTCGGGGGCGCGGAACTTGAACACGTAGGGCTTGCGGCGGGCGGCGGCGCGCTCGCGGGTCGCGGACCGGGCCTCGCGGCGGACGTCGTCGCGGTTGAGCTGCCCTTCGGCCGCCTGCTCGAGCATCGCGAGCATCCCCGCCTCGTCGCCGCCGGCCGCCCGCACGATGCCCAGCAGGAGGGACCGGGAGGCGACGCCGAGCTCTTCGGCCGCCTCGCGCACGGCCGGCGGCATCTCGAGCAGCTTGAGGGTCTCGGTGACGAGGCTGCGCGAGCGCCCGACGGCGGAGGCGACCTCCTGGTGGGTGTAGCCGTGACGCTCGGCGAGGGCACGGAAGCCGGCGGCCTCTTCGAACGGCGTCAGGTCCTTGCGCTGCAGGTTCTCGATCAGGGCGATCTCGAGCGCCTCGTCCGGGTCGACCTCGAAGACGATCACCGGCACCTCGTCGAGCCCGGCCTGCTGGGCCGCCCGGAAGCGCCGCTCGCCGGAGATGATCCGGTACTCGGGGCCGTCGAGCGACGGCGCCGGGATCGGCCGCACGAGAATCGGCTCGAGGATCCCGCGCTCCGAGATCGAGCCGACGAGGTCGTCGAGGTCGCCCATCACGGTTCGCGGCTGCGCGCCGTCGGGCTCGAGAGCCGAGAGGGCCACCATGAGGCCGACCGGCTCCTGATGGCGCTGGGTCAGCTCGTCGATGAAATGAGTGTCGTGGCGCATCTTGACCCGCGCCGGCAGGCCGCGTCGCTTGTCTGGCTGGTCCAACCTCTGGCTCCTCCCGCTCCCGACGACCCTCACACCCGGCTGAGGATCTCCTCCGAGAGCTTGTAGTACTCGAAGGCGCCGCTTGATTTCGGCGCGTACGTGAAGATGGACTCGCGGTAGGCCGGACTCTCCTCCAGCCGGACGCTCTTCGAGATCGTGGTGGCAAACAACTTGTCGCCGAACACCGCCCGCACCTGCTTGCGGATGTCGCGCGACAGCAGGGTCCTCTTGTCGAAGAGCGTCAGCACGGCACCGAGGATCTGCAGCTCGGGGTTGGCCCGGGCCTTGATCTTGTCCACGGTCTCGAGCAGGTCGTCGGTGCCTTCGAGCGCGAAGTAGCTGGACTGGATCGGAATCAGCAGATGGCTGGCCGCCACCAGGGCGTTGACCGTGATGATGCCGAGCGCCGGCGGGGTGTCGATGACGATGTACTCGTAGTCGCCGCGCAACGGCGCCAGCCGATCCTGCAGCCGGTAGTAGCTGTCGATCTCGCCGATCAGCTTGGCCTCGATCTTGGCGAGCGAGATCGACGACGGCGCGACCCACAAGCAATCGATCCCCGGGACCTTGTAGGTGACCTCTTCGAGGCTGACCTCGTCGTCCGCCAGGGCGTCGTAGACGTTGCGCCCGACGCTGCCCGGCTCGAGAAAGGTCAGCGAGCTGTTGGCCTGCGGGTCGAGATCGACGAGCAGGGTCTTGAGGCCCTTCGAGGCCATCGCGGCCGCCAGGTTGATGGCGGTGGTGGTCTTGCCCACCCCGCCCTTTTGATTGGCGATCGCTAGAATCATCGGCAGCCGGCTCGGGCCGCAGTGTAGGACATGCCCCGCCGGGGGGTCAAGCCGTCCGGGCGCCGCCGCCGAGCCCATGTCGGCGCGCCGACATTTCACGCAAATGTCTGGAAAATCGTGGCTTGTGGTCGCAAAAAAAGACTCCAGGTAGGGCACGAGACCCGGGGCTTCCTCCGCTTCGGCCGCGGCTGGCGATCCGCGCCGCGGCGTTGCCGTCGCTTTCGCCCACAGTCATCCAGGCCCACG
>JAOTWP010000266.1 GCA_029862975.1 Acidobacteriota bacterium
CGCCTCCTTGAAGGCGGAGGGACGCCGCAGCAGCGTCTTGCCGAGCAGCGCGAGCGTGAACCAGGCCCGCCGCGGACCCCCGCGCAGGACCGTGCGGTCGAGAATCTTCAGCAGCCGCCGGAGGTCGCCCTTGGAGAGCTTCAGGCCGCGGCCGGCCTGCCGGCCGCGGTTGAGCATGAAGGCGAGCGTGCGCTCGCCGTAGTTGTCGAAGTCGTAGAGCTGGTCCATGAGCCAGCGGTAGCCCATGTAGAGCCGGCGCCGGCTCATCTGCTTGGGGAGGATGTTCGTGAGGACGAACTGGTCGCCGTGGCTGGCGCCGACGAGGCGCCCCTCCCTCTCGACCCGCTCGTAGAGCGGCGTCTTCGGCATGGCCTGGAGCAGGCCCGTCATCGAGACCGGGATGCGCGCCTCCTGGATGAAGCGGAGCTGCTCCTCGAAGATCAACTCGTCGTCGTGGTCGAAGCCCACGATCATGCCCGCCTGTACCTGGATCCCGTAGCCATGGATCTTGCGGACGCTCTCCACCAGGTCGCCGCGCATGTTCTGCGTCTTCCGGGTCTCCTCGAGCGACGCCTTTCGCGGGGTCTCGATCCCGATGAAGACCGTCGTGAAGTGGGCCTCGCGCAGGAGCTCGAGCAGCTCGTCGTCCTGGGCCACGTTGAGCGACACCTCGGTGTTGAAGTCGATCGGGTAGTCGTTCTCGCGGCCCCAGCGGGCCAGCTCGCGCAGCAGCTCCTTCGCGAGCTTCTTGTTGCCGATGAAGTTGTCGTCTACGACGAACACCTGCGTCGCTCCGAGCCGGTGGCACTCCCAGACCTCCGCCATCACCTGCTCGACGCTCTTCGCGCGCGGGCGGCGGCCGTACATCACGATGATGTCGCAGAACTCGCAGTTGAAGGGGCAGCCCCGGGCGAACTGGATCGTGAGCGCGTGATAGCGATCGACCTCGAGCAGGTCGAAGCGCGGCGTGGGCGAGAGCGTCATGTCGGGCTTCTCGGCCGGCCGGTACTCGGTCTTCCAGGTGCCCGCCTCGAAGTCGCTCAGGAACTGCGGCCAGGTCTCCTCCGACTCGTCGACGAAGAGGACGTCGCAGTGTCCCCTCAGCTCCTCGGGGCACAGCGATGCGAAGGGACCGCCCACCACCACGAAGCGCCCGCGACGGCGGAACTCGGCGATGATCTCGAACATCCGCTCCTTGTGGATGATGTAGCCGGTGACGCCGACGACGTCGGCCTCGGCGTCGAAGTCGATCTCCGCGACGTTCTCGTCGCAGAGCACGACCTCGTGCTCGCGGGGCGTCAGCCCGGCTACCGTGGGCATCGAGAGGTTGGGGAAGATGCAGCTCGAATCGAGAGTCGGGAGGATCTCGTCGTAGGTCCAGAAGCTGGCGGGGTTCTTCGGCGTAACCAGAACGATCTTCATACGGGTCCTCCCACCCGGGCTCGTCGGACCGGTCCTGTTACTAGGTACCCCCTCTCCCGTGAGCTTTCTGTGAAACTTTGGTGAATCCGCAAACTTGCTGCGGCGCGTCAAATGACGGCGGCGTCAAGCGAGCGGCGTCTCGAGGTCGGTGAAGCGGGCCAACGGCGCGAGCACGCCGCGCCCGTCGTGATGCCAGGCGAGGGGCGGGCTCTGCATCGCACCGGGGCGGCAGAGGCGCGATGCGCCCAGATCGGCCAGGGCGCGGGCGAGGTCAGGCTCATCGGCGCCGAACCCATCGAGGGCGACGGCGGCGAGCTGCGGCCCCAGCGGTCGCAGCGCCTCGACGAGCCCGGCGCCGTCGCGCACCGGATGCACCCGCACGAAGCGGTGGAGCGGGGCCGGACGCGTGAGGGGTGCGTCCTCGCGCACGACCGTCCAGGCCGTCGTCGCGCTGGCGTGCAGGACGACGCCGCGTCCCGCGGCCGCACGCATCTCGGCCTCGGCGCGCGCCTGCGCGATGGCGGCGGAGGCCGCCGGCTCCAGACGACCGCGCGGGAGCCGCTCCTCGACCTTCGCCAGCGAGCGCGCCAGTGCCTCGGCGATGCGATCCGCCGCAGCGGGCGCCGGATCCGCCACGTAGACCGCGATCGGCGACAGGCAGCCGAGTTGGTCCCACAGCGCCACGTCCAGGGCCAGGCCCTCGGCAGCGCGATCCAGGGCGGTGCCGAGCGTGGCCGCAGCCCCGACCGCCGCCAGCGAGAGGCGGTGTCCGTAGCTCACGACGCGGCGCGGCGGCTCGACCTTCGCCGCGACGGCGGCGACCGCGGCGTCGGAGCCCGTCGCCACCACGCAGTCGGCTGCGAGGAGCGCGCGCGTGCAGGCCTCGTCGCCGCTCTCGAAGGCGACGACCGCGACGCAGCGCCCGAGTTCCGCATCGGTCTCGGCCACGGATCGTGCCGCGAGGCGCGGCGTGACGGAGTCGCGCGACGCCGGCTTGGCCAGCACCGGCGAGCGCAGCACCAGCGGAAGCAGCATCGCCAGCACCGTCGGCATCGGCAGCTGGCCCGCGAGCACCACCGCCGTGGTCTCGAATCCGGAGACCAGGGGCGTCGACGTGCCTGCGATCGCCTCGGCGCCCCCGATCTCGCGGGCGACGACGGCGCGCAGCGCCTCGCCGCTCCAGGTTCCGAAGCCGCGCGCCGCGCCTTCCCGTACGCCGGCGGGCGAGAAGCCCGTCGCGGCGGGCAGCTCGCGGTCGAGCGCGCGCCGCCACGGCGACTCCGGATCGCGCCAGCTCTCGACGACCCGCTCGAGGACGTCGAGCGTCTCGCGCGCCGGCCGCCGGCGCAGCTTCGCGCCCGCCTCGCGCAACTCCTCGAGCCTGGCCGCGACGGCTTCGGGCGTCACGCCGGCGGGCCGGAGAGCAGCGCGTCCGCCGCGATCGAGCAGCCCCGCGCTTC
>JAOTWP010000110.1 GCA_029862975.1 Acidobacteriota bacterium
CCCGCTCGAGGTCGTCGTCGGAGAGCGCCAGCTCGGCGTCGCCAGCCGGCGCCCGGCCGCCGGCCGCCGGGGCCACGGGCTCCTGGAACATCGCCACCCGCCGCAGGTGGCGCGGCTCGGTGCACTCGGTGGCCAGCCAGACGTCGACGATCTGCCGCGCCAGGCCGGGGCCGATGAGGCCGGCGCCCAGGGTCAGCACGTTGGCCGCGTTGTGCTCGCGGCTGTTGCGGGCGCTCGACAGATCGTAGGCCAGCGCCGCGCGCACCCCCGGCACCTTGTTGGCGACCATGCTCGAGCCGATGCCGGCGCCGTCGATGGCGATCCCGGCGTCGGCGCGGCCGCTGGCCACCGCCTCGGCCACGGCGCGGGCGAAGAGGGGGTAGTCGACCGCCTCGGTCGACGACGTCCCCAGGTCCTCGACGCGATGGCCGGCCCCCTCGAGATGGCGGATGAGGAGCGTCTTGAGCTCGAAGCCGCCGTGGTCGGCGCCGATGGCGATCCGGCGGCCGGGTTCCCTCGCGCTCACGACCAGACCTCCGAATCGTCCCCGCGGCGCGCCGCCGGCACCGGCCGGAAGATCCCCACCTCGGTGTCGAGCACCTCCTGCAGCTGGCGGACGTGGGCGCGGAAGCGCTCGAGCCCGAGCTCGGTGATCCGGAACTCGGTCACCCGCCGCCCGCCGCGGCGGCCCTTGGCGATCTCCAGGTAGCCGGCCGCGGCCAGCTTGCGGGTCTGGACGTGGAGGTTGCCGTCCGCCAGCCCCGTGGCCTCCTTGACCGCCGTGAAGCGCACCGCGTCCCCGGGCACGAGGGTCGCCAGGATCGCCAGGCGGGCCGGAGAGCTGATCATTTCGTCGAAGCGGGGCACCGAGCCGGTCGAAGTTTACTTCTGAATGCGAAGTAGCCTAGCAGACCAAGCGCAAAAGTCAACTGCGATGCGGCCAGGTGTCGTAGTTACTTCATTCTATGAAGTACCTTTGTAGAGTGCCCTGCCGGGACTTCCCTCGCCGGCGAGGCTGCGGCGGTGTGGTCGACGGCTGGGAACGGCCGGCTCATCCGGTCGCGAGTCGCGATCCCGGGATCCGGACGGGGATCACCATCGGGGGACCGCCGTCCGGGCAGAGCGAGGTCGAGCCTAGGTCTTGCAGCTCACGCCGTAGACGTGGCAGGTCCAGCAGGCGGGGTGGGCGAGCGGAAAGGGGTCCAGGGTGTCGGCCAGCGTCGCGCCCATCTTGCCGCTGGGCTCGTTGACGAGGATCGGGCAGACCCAGACGCCCTGGTCGGTGACCATGCGGCAGCTCGAGCACTGCAGGTGGTCCCAGTCGCCGTCGGCCGCGTCGCCGTCGCGCAGCACCTGCCAGCTCGCGTAGGTCGCCGAGCGCTCGGCCTCGGCGCCGATCTTGAACAGGGGCAGGACCTTGAGGCGCGGCCGCGCGATACCGAGCTCGGCCAGGAGCGCGAAGAAGCGCCGCTTGCCGGCCGCCGAGGCGTTCTCGTCGTGGACCTCGGTGACGGTGATCACCGGGTTGATGCCGGCCGCCACGAGGTTGCGGATGCCCGCGAGGATGCGCTCGAAGGTGCCCTCCCCGCGGATCGGGTCGTTGGCGGCGGCGTCGTAGCCGTCCATCGAGACCCGGAAGTCGAGCGAGTACTCGGCGCCGGCGGCGATTCCCGCCAGCCGCGCGCAGCGCGCCTCGTCGAGCAGCAGGCCGTTGGTCAGCACGGTGGCCGGCCCGACCTCGAGGGTGCGGGCCAGGATCGCCTCCATCTCGGGGTTCAGGAACGGCTCGCCGCCCGTGAAGTAGAACTCGCGGACGCCCAGCGCCGCGGCCTCTTCGAGGTAGGGGACGATCTCCTCGAGAGTCATCGCCTCGTGGGTGTGGTTGGTGGGCGAGGACGACACGAAGCAGTGGGTGCAGGCCAGGTTGCACACCGTGCCGGCGACCTGGAACCACAGCGTGTCGAGGGAGCGCAGCGCGGCCAGCGGCACGGCCCCCGGGCGGCGGCTTCCCTCCGCGGCGACGCCCGCCGGAGCGCCAGCCCCGACCGGTCGATCCGGCGGCCGGGTCAGCGCCCGCCTCCCGAGAGGTCGAGGACCGCCACCGTCTCCCGGCACCGCGGGCTTGCGAGGAGCTCGCTCAGCAGCAGCCCTCCGGGCCGCAGCACGCTCCGGCGGCGGCCGCGGTGACGTCGTAGTCCTCGCCCTTGGTCTCGCGCGGGTGGCGCAGCGCGCTGCGCGAGCAATCGAAGGGCGCCGCGTCGGCCAGCGCGATCGCCTCGCGCGGCTCGAGGTGCTCGAAGAGGCCGGCGTAGGGCTCGCTGCGCAGGAGCTCGAAGGTCTTGTCGCACACCGCGTGGCGCCGGCCGCGCTCCATGCGGTGGCCGTCGTCGTCGAGCACCTCCTTGAAGGGCCCCTTGTAGATCACGGCCTGCTTGCGCTCCCAGCAGGGCCCCTCCTTGCCCTTGAAGGCCTCGACGGTGACCGACCGGAACTCGATGCCGTCGACCGTCTGCCAGGGCTCCGGCTGGCGCTCGAGGATCCGGATGCCGTGGAAGCCGGCGCTCTCGAACGCCTCGAGAAAGCCGCTCTCGGTCAGCGCCCCCGAGACGCAGCCGCTCCACAGCTCGGGGTCGTCCTGCAGCGCCTGCGGGACCTCCTCGTCGCTGACGATGTCCGAGATGACGGCCCGGCCGCCGCGCGCGAGCACCCGGTAGATCTCCGCGAAGAGCTGCCGCTTGTGGCCGTTCTCCACCAGGTTGAGGACGCAGTTGGAGACGACGACGTCGACCGAGCCGGCGGCGATCATCGGCTCGTCGCGGCGCAGCTGCGCCGCGCGCTCCTCGAGGGCGAAGAGGCGCTCGACGCTGTCGACCGGCGCCGCCGCGATCTCCGCGTCCAGCCGGTCGAGGTCGAGCGCCAGGTCCTGGATCCGGCCGCGCCGGAACTCGACGTTGGCAAAGCCGGCGCGCTCGGCCACGAGCGGCGCGGCGCGCCGCGCCACCTCGAGCATGCCGGGCGTCATGTCGACGCCGATCACCCTTCCTTGCGCCCCCACGACCTGGGCGGCGATGAAGCAGATCTTGCCGGTGCCGCTGCCCAGGTCGAGGACCGTCTCGCCGGGGCGCAGGTGCTTGGAAGGGTCGCCGCACCCGTAGTCGCGCTCGATGACCTCCCGGGGGATGATCTCGAGATGCCGCGGGTCGTAGTCGACCGGGCAGCACAGCTCCCGCACCCGGGTCTGCGCGCCCTCGCCGTAGCGGTCGCGGACGCGCTTCTCGATGTTGGCTACCGTCATCTCTCGACTCCTCACCGCGCTGTCCGGGGCTACGCGCCCCGGCGGCCAGCGGTTTGCTCCCCGCCGGCCGGGGCGCGAGTGTAGCGCGACGGTGGCGCGGCTGAGCTATCATCGCGCCCCGTGATCCGATTCCTCGTCCTCGCCGTCCTGTCGCTGGTGCTGCTGATCGGCGTCGGCACCCTCGGCTTCGACGCCGCGGACGGCGGCCGCTTCGGCCCCCGGCTCGACGGCCCCGTTCTGCTCGGCGGCTGGCTGCTCGAGGCGGTGGCGCTCTGCGCCCTCTTCCTGCTCGTCCAGGGGCGCGGCGGGGCGTGGTGGCTCGATGGCCTGCTCGCCGCCTGGATCGCCTGGATCTTCCGCGGCCCGGTGCTCGTGCTGGCAGTGGCCGAGCACCTGGGCGGCGGCCGCGACCCGTGGTGGGGGCTCACCCTCCGGTGGCTGGCGATCTACTCGCTGGCCGGCCTCTTCCTCGCGCTGCTGGCGCGGCGGCTCGGGGTCCGCCGGTGAGGATCGCCGGGGTCGGCCACGCCTTCCCGCCCCACTTCTACTCCCAGGAGGACCTGCTCGCCGCCGCCGAGGCGCAGTGGGCGGACAAGCTCTTCCACCGCGAGCGGATCGCCCAGCTTTTCTCGAACGTCCTCGTCGGCGGCCGCCATCTCTCCCTGCCGCTGGCGGACTACGCCGAGCTGGCGAGCTTCGGCGAGGCCAACGACGCCTGGATCCGGGTCGCCCTCGAGGTCGGCGCCGCGGCGATCGAGCGCGCCGCGGCGGCGGCGGGAGTGACGCTGGCCGAGATCGACGCCCTCTTCACCGTCTCCGTCACCGGTCTCGCGACGCCGTCGCTCGACGCGCGCCTCATGAACCGGCTGCCGCTGGCCCCCAGCCTCAAGCGGGTGCCGATCTTCGGCCTGGGCTGCGTGGCCGGGGCGGCCGGCATCGCCCGCGCCGCCGACTACGTGCGCGGTTTCCCCGACCAGGTGGCGGTCCTGCTGTCCGTCGAGCTGTGCTCGCTCACGCTGCAGCGCGAGGACCTGTCGATCGCCAACCTCATCTCCTCCGGCCTCTTCGGCGACGGCGCCGCGGCCGTCGTCGTCAGCGGCGCCGAGCGCCGCGGCGACGGCCCGCGGGTCGTCGCCACGCGCTCGGCCTTCTACCCCGGCACGGAGGGGGTGATGGGCTGGGACATCTCCGAGCGCGGCTTCCAGATCGTGCTCTCGGCCGAGGTCCCCGAGATGGTGGAGAAGCATCTGCGCGCCGACGTCGACGGCTTCCTCGCCGAGCACGGGCTCGCCCGCGGCGACGTGCGCTCGTGGATCGCCCACACCGGCGGTCCCAAGGTGCTCGCGGCCATGCAGCGCGTCCTCGAGCTGCCCGCGGACGCCCTCGAGCTCACCTGGAAGAGCCTGCGGGAGGTCGGCAACCTGTCCTCGACCTCGGTCCTCCTGGTGCTCGAGGAGACCCTCCGCGACCGCCGCCCCGCCCCCGGCTCCCCCGGCCTCCTCTTCGCCATGGGGCCGGGCTTCTGCTCCGAGCTCGTCCTGCTCGAGTGGTAGGGCTGCGGCCGCCGCTCAGGCCGGACGCCGCCACAGCCACCAGCCGGCCGCGCCCAGGGCGAGCGCGACCTCGAAGGCGCCGCACAGCGCGAACGCGAAGCCGAAACCGTAGGCGGCGTAGGCCCAGGCGCCCAGGAGCGGGCCGACGGCGAAGCCCAGCGAGCCCGCGAGGTTGAAGCCGCCGATGGCGCTGCCGCGGGTCGACGGCGCGGCGAGCCGCGCGGTCAGGAGCATGGCCGGCGGGAACATCACGGCCGCGAAGACGCCCAGGGCGACCATCACCGGCCCGAGCAGGTGGAGATCGGCGACGCCGACCGCCGCCAGGACGAGGCCGTAGGCCAGCGAGCCCAGGATGAGCGGCGGGTAGGGGCCCGTGCGCTCGGCGAGCCGGCCGGTCGCCAGCTGCAGGAGCGCGAACGGCAGCAGGAAGTACGAGAGGTAGCGGCCGCGGACGGCGGCGCCGGCGCCGAGGCTGTCGAGATGGAGCGGGAAGATGACGACGAAGAGCCCGACCGCCAGCCGGTCGACGAAGTGGCAGAGCATCGGCAGCAGCAGGCGCGGGCTGGCGCGCAGCGCGGCGAAGATCCGCCCGACGGCGAGGCCCTGGCGCAGGCTCGCGGGCTCGCGCAGGAGGAGGGCGAGCCCGGCCAGCAGCGCGAAGAGGACGGCCGCCGCGGCCAGCGGGGCGCGCGCCCCGAGCGCGCTCGTCAGGTAGCCGCCGGCGGGAGCGCCGAGACCGACGCCGAAGATCAGCGCCGCGCCCATGACTCCCATGTAACGGCCGCTGCGCGCCGCGCCCGGGTGATCGAGGACGAGAGCCATCACGAGCGACCAGCCCATCACCGAGCAGGCCCCCTGGACGAAGCGCAGGGCCAGCAGGAGCGGCACCGAGTCCACCAGCTGGTAGCACCCGTAGATCAACGCCGACAGCGCGAAGCCGGTGACGACGAGGACCTTGCGCCGCCCCAGGCGATCGCTCACCAGTCCCCACAGCGGCGCGAAGAGGATGTAGGCGGTCGTCTCGATGGAGAAGAACAGGCTCGCGTCCCGGATCGTGCCGCCCAGCTCGTCGAGCACGAGCTCCTTCAAGCCGGCGACGACCAGCGTCAGGTTGAACATCGCGCCCAACAGCAGGGCGCAGGGCAGGAGGATGCCGCGGCGGAAGTCGGCGGCTGTCTCTGGCTGGCTCACGGTCGGTCCCGGCGAACGGGGGGGATGGTACGCAAAATGTCCCACCGGGGCCAGCCGGGCGCGGCGATGCGATAATGCCCCACTCTTCCGAGCCAGCCGACGTGCGCACGCGACCCCAGATTCTCGCCGAGATCCAGGCCATCGCCGCCGCGACCCTCGGCTGGCGGGGCGAGGTGTCCGCCGCGACCCGGCTCGTCGAGGATCTCGAGCTCGACTCGCTGCGCGCGCTCGCCTTCGTCGTCGAGATCGAGAACCGCCTCCGGGTGCGGATCCAGCCCGAGGACGAGACCGGGCTCGCCACCGTCGGCGATCTGGCCGCCGTCGTCGAGCTGCGGCAGCGGGAGCACGATGCCGGCTGAGACCCGCATGCCGGCCGAGACCCGCATGCCGGCCGAGACCCTGGCCGACCTGCTCGCCGGGGCGGCCGCGGCCGGCAGCGGTGGCCTGCGCTTCGTCGGCCGCGACGAGGAGGCGACGTTCCTCGGCTGGGACGAGGTGCGCCGCCGCGCCGAGCGCGCCCGCAGCTGGCTCGTGGCCCGGGGGGTGCGCCCCGGGGACCGGGTGGGCACGGTGTTTCGCACCGCGCCGGGCTTCTTCGACGCGTTCTTCGGCCTGCTCGCCGCCGGCGCCGTTCCCGTGCCGCTCTACCCTCCCGTCCGCCTGGGGCGGCTCGGGGAGTATCACCGCCGGACGGCGGCCATGCTCGCCGCCGCCGGGGCGCGGCTGCTCGTGGCCGAGCCGCTCGCGGCCCGGCTCCTCGGGGAGGTCGTCGCTCTCGGCCGCGGCGCTCTCGAGCTGGCGGTCCTCGACGGGCTGCCGCAGCCCGCCGCCGGCTCGCCGCCCGCGGCGCCGGCGGCGGACGATCTCGCGCTCGTGCAGTTCTCCTCCGGCACGACGGTCGAGCCCAAGCCCGTCGCCTTGAGCCACCGGGCGATCCTCGCCCAGGTCGCGGCGCTGAACCGCCACTGGCGGCACGTCCCGGGCGCCTCCGGAGTCTCCTGGCTGCCGCTCTACCACGACATGGGGCTCATCGGCTGCGTCTTCCCCGCCCTCGACGTTGCCGCCGAGCTCACCCTCATTCCGCCCGAGCTCTTCGTGGCGCGCCCCGCGCTGTGGCTGCGCACCCTGTCGCGCTACCGCGGCATGGTCTCGCCGGCGCCCAACTTCGCCTACGGCCTGTGCCTCGAGAAGATCGCCGACGACGAGCTCGAGGGGGTCGACCTCTCCTCCTGGCGGGTGGCGCTCAACGGGGCCGAGACGGTGTCGGCCGAGGTCATGCGGCGCTTCAACCGGCGCTTCGCGCCCTGGGGCCTCGAGCCGCGGGCGCTGACCCCGGTCTACGGCCTCTCGGAGGCCAGCCTCGCCGTCACCTTCTCGGATCTCGACCGCCCGTTCACGAGCGAGCGCTTCGACGCCGAGGCCCTCGCCACGTCCGGACGGGCGCTGCCGGCGCCGGGAGGGACGGAGCTCGTGTCGGTCGGCAGGCCGCTGCCCGGCTTCGCCGTCGAGATCCGGGACGCCGCCGGCGCGGCCCTGCCCGCCGCCCACGCCGGCCGGGTCTGGGTCCGCGGGCCGTCGCTCATGAGCGGCTATCTGGGGCTGCCGGACGCGACCCGCGAGGTGCTCGTCGACGGCTGGCTCGACACCGGCGACACCGGCTTCCTCTACGCGGAAGAGCTCTACCTCACGGGGCGGGCGAAGGACGTGCTGATCCTCCGCGGGCGCAACCATCCGCCCGAAGAGGTCGAGCGCGCCCTCGACGGCCTCGCCGGGGTGCGCACGGGGTGCGCCGCCGCCGTCAGCTACCGGCCGCCCGAAGCGGCGAGCGACGCGCTCCTCGTGTTCGTCGAGTCGCGGCCGGCGCCGGGGCTCGGCCCGGCGGCCCTGGCCGCCGCCTGCCGGCGCCGCATCCTCGCCGCCACCGGCCTCGCCGCCGACCGGGTGCTCGTCCTGGCGCCGGGCACCCTGCCGCGCACCTCGTCGGGCAAGATCCGCCGCCGGGAGGCGCTGCGCCGCTTCCTCGACGGCGAGCTCGACCCGCCGCGCCGGGTCGGCTGGTGGCGGCTCCTGTGGGCCATGATCCGCTCGCGGCGCGCCCTCGCCCGCGCCGGCGAATGAGCACCCCCGAGGAAGCGGACGTCCTCGTCGTCGGCGGCGGCCCCGCCGGCCTGGCCACGGCCGTCGCCTGCCGCCGCCGCGGCCTCGAGGTGCTGGTCGCCGACCGCTCCGCGCCGCCGATCGACAAGCCGTGCGGCGAGGGGCTGATGCCGGACGGGGTGCGCGCCCTGGCCGAGCTCGGCGTCACCCTCCCCCCGGACGCCGGGCGGCCGTTCCGCGGCATCCGCTACGTGGGCGACGGCGTCTCGGTGCGGGCCGACTTCCCCGAGGTCCGCGGCCTCGCCGTGCGGCGGCCGCGCCTCCACGCCGCCCTCGTCGACCGCGCCCGCGAGCTCGGCGTGCGCTTCGCCTGGCGGACGCCCGTGCGCGGCCTGACGGCGCGAGGCGTGGCCACCGACGGCGGCGAGCTCACGGGCCGCTGGCTCGTCGGCGCCGACGGGCTCCACTCCCGGGTCCGGCGCTGGAGCGGCCTCGACGCCGCGTCGCGGCGGCCGGCGCGCTTCGGCGTGCGGCGCCACTACCGGATGCCGCCCTGGAGCGACGACGTCGAGGTCCACTGGGCCGACCGCTGCGAGGCCTACGTGTGGGGCGCGGCCGCGGACGAGGTCGGCGTCGCCATGCTGTGGAGCGGCGAGAAGGCCGGCTTCGACGCCCTGCTGGCGCGCTTCCCCGGCCTCGAGGCGCGGCTCGCCGGCACGCCGCGGATCTCGCGCGACCGCGGCGCCGGACCCTTCGACCAGCGGGTGCGGAGCCCGTGCGCGGGCCGCGTGGCGCTGGTGGGCGACGCCGCCGGCTACCGCGACGCCATCACCGGCGAGGGGCTGGCGCTGGCCTTCCACCAGGCCCTGGCGCTCGCCCGCTGCCTGGCCGGCGGCGACCTGCGCCCCTATCCGCGCGCCGTGCGCCGCCTCACCCGGCGCCCGTACCTCTTCATCCGCCTCCTGCTTGCCGCCGAGGCCCGGCCGGCGGCGCGGCGGCGCATGCTGCGCGCCCTCGCCGCCAGCCCGGAGCTCTTCGCCCGGCTGCTCGCGATCCACGGCGGCGAGCGCCCGCTCTCGACCCTCGGCTGGTCCGGCGCCTGGCGGCTGGCGCGCGGGCTCGCCGCCCCGCCGCCGCGCTGACGCCGGCCGGCAGCGCCGCGAGAGCGAACCGCGAGGGCGCGGACGCCTCAGCCCCCCGGCCGCGCCAGCTCCGCCGCCGCCCGCTCCCCGGCCGCGGCGAGCGCCGCCTCGGCCAGCTGCAGGCGGTAGTCGAACTCGAAGTACCGCCGCTCGAGGCAGGCCGCCGCGGCGCCGCCGAACTCGTCGAGGGCGGTGCCGATCTCGAGCACGATCGCGAAGTCGGCGGCCCGCCGCAGGGCCGCCCCGTCGACCTGCGCCAGGGCGCGCTGGGCGGCGCTGCACCCCTCGCGGGTGGCCCCCTCGCGCCACCGCGCCCGCGCCCGCCGCAGGCGCACCGTCACCACCGACAGCGCCGGGCGGGCGGCCTCGAGCTCGCGCCACCAGGCCGCCAGCCGCGCCTGCCGCTCCGGGTCGGCAAGGGCCGGACCGAGGACGATCGGCTCGCCGCGCGCCGTCACGCCCGGATCCGCCGCGCCCGAATCCGCCGCGCCCGAATCTGCCGCCCGCGGATCCGCCCCGCCCGGATCCTGCCTGCCCGGGGGAGCCCCGCCCGCGGCCGCCGACACCCAGGGCGACGAGCCCGCGGCCGCCGAGATGGCGACCGCCGCTGCGCCGGCCGCGGAGGCCCCGGCTGCCGTTTCCCCCGCCGCCGGCGTCGCGGCGCCCAGGGCCACCGGGGTCGCCGCCGTCACGATCACCGCCAGGGCCCTCATCAGGGTCCTCGTCGGGGTTCTCCGCAGGATTCTCCTCGGGGCTCTCCTCTGGGTTCTCTCCCGGGTTCTCTCCCGGGTTCTCTCCCGGGTTCTCTCCCGGGTTCTCCTCGGGATTCCCCTCGCGGTTCTCCCGAGGGCCCTGCCCAGGCTCGCTCGCCAGGCCGTGCGAGATCGCTTCATGTCTCCGGAGACGGCAAACGGCGCTGCGATCTTGCACGCTGCCGCTACAATCCCGCCCGTGACGCCCCGCACCCGCGAGAGCCAGGCCCGAGAGAGCCACACCCGGGAGAGAAAGCCCCGAGCGCGCCGCGCCGCCGGCCACGACTGGCGCGCCCACCGCGCCGCCGAGCGGCCCGTCGAGGCGTTTCCGCGCCACGGCCGCTTCACGCTGGCCCTGGCCTACGCCAACAGCTACCACGTCGGGATGTCGAGCCTGGGCTTCCAGCGCGTCTACGAGCTCGTCCACCGCACCCCGGAGTGGAGCTGCGAGCGCTTCTTCGCCGACGGCGGCGGCCGCCCGCTGTCGGTCGAGAGCGACGCGCCGCTCGCCGCCTTCGGCGCCATCGCCTTCTCGATCTCGTTCGAGGAGGACTACGTCCACTTCCTGCGCATGCTCGCCCGCGCCGGCATCCCCGCGCGACGCAGCGCCCGCGGCGACGGCGATCCGCTCGTCATCGTCGGCGGCTCGTGCGCGATGATCAACCCGCTGACCCTGTCGGAGTTCGTGGACGTCTTCCCGCTCGGCGCGGCGGAGAACGTCCTGCCGCCGCTCCTGGCCGCGCTGGCCGGGGAGACCCGCCGCGAGGCGGTGCTCGAGCGGCTGGCGAGCGAGGACGGCTTCTACGTGCCGGCCCACCACCACCCGGAAGCGGGCCTCCTCGACCAACGGCTCGCGAAGCTCGAGCTCTCCGCCGAGCAGATGCGGCTCCCCGGCCACCTGCCGACCACGGCCATCGTCACCCCGAAGACCGAGTTCGCGGACAAGTTCCTGGTCGAGATGTCGCGCGGCTGCCCGGAGAAGTGCCGCTACTGCTGGGCGACCTTCGGCATGGGCTCCTTCCGCTGGCACCCCACCGAGTTCATCCTCGCCGCCATCGAGCGGGCGCGCGCCGTCACCGACCAGCTCGGCTTCGTCGCCACCGCCGTCGGCGACCACCCGGAGATCGAGCGCATCCTCACCGAGGCCGGCGAGCTCGGCTTCCGCACCGCCGTCTCCTCGGTCCGCATCCCGGCCGTCAGCGAGGGCGTCCTCGCCGCCCTGCGCGCCTCCGGCGACCGCTCGATCACCCTGGCGCCGGAGACCGGCAGCGACGCCCTGCGGGTCAAGCTCAACAAGCCGATCCCCAACTCGGTGCTCTACGACAAGGTGCGGCTCGTCTTCCGCCACGGCATGACGCAGCTCAAGCTCTACTTCATCGTCGGCCTGCCGGAGGAGACGATCGAGGACGTCGCGGCCATCCTCGAGGTCGCCGCCCGCTGCCGCGAGCTCATGCTCGAGGAGCTCGCCCCCTCGGGCGTCATCGGCCACATCCACCTCGGCGTCAACGTCCTGATCCCCAAGCCCTACACCGGCTACCAGCGCGCGACGATGGAGGAGCTGCCGGTGCTCCGCGACCGCCTGAAGCTCCTCAAACAGGGCGCGGCGCGCCTCCCCAACGTCTCGCTGTCCACGATGCCCCTCCGCCAGGCCGTCTGGCAGAGCTACATCACCAAGGCCGGCTCCGACGCCGCCGACATCCTAGAGGCCGCCGCCAGTGGCGAGACGATCGCCTCCGTACTGCGCCGCTACGCCGACCGCATCGAGCCCGAAGTCTTCGCCCGCGCCCCGGGGAAGCTGCGCTGGCACTTCCTACGCACGGGATAGGGCCGCCGTCCCAGGGGCGCCCTCGATCACATTTGAGGAGGGGCCTCGCCGCACACTCCGCTGTTGCACGACTGTCCGTCGCCGCATGGCGTGCCGTCATCGAGAGGGGCATAGATGCACCCTGAGTATGACTCACTGCAGGTATCCGCGGTGCACTCGTTGAAGTCGTCGCAGATTGTGGGCGTGCTCAAGCATCCACTCTCAGGGTCGCAGCTAACGGCTGCGCATGCTGTGATCGGGCCACAATCGACCGGCACGCCTTCGACCAGACAGACACAGTCTTCCGCCTCCTGGTCGACGTCAATGGTGCAGGGGTTGGAGTCGTCGCACAGCTCTTCGCAGTTCGCGCTGCAATTGCCTGGAAAATCACCGTGGTTGTCGTAGTGAGCCGGCAAGGCGTTCTCGCTGATGGTGATGGTGTGCCAGTTGGCCGGATTGCCGGGAGGGATATGGCAGATTGTGATCTTGGGTAAGGGGTCGGCTTGAACCGTCGACGCGCCGAAGACCGCCACCACGGCTACGAACATCGCGACAAGGAATAGCTTCTTCAAAGACATCTCTGTCGTCCTCCTTGGTTGTTGTCCTGCCAGATTGCGGGAGACCACCTCAATACACGGCCACGACACAGGACAGTGACGTTTCACGCAATTCAATGCGTCACAATTGCGGAGGATCTAGCGCCGGTGGCACCCGGGCGGGAACTCGACGTCCACATGAGGCTCTCCAGATGAGGCCTCATGCGTCTCGGTTGGGTATCGGGACCGAAGCGAGCCGGGGGTTTGACTCTTCCTCGCCGGCGGTAGTAGCTTGCGCCGCACGCTGGATCTCGGGAACCGCCCCATGATGATCGACGAAGAGGTCCGCCGAGCCGCCGCTCGGTACGCCCTGGAGACGGGCG
>JAOTWP010000111.1 GCA_029862975.1 Acidobacteriota bacterium
GTCGGGGGCGCGAGCCCCGGGGGGGGCGCGGGCGTGCCGATGCGGCCGCAGCTGTGGACCTTGGCGGCGACTCCGGCCAACGGGCCGCCTGCGGTCAGCGCCGCGGCGTCGTCGTGGTCGCCGAACACCCAGACCTCGTCGAAGAGCGAGGCGACCGCTTCGCAGGCGCCGGCGCGCGCCCACTCGCGGCAGATGGCCGCGGGGTCGTCGAGGACGTCGCGCAGCGCCAGCACAATTCGCGCTCCGCGCCGCCGCAGCGCCCGCAGCGCCGGCAGCACTTCGCCGTGCAGCCCGCAGGGCACGTTGTCGACGACCAGGAGATCGGGGCGGAAGCCCTCGAGAGCGGCCGCGATCTCGCGGCGCCGGATCGCGATCACCGTGGCCAGATCGACGCCGGCGGCGCGGCTCTCGTAGCGGCCGTCGGCGGTCTTGGCGACCGGCGGCAGCGCCGCCACCCGGAACCCCCGGGGCAGGGGGAAGAGCGGATGCCAGGGAGAGCCGGTGACGAGCAGGCCGCTGAGCTCGCCGAGCCGCGCCGAGAGGTGCGCGGCCAGCTTCAGGCAGCGCCGCAGATGCCCGAGGCCGAGCGTGTCGTGCGAGTAGAGGGCGATCCGGCGCATGCTCCGGGTTTCTGCAAGCTCGGAGCCAGGCCGCTTCGGTCGTGCTAAACACACGATCCAAGGCGCTTAGGTGCGGTCGCAGCGGCTCGCCGTGGTGTGTCGCGTGTCTCAGGTGTCTCAGCGCCGGGAAGGGCGTGGGACGCCGCCCGAGCGCGCTCTCAGCCGAGATCGATGTCGAGCTCGCGCAGGCGGCGATAGAACGTGGCGCGGCTCATGCCCAGCAGCTTGGCCGCTCGCTTCCGCTGGCCGCCCGCCTGGGCGAGCGCCTCGCGGATGCGCCCTTCCTCGCCGAGTCCCGGGTCGATGGCAGCGCGCTCGGCCGCGACCTCGGGCGGCAGGTCGCCGGTCATGAGCTTGCGGCCCGCGCAGCGGACGACGCCGAACTCGATCGCGTTGCGCAGCTCGCGGACGTTCCCGGGCCAGGAATGGGCGACGAGGGCGCCGAGCGCCGCGTCGTCGATCTCCTGGACCTGCTTGCCGGTCAGCGCCCGCGCGGCGGCGAGAAAGGCGCTCGCCAGCGCCGGGATGTCCTCGCGGCGCTCGCGCAGCGGCGGCAGGTCGATCTGCGCCACCCGGAAGCGGTAGTAGAGGTCGGCGCGGAACCGCCGCTCGGCGATCTCCCGCTCGAGGTCGCGGTGGGTGGCGACGAGCAGCCGGACGTCGACCGCGCGGCTCGTGTTCTCGCCGATCCGGGTGACCCGCTGATCCTCGAGCACCCGCAGGAGCGACGCCTGGACGCGCTCGGAGAGCTCGCCGATCTCGTCGAGGAACAGGACGCCGCCCTGCGCCGCCTCGAAGCAGCCCTCGCGGTCCGCCACGGCCCCGGTGAACGAGCCGCGCAGGTGGCCGAAGAGCTGACTGGCGGCGAGCTCGTCGGAGAGCCCGCCGCAGTTGACGGCGACGAAGGGTCCGTCGCGGCGGACGCTGCGGCGGTGCAGGGCGCGGGCCACGAGCTCCTTGCCGGTACCGGTCTCGCCGCGGATGAGCACGGAGCTGTCGACGGCCGCCAGGTCGGAGACGCTCTGGAAGACGCGGCGCATCGCCTCGCTGCGGCCGATCATCTTCTCGAACTCGGCGCCCTGGACGAGCCGCGCCCGCAGAGAGCGCACCTCGGACACGTCGTGCAGGAAGAGGATCTTGCCGCCCCCGGCGCGAGGGTCGTCGACGACGTCGACCTCGAGCGCCGTCTCCGGGGCGCCGCCGATCGGGATGCCGACCCGGCGGCGCTCGCCGGGCGTCGTCGCCGCCTCGCGCTCGATCTCCTCGCGGGTCGCGTCGGTCAGCTTGAGGGCGCGCGGCCAGGGGCGGCCCAGGTCGCGGTCGCCGAGCTGGAGCATGCGCCGCGCCGTGCTGTTGGCGAAGGTCACGTCGCCTCCGGGGTCGACGAGCACGGCGCCGTTGGGCAGCGCGTCGAGGACCGCCTCGAGGTCGCTGCCGTAGCGCCTGACGACGCGGTCGCGTTCGTGCCTGGCCAGCGCCACCTCGAGCGCCACCCGCAGCTTCTGCTCGTCGAACGGCTTCAGCAGGTAGCCGTGGGGCGCCGTCTCCTTGGCCCTGGCGAGCGTCGCTTCGTCGGCGTGGGCGGTCAGGTAGATCACCGGGATCCCCCAGGCGGCGCGGATCTGGCGGCCGGCTTCGATGCCGTCCATGATCCCCCGGAGACGGATGTCCATCAGCACGAGGTCGGGGCGCTCGCGCTCGGCGAGCCGCACCGCCTCCTCGGCCGCCGCCGCCGTGCCGGCCACGTCGTAGCCGAGCTCCCGGACCCGCCGCTCGATGTCGAGGGCGACGACCGCCTCGTCCTCGACGATGAGGATCCGGGTTGTCGGTGGAGGCGCGCTGTCGGTCATGTCGTCTGTCCCTCCGGGGGCCTGAATCGCATGGTGAACTCCGTGCGCCGTGGCGACGAGGCGTAGGCGAGCTCACCGCCGAGCTGGGTGGTCAGGGCCGAGACGAGCCTCAAGCCGAGCGAATGGCCGCCCGTCAAGTCGAAGTCGGCCGGCAGGCCGCGGCCGTCGTCGGCCACCCGCAGCTCGTGATGACCGTTGCGGGGGCCGTAGGAGATCCAGAGCGTGCCGCCACCGGCGTCGAAGGCGTGCTCGAGCGCGTTGGCGACGAGCTCGTTGACGATCATCCCGCAGGGGATCGCCGTGTCGAGGCTCAACGGGCAGGTGAGAACGGTGACCTCGGCGCGGACCCTCTCGCCGCGCTCGCCGTAGGAGGCGAGGAGGTTCTTCACCAGCTCTTCGACGTAGGCGCTGAAGTCGATGTTCGCGAGATCGGGCGACTGGTAGAGGTGCTCGTGGATCAACGCCATCGAGCGGATGCGGTTCTGGCTCTCCCGCAGATCCCGGTTGGGTCCCTCCATGTCGCCTTCCTGCAGCCGCAGCAGGCTGGAGACGATCTGCAGGTTGTTCTTGACGCGATGGTGGACCTCCTTGAGCAGAATCTCCTTCTCGTGCAGCGACCGGCGCAGGCGCGCCTCCGACTCGCGGCGCTCGGTGATGTCGCGGGCGACGAGGACGAAGCCCTCCCGGCTGCCGCCGGGTCCACGCAGCTCGGAGCGCGAGAACGAGGCCGGGAACGTCGAGCCGTCGACGCGGCGCAGGTCGCACTCCCCGGCGCCGGACTCGAGCCCATCGGCGCCGCCGGCGACGATCTCGCCGACGTTGCGTCCGCGCAGACTCGCCTCGCCGTCGCCGAGCTGCTCGACGGCGACCTGGTTGGCGGTCTGGATCGTCCCCGTGGAATCGACGACCATTACGATCTCGCGCATCGACTGCAGGATGTTGTCGAGAAACGTCCTCGACACCGTCGACGCGCGGAGGTTCTCGGCCATCTGGTTGAAGGCCGCGGCGAGGGCGCCGATCTCGTTGTCGGCGCGGACCTCCACGCGGTGCTCGAGGTCGCCGGCTCCGATGCGCAGGGCCGCGTCGTGCAGGCGGCCGAGAGGGCGGGAGATGGCGCGTGACAGCGGCAGGCTGGCGGCCAGGGCCAGCGCCAGCGCCAGCCCGGTCAGCCAGCGGTTGCGCGTCGTGGCCCGGGCGACGAGGCGCTCGACGGCTCGGGTGGCGCCGTCGAGGTCGGCCCGCGCGGCGCCCGCGAACTCGCGCAGGAGAGGCGCCATCGTCTCCTCGTAGTGCGGCTCGAGCTCGTCCTGCAGGTACTCGCGCACGTGCTCGTTGGGGTGGTAGCGGATGAGGTGCACGAGCCGCTCGAGCATCCCTCGATGCACCGCGAACTGGCTCCTGATCTCGCCGAAGCGCCGCTGCTGTGCGACGGCGTCGGCGCTCGGCCGGTCGCCGCGGCGCTGCGCGAGCTCGGCGCCGGCGGCGACGGCGCGGCCGGTCTGGGCCAGGGCATCCTCGAACTCCTCGAGCTGCTCGTCCACGGAGTCGAGGTCGAGCGGCGTCAGCGCCCCCCACTCGTTTCCCGACTCGTGGGAGATCTCGGCCCGCTCGCGGTAGCGCTCGGCCAGCAGCCGGTAGGCGGCCGCCGTGGCCGCCTTGAGCGCCTGGTCCATGCCGTCGGCGCCCAGGACCTCCTCGATCGAGCTGCGACGCAGCTCGTCGAGCTCGCCGCCGATCGCGTCCGAGGTCCCCTCGAGCAGGATCCCGAGCACGGCGACGAGCAGTGCCATGCCGAGCAGCGAGACGGTGAGCAGGAATCCCAGTCGCATGGATGATGCCTCGGCGAAGCGGGGGCGTCCGTTGGCGGCAGCAAGACCGCTGCCAAGCCCGCGCCGCCGGCGCCCGCGGCACCGGTGGCCGAACCGCCCCGATTTCGTGTCTCGAAGCGTCTCACGACGAGGCGTCGCGACACAATCGCGCCGCCGCGGGCGGCCGGGCGCGTTCTTTCCTTTTGGAGGGCGATCCCGTAGGCTCTCCCGGCCTGCGGCCCGGAGGAGGCCGTCGCGGCCCGGTTCGCCCCCTTCCGGAGTTCTTCCGACCCCACGGTGCCGGCCCGGTCCGGCCACGGAGAGATGATGTTCTGTCAGGCCTGCGGAGCGCGCAACAGCGAGGATCAGGAGCACTGCTGGCGATGCCAGCAGAAGCTGCTGGTCGTGTCGGGCCCGATGACGGAAGAGGACCGGGCGCTCGACCCGGAGGCCGAGGAAGAAGCCTTCTCGCTCGACGAGCACCTGCTCGAGAGGATCTCCATCCTCGAGGAGGCCGTGAAGAGGACGGCCGAGACGCTGCGCCAGCTCCTCGCGGCCGCCGGCGGCCAGGAGCGCGCCCTCGTGCTCGGCCAGGCGGGCCTGGCGACGATGCGCGAGCTGCTCGAGGAAAAGCAGATCCTCCACAACGCCGAGTGGACGCAGCGCTGGGAAGAGAAGATGGAGTACCAGCTGCTGGCGCTCGAGAAGCGCGAGCGGTTCGGCGACTCGAAGGAGCGCATCGTCGCTCTCTTCCGGGGCAAAAAGGAGAAGCTCTTCGGCCAGCTCGTCGAGGACGCCGAGTACGCGCTCTTCGCGCTCGACATCGAGCGCGCTCTCGGCGCGCTCGAGGCGGCCTACAAGCTGGACCGGGAGAACTACGAGCTGGCGTACTTCCTCGGCGAGACGTACTTCAACGAGGGCGAGACGGCCACGGCCCTGGCCTTTTTCGAGCGCGTGCTGCGGGTCCGGCCCGAGCACTTCGAGGGGCTCGTGTACAGCGGCGTCATCCACCAGGAGCGGGGCGACGCCGGGCGGGCGGAGGCGCTCCTCAGGCGGGCCGTGGAGCTCTATCCGGACCACTTCCTGCCGCTCTTCAGCCTGGGCGCCGTGTACGCGGGGCAGGGCCGGATCAAGCAGGCCGTAGCGCTGCTCGAGCAAGCGGTCGCCATCGACGGCGTCACCCAGGCGCGCTACCTGCTCGGCAGCTGCCTGTACGAGATGGGGCGGCGCTCGGCCGCCATCGCCCAGATGCAGGAGGTCGTGCGCCAGGATCCGGCTCACGAAGAGGCGCACCACCTGCTCGGCCTCGCCTATCTCGACCGCCACTGGAACCGCAAGGCGCTCGAGTCCTTCCGGCGGGCGCAGCAGCTCAATCCCAGCCGGATGCGGTATCAGGATCTCGTGCGCTATCTGTCGGGGCAGGGACGCTCGCCCCTGCCGCAGGTCGGCGCGGAGGCGCGGCGCTGGCTCGACGAGGGCGAGCGGCTGCTCGAGCGCGACAGCGCGGAGCGGGCGCTCGCCGCCTACCGGCGGGCGCTGAAGGCGGAGCCCGAGAACCCGACGCTGCTGATGACCTACGCTCTCGCCTGCATGCAGCTCCAGCGCCATCGCGAGGGCGAGCTCGTCACCCGCAAGGTGCTGGACCTGGATCCGGAGCCGATGCTCAAGGCCACGGCCTACGCCACCCTCATCGAGGCCCTGCGCAGCTCGGGCCGCTTTCGCGAGGGCAACCGGGTCGGCCGCCGGCTGCTCGAAGAGGGGCAGTCGAGCTACGCGCAGGCGATCGGCTACTACGAGATGGCCTACAACCTGGCGGAGATGGAAGAGGACCTCGACCGCGCGCTCGAGTACGCGCAAAAAGCGCTGGACCTGTCGCCCGAAGAGCTGCGGCAGTTCCCCCTGGCGGCTCTCGGCTGGGTGCACTTCAAGCGCCGGGAGTTCGACCAGGCGATCGGCTACCTGGAGCGCTCGAGCGAGCTCGGCGTGTCGCCGACGACGCTGACCCACCTGGGGATGGCCCTGCTGGCCTCCGGCGACGAGTCGGGAGCCCGCCGGGCGCTCGCCCGGGCCCGGCAGATCGACCGCGCCGGCATCTCGCTCGAGCAGCGGATGATGGAGTGTCTCAAGGCGAGCGACCGGCTTCTCGCCCGGGTGCGCGAGGGGCGCGCCGGCGACGAAGGAGGAAGGGACTAGCGGATGCGCTGGAGCCGCTACTACCTCTTTACGACCCGCGAGGCGCCCAAGGACGCGGAGGTCGTCAGCCATCGGCTGATGGTGCGCGGCAGCATGATCCGCAAGGTGGCGGCCGGGATCTACAGCTACCTGCCCCTGGGCTGGCGTAGCGTCCGCAAGCTGGAGGAGATCGTCCGCCGCGAGATGACGAGGGCCGGCTCCGTGGAGCTCTCGATGCCCGCCATCCATCCGGCCGAGCTGTGGCAGGAGACGGATCGCTGGGACGTCTACGGCCACCTCCTGCTGCGGATGAAGGACCGCAACGACCGCGACTTCTGCTTCGGCCCGACGCACGAGGAGGTCATCACCGACATCGTGCGGCGCGACGTCAGGAGCTACCGCCAGCTGCCGCTCAGCCTCTTCCAGATCCAGACCAAGTTCCGGGACGAGATCCGCCCCCGCTTCGGCCTGATGCGCGGCCGCGAGTTCATCATGAAGGACGCGTACACCTTCCACGCCGATCAGGAATCGCTGGACGAGACCTACGAGGCGATCCGCGCCGCCTACTGCCGGATCTTCGAGGCCTGCGGCCTCGAGTACTCGATGGTCGAGGCCGACAGCGGCACGATCGGGGGCGCCTCCTCGCACGAGTTCATGGTGCTGGCCGACACCGGCGAGGACGCCGTCGTCCGCTCGCCTTCGGGCAGCTACGCCGCCAACGTCGAGCGCGCCAGGATCGGCCCCCTCGAGACCCCGGCCGCCGCCGCGGCGGAAGAGCTGCGGCGGGTCGAGACCCCCGGCCAGAGGACGGTCGAAGACGTGGCGCGCTTTCTCGGCAAGCCGCTCACCGCCCTGGTCAAGACCCTGATCTACGAGACCGAGAAGGAGCTCGTCGGAGTCGTCGTCCGCGGCGACCGCGAGGTCAACGAGGTCAAGCTCAGGAACCACCTCGGCGCCAAACACCTGGCGCTGGGCGGCGAGGCGAAGGTCCGCGAGGCGACGGGCGCGCCCGTGGGCTTCGCGGGGCCGGTCGCTCTGCCCGGCGAGCTGCGCTTCGTCGGCGACGAGTCGGCCCGCCCCCTCGTCAACTTCGTCTGCGGCGCCAACGCCGCGGACGCCCACTTCGTCGGCGCCAACTGGGGCCGGGACGCGACGGTGGAGGAGTGGACGGATCTCGTCCTCGCCCGGGACGGCGACCCGAGCCCCGACGGCGACGGCGCCCTGGAGCTCTTCCGGGGCATCGAGGTCGGCCACATCTTCGATCTCGGCACCAAGTACTCGGCCGCCATGCAGTGCGTCTTCGCCGACGAGAACGGCGAGGACCGGCCGATGCTGATGGGCTGCTACGGGCTGGGGATCGGCCGCACGGTGGCCGCCGCCGTCGAGCAGAACCACGATGCGGACGGCATCATCTGGCCCATGGCCCTGGCCCCCTTCGAGGCCCTCGTCGTCTCCCTCGATTCGGACGACGCCGCGGTCGCGGGGGTGGCGGACTCGATCTACGAAGGCCTGCTGGAGGCCGGCGTCGACGTGTTCCACGACGACCGCCGCGAGCGCCCCGGGGTCAAGTTCAAGGACGCCGACCTCATCGGCTTCCCCGTCCGCGTCGTCGTCGGCGCCCGCGGCCTGGCGGAGGGCAAGGTGGAGGTCTCCCTGCGCCGCGACCGCGAGCGCCAGCTCGTGGACCCGGGGGATGCCGTGGCGCTGATGCGCCGGCTGCTCGAAGAGCGATAGGGCGGCGGAGCCCGCCTCAGCTGCCTGTGGGGCGCGGGCTGTACTGGCGGCCGAGCCATCGGCAGAGGCCATCGAGTCCCGGGAACAGGACGCGCTCGTTGACGTTGGCCTGGTCGAGCTTGTCGCGGATCTCCCACTTGAGGGCGTGGGGGACGATGATCCTGCGATAGCAGTCGGGGCGGCCGGCCAGCCACTCGTCGAGCTGGGTGGCGGCACTCGACAGCACGGAGAAGAGCGCGAACTGGTTGACGATCCGCGGTCCCAGCGAAGGGGGCTCGAAGAAGACGAGGAAGGGCTCCGGACGGAGGCTCTCGAAGCCGGCGAGGGTGTCGGCGACCTCGTCGAGCATCTCGGTCGAGAAGGCGTCCGCCTCTTCGTCGCCGAGGCTGGCCAGGAGGCTGGCGGGCAGCAGCCGGTTGGTCTTCGTGTAGTCGACGCACCAGATCACGCCGTCGGAGTCGGCGCGCTCGACGTCGTCGGTCACGAAGTGGAGCGCCACGTAGGGCGAATAGGTCCAGTCGAGCAGGCGCGTGGGCAGTCCGTGGTGCTGGGCGAGCGCCAGGAGGTTCCACAACGACGCGTGCTCGCCGCTCTCCTGGTAGGCGTACTTGCGGAAGTTGCGAATCAGGTGGCGCTCGAGGCGCGCGAAGTCGCCGCCGAGCCGCGACAGGCTCGTCTCGAGCGACCAGGCGATGTCCGCCATGCCGCGGAACGCGTAGGTCGACCGGTAGCGGCCGATCGCGGGCTGCCAGGAGCCGGCGAAGAGCTCCTCCTGGAGATCGGCCCAGGTCTCGACCCGAACGGCCGTCGCATCGGGATGGCGGGACGCGTCCACCCGCAGCTCAGTCGGTCTCGCCGAGGGGGGGTGCCGGCTTGGTGAGCTCGACCTTGGGGTCGGAGAACGTGGCCCGCACCCGGGTGATGCGATTGCCGTCGAGCTCGCGAATCTCGGCGAGCATCCGTCCGACCTCGATCTTGTCGCCGATCTGCGGCTGGCGCCCGAGCTCGGAGAGCACCACGCCGGCGATCGTGTCCTCGTCGCGGTCGCTGAGCTCGACCTCGAGCTCGTCCTCGAGGTCGGCGATGAGCATCGAGCCTACGACGTCGTAGACGCCGCGGCCGCGCTCGATGATCTCGGGCTCCTCCATGTCGAACTCGTCCTGGATGTCGCCGACGATCTCCTCGACGACGTTCTCCATGGTGACGATGCCGGAGACGCCGCCGTACTCGTCCAGGACGGCGCACATCTGTACGTGCTCGAGGCGCATCCGCCGCAGGAGCCGGTCGAGGCCCAGGGTCTCGGGCACGAAGGTGATGTCGCGCTTCACCTCGTCGAGGGTCGCCGGCAAATCCTCGGCGCGGAAGATGTCCTTGATGTGGATCAGGCCGACCACCTGGTCGAGGTCGCCGTCGCAGAGCGGAAAGCGGGTGTGGCCGCTCTCGCGGGCTCGCCCAAGGTTGTTCTCGAGCGACTCCTTGTTGTCGAGATAGACGACCTCGTTGCGCGGCACCATGGCCTGGCGGGTGATGCGGTGAGAGAGCTCGAAGACGTTGTCCAGGAGCTCGCGCTTCTGGGCCGACATCCGGTCGTCGGCCGTCGCCGCGAGCATCCGCCGCAGCTCGGACTCGTCGCTGATGCCGGTCTGGTGGCCCATCGGCTCGATGCCGATGAGCTTCAGCAGCCAGTTGGACCAGCTGTTGAGCAGCCAGATGGCCGGGTAGGTCACCTTGAAGAAGAGCCACAGAGGCGCCGCGATCCACAGGCTGGTCACCACGGGCTTGCGGATGGCGAAGCTCTTGGGCGCCATCTCGCCGACGACGATGTGCAGCACCGTGATGACGAGAAAGGCGACCGCCAGGCTGGCCTGGTGCACGGTCGCGTCCGTCGCGCCGGGGAAGAGGCGCACCACCGGCTCGACGATCCAGGCGAAGGCGGGCTCGCCGATCCAGCCGAGTGCCAGGCTGGCGAGCGTGATCCCCACCTGGCAGGCCGACAGGTAGGCGTCGAGGTGGAGGATCATGCTGTTCGCGAGCTTGGCGCGCAGGTTCGCGGCCGCGACGTGCGGCTCGAGCTGCGTCGGCCGCACCTTGACGAGCGCGAACTCGGCGGCCACGAAGAAGCCGTTGACGAAGACCAGGAGCAGGCCGACGAAGAGCCCCCAGCCGGGACCGAGCAAGCTCGATTCCGCGGTCACGGCCACGACGGCGATCGGCGTCAGGCCGAGCACGCTCATGAAGCCGCTGAGCCGAAGCGAGCGCCCACCGCCGCCACGGCGGGCGGCAGCTCGATGCCGGAACTACGGAGGGAAGGATGAGGGTTGGGAGGGTCGTCCATTCGCGCGCGGATTCTAGCATCCGGCTCCGCGCCCGTCATCAGAGCTGCCGTCGAACTGGCTGGAGAGCGAGCCTCTTGCCGGCGATGACCTCGGCAGGCGCTCAGGGCCTGACCGGGTTGCGGAGGAGCTCGCGGAAGGGAGTGTCGTCGACCCGCCGGGTCTGGTACTCGCGGCGCCACCGGCGGTGGCGCGGGTCGTCGGGGAAGCGGTGGTCGGGGTCCGGGTAGGCGGTCATGGCGTGGTACGGCAGCGGCTCGACGGTCTGCGAGGCGGTGGTGTTGAGGTCGCCGTCCTTGACCCAGCCGTCGGTGTGGAGGACGTAGTCGCGCCGCCAGCCGGGCGGCAGCGCCGGGAGGTCGGCGGCCGGGAAGCGGACGGTGAGCTCGTCGCCCGCGTTCATGACGACGTAGAGGTCGTCCGCCGCCGCGAGGAGCTCGTCGACGCGGCCGAAGCGCGTGTAGAGCCCGCGCAGGTCGCGGAAGCGCGGCAGGGTCGAGACGTCGGCGTAGTCGAAGAGGTGGGGCGCCGACGCGCTCTCGCGCACGAGCCGCGAGAAGCCGCGGTAGTGGAGATCCGCGCGGGCCGGCTCGAGGGCCGTGATCCGCGGCGCCACGGCGGAGTCGCCCACGGCGAGGGCCGCGGCGTCCCAGTAGATCTCGAGCTGCGACGTGAGGCGCAGCGTGACCGGCCCCGCGGGCAGTAGGCCGGTGAGCTCGGTGACGACGGCCTTGCGCTTGCCCGCCGGGAAACCGATCGCCGGCAGGAGCGTCCGCCAGCCGCCGTCCGGCTCTCGCAGCTCCAGGCGAGGGGGGCCCGGTGCGGGCCGCTCGCTCTGGGACAGGGCGACGTTGATGCTGGTGTCGGTGGGGAAGACCCAGCCCCAGAGCACCAGGCGCAGCCTCTGCCCCGCCGGCACGCCGGCGAAGTCGAGCTCGATCGAGTGCTCGCGGGTGACCCCCTGGTGCCGCGCCAGCGGCAGCTCGCCGACGTGCCGCCCGTCCCGCGCCGCCACTCGCGCGAGCGCGTCGCTCCCGGCGGGGCCGCGCGCGCCGCTCGGCGCGAGCCAGCGCTCGACCCAGTGCAGGACCGGCTCGCGCGGATGCGGCGGCGGGGTGAACTTCTCGTCGACGACGAGATCGACGCCCGCGGGATGATCGATCGCCAGCAGCTGCTGGCGGTCGAGATACACGGCCTCCCAGAGCTCCTCGGTGGTCTGGAGGAAGAGCTCGCCGCCGGCCGGCCGGAGCTGCTCGCCGGAGATCAGGACGAAGTCCTGCGCCGACTGGTGCGGCGCCGGCGAGCCGTCGGCGAGGACCATCCCGAGCGGCGACCCCCACATCAAGTCGGTGACGAACTCGAAGCGCTCGCCGTTCCAGGCGTAGAGGAAGGGGCAGGAGCCCTTGAGGACCTGCTCCTCCTCGAGGCTCTGGCGGGCGGCGAGGGCGGCCCAGGTCTGCCCCAGGCCGTTCGTCCACACGACCCGCAGCGCGTCGACCTGGCGCGCCGCGCCGAGGCCGAGGTGGTTGACTCCGCCGTTGCCGAGCACGGCCTGGTAGGCGCCGCCGACGCGGCTCTCGATGCGCACGAAGAGCCCCTGGCTGTTGTTCTTGGAGTTGCCCTCCGTCTTGCCGCGCAGCCGCAGCCGCAGCCAGTTGTTGAGGGCGCCCCCGTCGTTGCGCCAGTAGCGGGTCCCCGCGGCGGCGGCGGCGACGAGGTCGACGTCGCCGTCGCCGTCGAAGTCGCCCGCCACGAGGCCGGCGACCGCCGCCGCCCCGACGGCCAGGGTCTCGACCTCGAAGCCGTGGCGCCGGTTGCGCAGGAGGAGCGCCGGCCCGTCGGCCGGCGCGGCGACCAGGTCGCGGTCCCCGTCGTTGTCGAAGTCGGCGACGGCGGCCCCCCGCCACCCCTGGTCGGAGCTCCCGGGCAGCGGCACGGCCGCGAAGCGGTCGCCGCGGTTGGCGAGGTGGACGGCCGCCCGGTCGCTCCAGGCGAGGAGGTCGAAACGGCCGTCGCCGTCGAAGTCTTCGACCTCCAGCCGGGCGCCGCCCAGGCGCGGCAGCTCGAGACCCCAGCTCGCCGAGACGTCCTCGAGCACTCCGGAGCGGGGGTTCGAGAGCAGCCGCAGACCGTCACTCGTGGCGACGGCGAGATCGAGGT
>JAOTWP010000267.1 GCA_029862975.1 Acidobacteriota bacterium
TCGCGGCCCTGCGCGAGCCTCCCGGCCTGGCGCTCCTGCCCGTCTACTCCGGTGAGGATCGCGGCCTCGGCCGCGGCTACGCGCATCGCCTGGCCTGGGTGCTGCGCCCCGAGATCGCCGGCGACGTCGGCCGGTGGGAGGCGCTCGTCGACGCCCACGACGGCGAGCTCCTTGCCTTCGAGGACCTCGACCACTACGGCGTCGCCCGCAACGTCCGCGGCGGCGTCTACCCCTACGCCGACGACGGGGTCGAGCCGGACGGCACGATGGTGGGCGGCTACCCGATGCCGTTCGCCGATCTCTCGAGCGGCGGCTTCGCGGACGCCGGCGGCAACTTCTCCGCCACCGGCACCGTCACGACGACGCTCGACGGACAGTACGTCCGGATCCAGGACGATTGCGGCGCCATCTCGGAGGCGAGCGACGGCGACATCGACCTCGAGGGAGCCGACGGCGACGACAACTGCGAGGTGCCGCCGGGACACTCGCCCGGCGACACCCCCGGCGCCCGCACGGCCTACTACGAGCTCAACCGGCTGCGCGAGATGGCGGCCAGCCACCTGCCGGCCAACGCCTGGCTCGACGGCCAGCTGACGGCGCGCACCAACCTGCCGCTCACCTGCGCCGCCAGCTGGAACGGGACCGAGGTCCTCTTCTACTGGCACAACGAGCCGTGCGCCAACACCGCCCAGAACGCGGCCGTGATCGACCACGAGTGGGGCCACGGGCTCGACGACAACGACGTCAACGGGTCGATCCCGCCCGCCTCGCAGGGCGGCGGCGGCGGCTTCGCGGACCTCATCGCCGCCGTGCGCCACAACCGCGCCTGCATCGGCCGCGGCTTCTTCACCAACGGGATGCTGTGCGGCGGCTACGGCGACCCGTGCACCCCGGAGTCGGGCTGCGACGGCGTGCGGACCGTCGACTACGAGGAGCGGACCTCGGGCCTGCCGCACACCCTGACCTGGGTGCGGCAATTCTGCTTCGGCACTCCCCCTGCGGTGCAATGCCTCGGCGCGGCCTACGCCGAGGCCATCTGGGACCTCTGGAAGCGCGACCTGCCGGCGCTCTACGGGATGGACGACAACACGGCGCTCGAGGTCACGACGCGGCTGCTGATCGTCGGCAGCGGCGCCGTCTCCGGCTGGTTCGATCTCTCGGGGCCGGATCCGGGCGACGCCGGCTGCGGCGCCAACCAGGCCTATCTCCAGTTCCTGGCCACCGACGACGACGACGGCGACATCGACAACGGCACCCCGCACATGACGGCCATCGCCGCCGCCTTCGACCGCCACGAGATCGGCTGCACGCCGGGCGGCGCCACCCCGGGGCCCGTCGTCCAGGACTCCGGCTGCGCCGCCACCCCGACCGCCGCCCCGGTCGTGTCGGCGGACGCCACGGACATGGGCGCCGAGCTCTCCTGGACCGCGGTGGCCGACGCCGCCGAGTACAAGATCTTCCGCACCGACGGCGAGCGGCAGTGCGAGCTCGCCAAGACCGTCGCGGGCACGACGACCGGCACCAGCTTCACCGACGGCGGGCTCCAGAACGGCCGCGAGTACTCCTACGTCGTCATCCCGATGGGCGCCGGCGGCGACTCCTGCTTCGGCCCGGCGAGCGCCTGCGTGAGCGTGGGCGACGACGCGATCTTCGCCGACGGCTTCGAGAGCGGGGACACCAGCGCCTGGAGCCAGACGGTCCCGTAGCCCAGTCAGCAGTGAGAGCTTCGTTCAGGCTGGTATTTCGACGTTCATCGGCCCGGGCGCGGGTCCCCCTCAGCTCCCACGCCCGTGAACGGCTCCAGCTAGGCGCAGGTCGCTCTCCGGGTAGGGCGGTGAACGGCTTCCCCGTGCTCACCGTCTCCGGCCGGTGGGCCGTCGCGAGACTCCGAGCAGGGGGATTCCCGGTGGTCGAGCACAGGACCTTCACCGCCCCACTTGGAAAGCGTCCTACGCCCCGCTGAACCGGTGCACCGGGCGTGGGAGCTGAGGGGACCGATGACCGTCGAATGGACCCTGTTGCGAGCTCACACCGTCACCGAGCCCAGGGGCTCGGTGCCGATGTTGCGCTCGCGGTGGGCTGCCAGGAAGGTGTCAGGCTTGGAGAAGACCTTGGCGATGTTCATGCCCTTGCGCAACGCGCCGAGGCTGACCTTGCCCGTAGCCAGGGCGGCGCCCATCTGGAAGTAGGTGCGGGCCTTGCCGCGTGTCCGGTAGCGCACGTCGAGGGCGTGGCGCCACAGCGCCGAGTACTCCTCGTAGAACTCTTCGAGCGGCAGCTTGGTCGGGAGGACGGTGTGGATGATGTCGTACATCTCCCAGTCGTGGGTCGTGACGCTCTTCTTCGCCTCGTCCCAGAGATCCGTGCCCGGCAGCGGCGTCAGCACCGAGAAGCCGCTGTTGTAGGCCCCCTGCTCCGAGATCCAGGCGCGCAGGGTGGCGAAGTCCTCGCGGTCCCAGCCCGGGTCGACGATGAAGTTCGGCGTGAAGCCGACCTCGAGGTCCTTCAAGATCTCGATCGCCCGCACGTTGTTGTCCGCGGTGTTGCTCTTGTTGACGGCGTCGAGCCCCTCGTTCGTCACCGACTCCAGGCCGAGGAAGATCGAGAGATCCCCGCAGTCCTTCCACATCTCGATCAAATGCGGGAACTTGCAGATGATGTCGGTACGGGTCTGCACGGTGAAGTACTTGCGGATCCCGGACTCCTTGATCGCCGCCGCCAGCTCCTCGCCCCGCTTGCGGTCGAGCCAGAAGATGTCGTCGGTGATGAAGATGTTGTCGGCCTCGATCTGCGCGAGCTCCGCGACCACGCGGGCCGCCGACTTCTCGCGGAAGGTGCTCTCGTGGAACTTCCACACC
>JAOTWP010000268.1 GCA_029862975.1 Acidobacteriota bacterium
CCGCCCTCACCGGACCCATCGCCCGCGGCGACGGCGCCACCGTCCGGCGCAACCTCGAAGCGCTCGACGGGGCCGGCCGGCCCGAGCTCGCCGCCATCTACCGCTCCTTCCTGGACGCCGCCCGGGTGGCCGCGGCGGAGGCGGCGGCGTGAAGACCGTCCGCGATTTCGCCCGCTTCCGGGCCGCGGGGCGCCGGATCTCGATGGTCACCTGCTACGACGCCTGGTCGGCCAGGATCATCCAGGCCTCGCGGATCGACTGCATCCTCGTCGGCGACAGCGCGGCGATGGTGATGCACGGCCACGACTCCACGATCCCGGCGACGGTCGAGATGATGGCGGCCCACGTGGCGGCCGTGCGCCGCGGCGCCCCCGACAAGCTCACGATCGGCGACTTCCCCTTCCTCGCCCACCGCCAGGGCGTCGCCCACGCCGTCGCCGTGGCCGAGCGGCTGATGAAGGCCGGCGCCCAGGCCGTGAAGATCGAAGGGGTCCGCGGCCACGAAGACGCGATCGGCGCCCTCGTGGAAGGCGGCGTTCCCGTCATGGGGCACCTCGGCCTCACGCCGCAATCGGTGCATCAGCTCGGCGGCTTCAAGGTGCAGGCCCGGGGCGAGGCGGCGGCGGCGCGCCTCCTTGCCGACGCGCGGACGCTCGCCGAGCTCGGGGCATTCGGCCTCGTTCTCGAGGCGGTGCCGAGCGAGATCGCCAGAGCGGTGACGGACGAGATCGAGATCCCGACGATCGGCATCGGCGCCGGGCCGCACACCTCCGGCCAGGTGCTCGTGCTGCACGATCTCCTCGGCTGCGACGAGACCTTCCGGCCGCGCTTCGTGCGCCGCTACCTCGAGGGCCACGCGCTCGTCCGCCGGGCTCTCGACCGCTACGCCGAAGACGTCGAGAACAACGAGTTTCCCAGCACGGAGGAGAGCTACCATGACACGACCGATTCACACGGTCGGCGAGTGGCGGCGCCTGCGCGCTGACGCCGGCCTCGAGCAGGGCACGCTCGGGCTCGTTCCCACTCTCGGCGCGCTGCACGCGGGGCACGCGGCGCTGCTGCGGCGCTCGCTCGCCGAAAACGACGTCACCGTCGTCAGCATCTTCCTCAACCCGACCCAGTTCGACGATCCCGCGGACCTCGAGAGCTATCCGGGCTCGCTCGCGGCCGACCTCGCGACGGCCCGCGAGCTCGGCGTCGACTACGCCTTCTGCCCGACGGCCGGCGAGATGTACCCCTTCGGCTACCGCTATCGCGTGACCGAGGACGACGCGAGCCGGCGGCTGTGCGGCGCCCGGCGGCCGGGTCACTTCGACGGCGTGCTGACGGTGGTCTTGAAGCTGCTCCTCGCCATCCGCCCGACGCGGGCCTACTTCGGCGAGAAGGACTACCAGCAGCTCGACCTCGTCCGCGACATGGCGCGCGACTTCTTTCTCGACGTCGACGTCGTGGCCTGTCCCACCGTCCGCCACCCGGACGGCCTGGCCGTGAGCTCCCGCAACGCCCTCCTGTCGCCGGCCCAGCGCGCGCTGGCGCCCCGCTTCCCCGCCGCGCTCGCCGCCCCCGGGGAGCCGGCGGCGGCGGCTCGCCGGCTGGCGGAGCTCGGCTTCGCCGTGGACTACGTCGAGGACCGGGGCGACCGGCGCTACGGCGCGGTGCGGCTGGGGGGCGTCCGCTTGATCGACAACCTGCCGCTCGCCGCCGCCAGCGAGGCCGGCTCATGATCCTCACCCTCGACGTCGGCAACAGCCTCATCGTCGGCGGCGTCTTCGCCGGCGAGACGCTGCGGTTCCAGTTCCGGATGACGACCCAGGGCAAGCCGACCTCCGACGAGCTCGGCGTCTTCCTGCGCAGCGTGCTGCGGGAGAACGGGACCGCCCACGAGGAGATCGCGGCCATCGCCATGTGCTCCGTCGTCCCGGAGCTGCTGCATTCGCTGCGCAACGCCTGCCGCAAGTACTTCGAGCACGAGCCGTTCGTCCTCCAGCCGGGAGTCCGCACCGGGCTCAAGATCAAGTACCGCGACCCACGCGAGGTCGGCGCCGACCGCATCGCGGCGGCCATCGCCGCCAGCCACCGGTTCCCCGACCGCGATCTCGTCGTCGTCGACTTCGGGACGGCGACGACCGTCGAGGTGATCTCGAGCGACCGCGAGTACCTCGGCGGGGCGATCCTGCCCGGACTGCGCCTGGGGATGGAGGCGCTGGAGGCGGGCACGGCGCGGCTGCCGACGGTGGAGATCGTGGAGCCGGCGCTGGCGGCCGGCCGCTCGACCGTCGAGAGCATCCAGTCCGGGCTCTACTACGGCACCCTGGGCGCCATCCGGCTGCTCGTCGACCGCGTGAGCGCCGAGGTCTTCGGCGGCGAGCGGCCGCTGCTGATCGCCACGGGCGGCTTCTCGTCGCTCTACCGCAACGAGAAGGACTTCGACCACGTCATCCCCGACCTCATCCTGCACGGGCTGCGCCTCGCGCGCGCCATGAACTCCTGAAGGAAACCAGCACCATGCGACTGACGTTCCTCAAGTCCAAGATCCACCGCGCCACCGTTACCGGCGCCGACCTCGGCTACGAAGGCTCGATCTCGATCGACCCGGCGCTCTGCGCCGCGGCCGACCTCTCCCCGTTCGAGCGGGTCGAGGTCTACAACTGCGACAACGGCGCCCGCCTGGCCACCTACGTCATCCCCGGCGGCGACGGCGAGATCTGCCTCAACGGCGCCGCCGCCCGCCACGCCCACCCCGGCGACCGGGTCATCATCTGCAGCTACGCCGAGCTCGAGGCGCGGGAGGTCGAGGCCCACCGCCCCCGGCTCGTCCACGTCGACGACGCCAACCGGCCGGCCCGGAGGT
>JAOTWP010000269.1 GCA_029862975.1 Acidobacteriota bacterium
CGCGGGCGCCCCCCTGGAGGTCATCGACGTCCAGCCCGCGGCTCGCAGCCTCGACGCCGCCCCCGACGCCTCGATCGCGGTGACCTTCGACCGCGCGGTGAACCCGGCGACCGTCGTGCCCCGCGAGTCGTTCTGGGCCTTCGGCCGGTGGAGCGGCCCGGTGGACGGCACGATCGGCTTCTCCGCCGGCAACGAGGTCGTGACGCTCACCCCGGACCGCCCGCTGGCGGCGGGCGAGAGCGTCATGGTCGTGCTCGCCGACAGCCTCGAGGCAATGGACGGGGCGCCGCTGCGCGAGGCCGGCTACAGCTGGCAGTTCTGGGTGGCGAGCGCGCCGGCGGGCCTCGAGTTCGCCGAGGCCGACCGCCTCACGACGCGGACGACCCCGGGCCGGCCGAGCCGCGCCTACGGCGGCTTCGCCACCGACCTCGACGCCGACGGCTTCCCCGATCTGACGATCGTCAACGAGGTCACCGACGATCTCCGGGTGTTCCTGAACCGGGCCGACGGCTCGGGCCTCTACGACCCGTTCCTGCTGCCGACGAATCCGACGGGCGACGTCCCCAGCCCCTCCGAGCCCGGCGACTTCGACCGCGACGGTTTCGCCGACGTGGCCGTCGCCAACACCGTCGGCAACTCGGTCTCGATCCTGCTGGGCAACGGCGACGGCACGTTCGCGCCCCAGCAGCTGATCCCGCTCGGCGGCGAGCCGCGGGGGATCGCGGTCCTCGACGTCGACGGCGACGGCGACGCCGACGTGGCCGCCACGAGCGGCCCCACGGGCGACTTCGCCGTGCTGCTCAACGACGGCAACGGCGTCTTCGGCGCCCCCCAGCACCACGGCTCCGGCAACGCCACCCCGTGGGGGCTGGGCGCCGCGGACATGAACGAGGACGGGATCCTCGACCTCGTCTCCGGCCGGCAGGACGCCGAGGTCGCGATCGTCTGGACGAGCGACGGCGCCGGCGGGTTCACGGCCGGCGATCCCACCGACGTCGGCGGCCGGGTCTGGATGCTCGTGCTCGGCGACGTCGACGGCGACGGCCACGAGGACCTGAGCGCCGCCAACGGCGGCACCCACAACGGCGCCATCCTGCTCGGCGACGGCGCCGGCGGCCTGGGCCCGCCGCAGACCCACGCCACCGACCCCTTCGCCATCGCCACGGATCTCGGCGACCTCGACGGCGACGGCGACCTCGACTGGATCGTGGCGAGCTTCGTCGGCGACTGGCGCCTCTTTGTGAACGACGGCGCCGGCGGCTTCACCTTCGACCGCGAGTTCCCGGCCACCCAGGCGGCGTCCTGCTCGCTGATGGTCGACATGGACGCCGACGGCGACCTCGACCTCGCCCTGATCGACGAGCTCGAGGACGAGGTCATCCTCCACCACCAGCTCGGCGGGACCCTCTTCGCCGACGGCTTCGAGTCCGGCGACACCGCGGCCTGGTCGGCGACCGTCCCCTGAGAGCCCCGCGATCGGCCTCGAGCGGAAGGTCGCCGCCAGGCGGCTTCGCGGCTACTGCACCTCGAGGTCCATCAGCTCGACGGGAATGGGCATCTCGCCGAAGCAGACGTCGTCCGTCGTCTCCACGGAGACGCCGCTGGGGTCGTTGATGGCGATCGAGCCGATGCCCTGCGGCGCGTTCGAGTCCATGCCCAGGAACGTGCCCGCGTTGGCGCACGCGGAGGCGGTCGAGGCCACGAGGGCGCCCGTGGAGTCGAAGACGTCCACGTTCACCGAGGGCGAGCCGAAGTGGCACTGGATGTCGAGGCCGACGGCCGCGACGGCCGGGTTCAGGTTGACGATCGTGTTGTCGACGAAGAAGTTGCTGCCGAAGGTGATCGACGGGTTGCCGTCGAAGCCGGCGGGGATGATCACCAGGCCGTTTCCACCCGGCCCGGAGTTCTGCGCGCAGTCGATCTCGAGGCCCACCAGGATGTCGCCGGCGTTGTAGCCGCCGGGGCACGAGGTGCCGTTGTTGGCGGGCGCGTCACAGCCGACGATGTTGTTCGTGAAGTCCTGCCAGTCCTCGCACGGCAGGCCAGGGTGCGCGGCGTCGAAGGTCGGCCGGTCGCCGTAGAAGGTGATCGGTCCCTGAGGGAACGGATCCGGCTGACTCTCGGGGATGCCGACCGGAGCCCCGGACGGCGGGAAGACGGAGATCCGGTCCTGAGCCACGACCGGTGCGACGGCGGCAACGGCCAGGACCGCGACCAGGAAAACGGCATATCTGGGATTGCTCAACGTTCTCTCCTCTCGATGGTTGTGGACTGCTTCGCCGAGGCTAACACCCCGCACCCGCGAGCGCGAATCGCTCCCGCCGCCGGGAAACGCTCCCGGGGCGCCTGCGGTAGTCTGCGCGCGGGGCTCGCGGCCGGATCGCCGTCCACACGAGATGCTCACCGCCGATTTCGACTACCAGCTGCCCGCCCGCCTGATCGCCCAGCAGCCGGCGCCGCGCGGCGCCAGCCGGCTCTTCGTGATCGACGCGCAGAAGGGAGATCGCCACCGTTCGATCGGCGATCTGCCGGCGATCCTGCGCGCCGGCGACCTGCTGGTCGTCAACGACACGCGGGTCGTCCCGGCGCGGCTCTTCGCCCGCCGGCCGGCCGCGGGCGGCCGGGGGGGCGGCCGCGTGGAGCTGCTGCTGGTCGAGAAGACGGCCGCCCGCGAGTGGACGGCGCTCGTCAAGCCGGGGCGCCGCGCCCGGCCGGGCACGCGGCTCGAGCTGGCCTCCGGCCTCGGGGCCGAGGTCCGCGGCAAGCTCGCGGACGGCCGCCACGTGGTGCTCTTCTCCGAGCCCGTGGAGCCCCACCTCGAAACGCTCGGGCACGTCCCCCTGCCGCCC
>JAOTWP010000270.1 GCA_029862975.1 Acidobacteriota bacterium
GAGGTGTGGCGCCACAGCGGATCGTCGGCCGTCAGCTCGACTCCCGGTGGCGGCGCCGCGAGCTCGAGGCCGGTCGCCGGCACGAGGAGTCTCAGGTAGGCCGAGGACGACAGCGGCAGTCGCTGGAAGAGCACCGGCAGTCCCCCCGAGAGCCGGATCACCCGGGGCGGCGCCGGTGTCTCCGAGCGCGACGAGGCCGGCTCGGCCGTAGCCGCCGTCCCTGCCGGCGGCGGCGCCGCGGAGGGCGGCGGCTCGATCGCGCTCGGCGGCGGCTCGATGGCGGCCGGCGGCGGGCCGGCGAGGGCCCAGCCGATGGTGCGCTGATAGGGTTGCAGATGGCGCCGCGCCGCGCGGCGCACGTCGTCGGCCGTCACCGCGGCGATCGCGGCCGGCAGCGCGAAAAGCGCGTCGAGGGCGTCGAGGCCGGCGAAGTAGGCCAGCTGATGGGCCGCGTCCTCCGTCGTCTCGACGTCGAAGACCAGCTCGTCGGCGAGCCGCCGGCGCGCCGCGCGCACCTCGTCCGCCGTCGGCCCGGCGTCGCGCAGCGGCGCGATCGCCGCCTCGAGGCGCGCCTCGAGGTCCGCCGGCGACTCGTCCGGCGCGATCGAGCCCGCCACGGTGAAGACGTAGGGCGCCGCCTGGGGCGGATACCAGGTGACGAGATCCTCGGCCACGGCGGCGAGGGGCGACCCCGGGCGCGCCGCGTCGCCGAACGTGTTCTGGGCGAAGTTGACGCCGCGGCCGCCGGCCAGCACATCCTGCAGGACGAGGAAGGCGGCGAGCTCGGGGTCGCCGGCGGCCGGCGCCCGGTAGGCGACCTCGAAGCGGCTGCGGCCGCCGGCGCCCGGGAGCTCGACCCGCCGCACGCCCCGCTGCGGCGGCTCGACGGTGGGCGGCGGCGGCGGCGCCGGCCCCTCCGGCAGGCCGCCGAAGAGCTCCCGCACGCGCGCCGCCACCGCGGGCCGCGACACGCGGCCGGCGACCGCCAGCACCGCGTTCGCCGGCCGGTAGTAGCGGCGGTAGAAGTCGACGAGCTCGTCGTGGGTGATGTCCGCGACGTCGCTCTCCCAGCCGATCGTGTTGTTGCGGTAGGGGTGCTGCGTAAACGAGGCGGCGAGCACGGCGTCCTTGAGCACCGTCGCGGGATCGTTCTCGTAGCCGTGCATCTCGGCCAGCACGGCGCCGCGCTCGGGCTCCACGTCGCCGGTCTCGATCACGAGGCGGGCCATGCGGTCGGCCTCGATGCGCAGCAGGAGATCCAGGTGCTCGGCCGGCACGGTCGCGAAGTAGGTCGTCTGGTCGAGCCACGTGTAGCCGTGCCACTCGCCGCCGACGGCGTAGATCGAGCTCACGACCTCGGTGTCCGGAAAGCTCTCGCTGTCGCGGAAGGCCATGTGCTCGAGGAAGTGGGCGATGCCGCTGGCCCCCAGCGGCTCGTCGCGCGCCCCCACCTTGTAGAGCATCTGGACGCTCGCCACCGGCAGGGCGGGCTCCTCGAGGACGATCAGCGTGAGGCCGTTGTCGAGCCGCTCCACCGCGGCCCGGGTCAGGTCGAAGGCGCCGGCGGGCAGGGCCGCCAACAAAGTGGAAAGGGCCGCGGCCGCGAGGAGGCTCCGCCTGGCCCGATGCGCCGCCGCGCCCGGCGGCGACATCCTCTCGCGCATCATGGTCTTCACTCGATGAGCTCTACCGGGAGGTCCGCAAAGACGTCCACCAGGCGGTCCGTATGGCACTGAAAGTCCGCCAAAATGTCCACTCTGGGGTTCGATGAGCACCTTGAAATCCACCTGACGGTCCGCCTAGCGATACAGCCTCTTCGGATCGAGCTCCTCGCGCAGCAGCCGCAGCTCCTCGGCGCTGGGCGGCTCGGTGACGGCGAGGCGCGGCGCCACCCGCGGCGCCCAGCCGAGGTTCTCGCGCACCTGCTCCTCGGTGACGCCGGGATGCAGCGACTTGAGCGTCATCTCCTCCTCCTCGAACTCGAAGCAGGCCAGGTCGGTGATCACCATCGCGGGGCCGCCGCCCGGCATCCCCAGCCGGCGCCGCTCGCCGCCGCCGCCGAGGAAGCCCGCCGAGGTGAGGAAGTCGAGGCGCTCGGGGAAGGCCCGCCGGCTCTGCCGCGCGACGATGAGCACCCGGCGGGCGTGGAGGGCGATCTCGCAGGCGCCGCCGCTGCCCGGCAGCCGCACCGCGGGGCGCGCGTAGTCGCCGATCACCGTCGTGTTCAGGTTGCCGAAGCGGTCGATCTGGGAGCCCTGCAGGAAGCCGACGCCGACCCGTCCGGCCTGGAGGTAGTTGGAGAAGACGTCGGCCATCGAGCACACCCCGAGCGCCCCCTCGACGAGCGCCGGGTCGCCGATCGACACCGGCACCCGCCGCGGCGCCGAGCCGATCGTGCCCGATTCGTAGATCAGCACCAGGCTCGGGGCGTGCAGCCGGCGGGCCAGGTTGCAGGCCAGGTTGGGCAGCCCAATGCCGACGAACACGGTCTCGCCGTCCACCAGCTGGCGCGCCGCCTGGCAGACCATCATCTCGTTGCGCGTCGTCTCCATCGCACCCTTCAATAGCCGTAGCTCACGGGCGGGCAGGGGCGGGCGGCGGCGCGCAGGCGCTCGAGCCGGCTCCCCATCCGGGCGGCGTACTCGGCGCGATCGCGCACGCCGAACACCCACTCGTCGAGGTAGCGCTGGAAGTCCGCCGGCTCGCGGCGGGCGTCGCGCCAGTCGACGTAGAAGTCGTTGTCGCGGTCGTAGTAGCCCTGGACGAACGACGGGTGGCAGCCCCACGGCTCGTGGACGACGGCGTCCACGACGAGGCCCGGGATGAGCGTCCGGTTGGG
>JAOTWP010000112.1 GCA_029862975.1 Acidobacteriota bacterium
CCAGAGGGCGGAGCCCCAGTGGACGGAGCCGCGGGGAACGGTGCCGCCCTTTCGCCGCGCAACGCCAGCTACACGATCGACGTGCGGCTGGACCACGCCTCGCGCACCTTGCGCGGCTCCCAGACCTTGACCTGGACGAACCTGCAGGAGCAGCCGACGAACCAGCTCTGGTTCCACCTGTACTGGAACGCCTGGAGCAACCGACAGAGTACCTGGATGCGCGAAGACCGGCTGCGGGGGCGCAGCGACCGCCGCGGCGAGATTGCCGCGGACGACTGGAGCTACCTCGAGGTGGATTCCGTCGCCCTCGCCGGCGGGGCCGATCTCACCCGCACGATGTACTTCGCCTTCCCCGACGATCGCAACGGGGACGACCGCACGGTGATGGTCGTGCTCCTGCCTGCGGCCGTGGGCCCCGGCGAGACCGTGCGCCTCGACATGGCGTGGCACGCCAAGATCCCCCGCACCTTCGCCCGCACCGGGTTCCGGGGCGACTCCTACTTCTTCGCGCACTGGTTTCCCAAGCTCGGGGTCTACGAGCCCGCGGGGTGGAACTGCCATGAGTTCCACGCCGGGACCGAGTTCTACTCCGACTACGGCGTCTACGACGTGTCGATGACGGTGCCGGAGGAGTTCGTGGTCGGGGCGACGGGAAGGGAGGTCGAGCGGCGGGCCAACAGCGACGGCACGGCGACACACCGCTACGTGCAGGAGGACGTCCACGAGTTCGCCTGGACGGCGAGCCCCGACTACGTCGTCGTCGAGGACCGGTTCGAGCACGCAAGCCTGCCCGCCGTGGACATCCGGCTCCTCACGCGGCCGGAGCACCGGCACCAGGTGGCCCGGCATTTCGCGGCCACGAAGGCGGCTCTCGAGAGCTACGGCACGTGGTACGGCCCCTACCCCTACGGTCACGTGACGGTCGTCGATCCCCCGTTCGGCGCCGGCTTCGGGGGCATGGAGTATCCGACCCTCTTCACGGCGGGCACGCGGCGCTTCAACCCCCCCGGCGGCGGCAACCCGGAGGGCGTCACCATCCACGAAGCGGGACATCAGTTCTGGTACGGCATCGTCGGCAACAACGAGTTCGAGTTCGCCTGGCTCGACGAGGGCCTGAACACGTTCTCGACCGGACGCACCGAGTATGCGACGTTCGGCGAGCCGCTCTATACCCAGCGCTTCTTCCAGCCGCCGGGGACCGACACGTCGGGGTTCTTCGCGCTGCTCCTGGCGGGCTTCGACTACGGCGGCGTGCCCCATCGCGAGCGGCTGGGCCGCTACCGGGTGGACGCGACGTCCGACCCGCAGTCCACGCCGAGCTTCGAGTACCATCCGGGCACGGGGGGCAGCTTGAGCTACAGCAAGACGGCGCTGTGGCTGGCGACCCTCGAGAACTGGCTCGGCTGGGACGCCCTGCAGGCGATCCTGTCGACGTTCTTCGAGCGCTGGCGGTTCGCCCATCCGACGCCCGAGGACTTCCTCGCAATCGCCAACGAGGTGACCGAGGCCGACGTCGGCAGCTTCCTGCGCAGCGTCATGACCTCCGATACCTTCGACTACGCCGTGGATTCCGTGGCTACTTTTCCCGTGCCCACCGAGGGCTGGGTGAGGAAGGGTGACGAGCTCGTCTACGTCCCACCGCGCGACGAGCCTGCCGGCGACGGGGAGACCGAGTACCGCAGCGAAGTGGTGGTGCGGCGGCACGGCGGCGCTACCTTCCCGATGGAGGTCCTCTTCGTCTTCGAGGACGGCCACGAGATCCGCCGGCGGTGGCCCGGGGCGGCACGCTGGCGGCTGTTGACCGAGGACTACCCGGCGAAGCTGGACTACGCGGTGATCGACCCCGACGGGGTTCTCGCCCTCGACCTCTACCCCAGCAACAACTCCCTCGAAGCGGACCCCGAACCCGGCCTGCCGGCCTGGAAGTGGGCGGCCCGGTGGACCGTCTGGCTCGAGGATTTCCTTTCGACGTTCGCGTTCTTCGTCTAGGAGGAGGGTTGCGATGGTGCTCCGCTCCTACGTCACCGGCATCCGGGCCGCGCTCGCGGCGCCCAAGCTCCTGGCCGTCGTCTGGCTCGTGCTCCTGGTGGCCGCCGCGCCGCTGGGGGTGCTCGTGCAGCGCGCCATCCAGGACGACATCGGCGGCAGCCGCGTCCACGTCGAGCTGCGCCAGCGCATGGACATGACCTGGCTGTCCGAGTTCCAGGAGCGCCACGAAGAGCTCGGCCCGAGCGTCCGGCCGGCGACCCTTGGCCGCGCCGACTTCCTCTACAACCTCGATCTGCTCTTCTCCGGCGAGCTCTTCGCCCAGCACCCGGCCCTGGTCGCCGCCGGCTCCCTCTACGCGCTCGTGTGGCTGCTCACCCTGGGCGGCGTCGTCGACCGCTTCGCCCGCGGCGGCGGCCGCTTCGTCCTCTCCCAGTTCCTCGCCGCCTGCGGCCGCTACTTCGGCCGCCTGCTGCGGCTCGGAGCCCTGTCGGCCGTCCTCTACTGGCTCGTGTACCGCCTCGCCAGGTGGGGCTACGGCGCTCTCGAAGAAAACCTCCAGGACGTGACGATCGAGAGCACGATCCTCCTCTACTACCTCCTGGCGGCCCTTCCCCTCCTCGTCGTCGTCGGCCTCGTGATGATGACCTTCGACTACGCCCGCATCGCCTCCGTCGTCGACGAAGAGCCCAACACCCTCAAAGCCCTGCGCCGCGGCCTCTCCTTCGTCCTCCGCCGCCCGTTCGCCGTCTTCACCCTCGCCCTGCTCGTGACCCTGAGCGTCGCCGCCCTCGTCGTCCTGCGCACCGTCGCGAGCCCCGGAGTAGGGGAGTCCACGGCGCTCGGCGTCCTCGCCGTCTTCCTGCTGGGCCAGCTCTTCCTCCTGGCCCGCCTGGTGCTCCGCCTCGGCTTCGTCGGCTCCGAGCTGGCGCTGTACCGAAGCCTCCGCTAGCCCGCGAAGGCCGTGGCCGCGATAACGACCTCGGCGATCATGCAACTGGAGGAAGGCGGCGCTCCCCTCAGAGCCGCTCGGAGAGCTTCGCCAGCGCGGCGGGCAGGTCCGGTCTGGTTTGCAGCAGGTCCTTCCAGGGGTCCTTGCGCTGGCGGCGCAGGCGCTCGGGGACGGTGCGGACGGTGAAGGCGGCGGGGTCGAGGCGGGGGTTGACCTCGCGCCAGTGGAGGGGGGTGGAGACGGGGGCGCCCGGGCGGGGGCGGGCGCTGAAGGGGGCGACGAGGAGCTTGCCGTAGCCGTTCTGGATGGCGTCGAGGTAGACGCGGCCCTCGCGGCGGCTGGGGGTGCGGGCGGTGGAGGCGATGGCGGGGTGCTGCTGGCTGACGAGCTGGGCGAGGAGGAAGGCGAGCTGCTTGGACTGCTCGTGGGTGCACTGGCCGCCCAGGGGGACGAGGACGTGCATGCCGGTGGCGCCGCTCGTCTTGACGAAGTTGGGCAAGCCGATGTCCTCGCACAGCGCGTGGATGGCCTTGGCGACGGCGATCACCCGGGCGAACTCGGCGTCCTTGGCGTCGAGGTCGAGGATGCACCAGTCGGGGGCCTGGAGGGTGCCCAGCCGGCTCGACCAGACGTGGAGGGGGATGGCGCCGGAGTTGACGAGGTAGGTGAGCGTCTCGGCGTCGTCGCAGATGAAGTAGCGGGTCTCCTTGTCGTCGTCGCCGGACCAGACGGGCTCGGTGCGAACCCAGCCGGGGGCGAAGGACGGCGCGTTCTTCTGGAAGAACGACTTGCCCAGGTAGCCGTCCGGGTAGCGGTCGAGAACCAGGGGGCGGCCCTCGAGGTAGGGGAGCAGGCGGTCGGCGACCGCGCGGTAGTAGCCGATGAGGTCGCCCTTGGTGATCCCCTCCGCGGGCCAGAAGAGCTTCTCCGGGCGGGTGATCTCGACCTTGCGGGGGGCGGCGGCGGTGCTCGCCGCGGCCGCGGCGGGTGCTGGCGGCAGGTCGTCGCGGTCGCAGTCGGCGATCTCCTTGTCGTCGCGCACCCGCACGAAGACCGGGTGTCGCAGGTGGCCGTCGCGGGTGAACTCGGTGTAGCGCGCCTCGACGACCATCCGCGGCTCGACCCACACGTGCTCGCCGCCGCTGGTCGCGGGGGCGCCGGTGCAGGCCGCCGCGGCGCGCCGGAACGGCTCCAGCCGGGCTCGCAGGCTCTCCAGCCGGCGGCCGCTGAAGCCGGTGCCCACGCGGCCGGCGTAGACGAGGCCCTCGCCGTCGTGCACGGCCAGGTGGAGGGCGCCGAAGCCGGCGCGGCTGCCCTTCGGCCTCGTGAAGCCGACGACGGCGAAGTCGCCCGAGCGCGCGGCGCGCACCTTGATCCAGGCCTTGGAGCGGCCCGCCCGGTAGGGGGCGTCGGCCCTCTTGGCCAGCATCCCTTCGAGGCCCATGTGGCGCACCTGTTCGTAGAACTCGGTGCCGCGCTCGGCGACGTGGTCGGCGTAGCGGACGGCGCCGTGCGGCGGCAGGATCTCGCGCAGCAGGCGCTTGCGCTCGACGAGCGGCAGCGGCCGCAGATCGTAGCCCTCGAAGGCGAGCAGATCGAAGGCGAAACAGGTCGCCGGCAGGGCGGCGGCGGCCGCCGCCACGTCGATCGGCCGCGACAGCCGGGCGCGGCGCTGGAGGAGCTGGAAGCTCGGCTTGCCGCCCTCGTCGAGCACCACCAGTTCGCCGTCGAGGATCAGGCGGTCGTAGGGGAGGGACCTCACGGCCAGGGCGAGGTCGGGGTAGATCGACGTCGCGTCGAGGCCGCTGCGGTAGCGCAGCCGCGCCGCGGCGCCCCGGCCGCCGCCCCGGCGCTCGGCCAGCAGCCGGTAGCCGTCGTACTTGAGCTCGAAGAGCCATCCTGGACGTTGGAACGGCTCGGGCTCGAGGGTGGCCAGCATGGGCCGCAGCCGGGCGCCGTCCACGGCCCGCCGAGGCGCTCCGAGCTCCGCGAGGCGCTCCTCGACGGCCGCGCCGCGGGTGGCGCCGTCGCGCATCTCCTCGACCGTCAGCCCCGAGAGGACGGAGTGGGGGTCCATCGCCGGCGCGTCCTCCCCCGTCGCCGCGGCGTCCGGCTTCTTGATCAGCAGCCATTCCTTCTCCGCGCGCGCCGTCTTGACCAGCGTCCAGAGCCCGCGCAGCTTGAACCCCTTGAGCTCGAAGAGCAGCTTGCCCTCGCCCTCGCCGGCCTCGGGATCGAGGTGATGGACGGCGGGGCCGTGGTCCCACACGATGACCGCCCCGGCGCCGTAGTTGCCGGCCGGGATGAGCCCTTCGAAGTCGCCGTATTCGCGCGGATGGTCCTCGGTGTGGACGGCGAGGCGCTTCTCGGCCGGGTCGAGGGAGGGACCCCTGGGCACCGCCCACGAGCGCAGGACGCCGCCGATCTCGAGCCGCAGGTCGTAGTGCAGGCGGCGCGCGGAGTGCTTCTGGACGACGAACCACCCCGACCGGCCCGCGACGGGGCCCCCGAAGGGCTCGGGCGTCGCCCCCGCGGCGCGCTTCCTGCGGTAGGCGGCGAGGCGATCGGAGGGTGGTGTGGGCGCCATGCGAAGTCTTTTGTTTATGGGGTTTTATGATATCCTCTCGCCATCATGCCTGCACGACCTCTGGGTTCCGGAATGATCTCTTTCGGCCTCGTCGCCATCCCCGTCAAGCTCTACGGCACGGGGGAAAGCTCGGTGGCGGTCTCCTTCAACATGGTGCACACCGAGTGCGGCACGCGGGTCAAGTACCGCTACTACTGCCCGACGGACGACCGCATCGTCGAGCGGGAGGACCTATCGAAGGGCTACGAGTTCGCCAAGGGGCAGTTCGTCCTCTTCACCGAGGAGGAGCTGAAGGTGCTCCAGCCCGAGGCCACCAACGCGATCGAGATCGCCGAGTTCGTGCCCCTCGAGCAGGTCGATCCCATCTACTTCGAGAAGTCCTACTACCTGGGGCCGGGCCAGGGCGGCGACAAGCCCTACCGGCTGCTCGCCCAGGTGATGAAGGAGACCTCGCGGGCCGCCCTCGCCCGCTACGCGGCGCGCGGCAAGAACTACCTCGTGCTGCTGCGCCCCTTCGCAGAAGGCCTCATCATGCAGCAGCTCCGGTACGCCGACGAGCTGCGGTCGTTCGACGAGGTGCCGATCGGCGACGCCAAGATCACGAAGGCGGAGCTCGATCTGGCCAAGCAGCTCGTCGCGCAGAGCACGGCGGCCTCCTTCGACCCCACGCCCTATCGCGACGAGGTTCGCGAGCAGGTCGTCGAGCTCATCGATCGCAAGGTCCAGGGCGAGGAGATCGTCGCGCCGCCCGAGGAATCTCCCAAGGCCCAGGTCATCGACCTGATGGAAGCGTTGAAGGCCAGCCTCGGCGCCGGGGCGCGGGCCGCCTCCAGAGGCTCCTCAGCCGGCCGCGCCAGCAAGCGCCCGAAGCGGGCTTCCGCCAAGGCGGCGGGGAAACGCTCGGAGGCGAGCACCAGGGCCGGGAAGTAGTGCGATCGCAGTCGAGAGTTCCGCCGCCATGAGCGCCGCCCCGCCGCAGCGTCCCGCCACGACGAGCCCCGACCCGGGGTTTCCGACCCGCGACGTGCTGCGCCTGCTGGGGCTGCGGGAGAGCCGTTTGCGCACCTGGGTCCGCGCCGGCTTCGTGAGGCCCGGCAGGGGGCCGGGGAACCGGTACCGGTTCCGGTTCCAGGACCTCGTGCTCCTGCGCACGGCGCAGGCTCTCGTCGAGAGCGGCCTGCCCATCCGGCGCGTGCGCCGAGCCCTCGACCGGCTCCGCAGCGCGCTGCCGCAGGACCGCTCGCTCACGGAGCTGCGCATCGTGGCCGCCGGCGGCGAGGTGGTGGTCGAGGAGAACGGGGAAGCCTGGGAGCCGGCCACCGGCCAGCGGCGGCTGATCCTCGACGTCCGCGACCTCGCCCGCTCGGCGGCCCCGCTGGCCGCGGTCGTGCCGGACGCCGCCGCGCCGCGGCCGACCGCCCGGGACTGGCACGAGCTCGGCGAGGAGCTGGAGGCGACGTCGCCGCGCGAGGCGGCCGCCGCCTACCGGCAGGCCCTCGAGCTCGCCCCCGATTCGCTGCCGACCTGCCTCAACCTCGGCCGGCTGCTCCACGAGGAGGGCGATCTGCTCGCCGCGGAGCGCCTCTACCGGACGGCCGTGCGGCACTCGGGCGACGACCCCACCGCCGCCTTCAACCTGGGAGTCCTGCTCCAGGACGCGTCGCGCTGGCGCGAGGCGGCGCGGGCCTACCAGTCGGCCCTCGAGCTCGACCCGGGCTACGCCGACGCCTACTACAACTTGTCCGCGGTCTACGAGCAGCTGGGCGACAGCGCCGTGGCGCTGCAGAACCTGCAGGCCTATCGCCGGCTGACGAGAGCCTGACCCGCCCGCCTGCTAGAGGTCGCGCAGGTACTTGCCGGGCTTGAACCGCACGGTCTTTCCCGGCGCGATGTCCACCTCGACGCCGGTCTTCGGGTTGCGGCCGATTCCCTGCTTGCGGTCGCGCACCTGGAAGACTCCGAAGCCTCGCAGCTCGATTCGCTTGCCCTCTCCCAGGGCCGCCTTCATCGCCTCGAGGATGGTCTCGACGGCGGTTGCCGCGAGCGGGCGCGCAACGTCCGACACCTCGGATACGCGATTGACGAGGTCTGCCTTGATCATGGGTTTTCCGGCGGCGAGGGCAGAGTGTAGCAACGGTTCCAGGGGGTGTCAAACGCTCCGATGAGAGGGGTAAACTCCTTTGTCACAGAGGTTTATGCCGTGGTCGAGGGCCGCTTCAAGAGCGTCTCGGCAGTTGGTGCTTTTGGCGCAGGATCCAGCTCTGGAGCGCCAGGCCGGTGCGCAGGCTGGCGTTGCCGATGAGCTCCTTTTCATTGCGTTCGAGAGGGCGCGCGGAGGCGCCGATGGCGAGGCAGACGACGCGGGATTGCACTCGGATCGGCACGAGGGTCATCGCGCCGCCGCGCTCCAGGCCGAGGTGCCGGCCGAAACCGCTGGCCTGCGCCGAAGGGCCGAGCTCCGTCGTCACGGCGTCCTCGTCGGCGAGCAGCGCACGCCACTCGGCCGCGAGTCCCGGTCCCGTCATCAGGTCCCTCAGATCCGCACGGTCCGCTTCCGGCCCGCGGGCCATCCAGCCGCGAAAGAGCTCGCCCTCCGGCCGCAGCAGGACGGCCCTGGCGAAGAAGCCCGCGAGATAGCCGAGGAACGCCTCGCCCACGGCGGTGGGCGAGGCCGCTTGCTGGAGGTCGTGGCTCAGCCGCGCCAGCGCCGAGGCCGGCACCTGGGTGGGGAGCTCGTCCGCGGGCGGCGTCTCGGGGCCGGAACCGAAGATCGCCGCGCGCTCCTCGGCCGTGAGCCGGATCGTCTGGAGCACCTCGCGGGGCTTGGCGGGCGTGAGGCGACGGGCGCGGCCCGCCAGGCCCGCCGAGAGCGAGCGCGGCACGGCGCTCGGAGGCGGGGTCGCCGGAGCCCTCGAGATCTCCCCGGCGAGATCGCTCGAGGGGCCGAGACCGCGGTCGAGCCGGTCCGACAGGTTGAGCAGGCGCGCCGGCTGCGGCTGTCCGTAGTGTCGGGCCAGCGCCTGGGCGATACGCACCTCGTTGGTCACGAAGAGGCGGACCCGCCGGCCGAGGAGGAACGCGAGCTCGTCGGCCCTCTCGATGTCGAGATCCCCCGCGGTGGCCAGGTCCGCCCGTCCGGGGCCCTCGGCGATGGGGACGACCCGGTAGGCCGCCGCCTGCTCGGGCGAGAGCAGGGCCTGGACGGCGTCCGGAATCTCGCGCAGCTCCTCGTTCGTCGCCGCCGGAAGCGCGTAGTGGGCCTTCAGGGCCGGTACGAGCTCGGCTTCCCTCAGCAGGCCCAGCTCGAGCACCGCGGTGTCCAGGCGGTAGCCCATTTCCTGGCGCCGGACCGCGGCACGCGTGAGGTCGGCGGTGGAGAGACGCGTCTCGCGCAGCAGGTCTTGTTCCATCGAGTCCATGACCAAGAGACTAAGTGTTTTGTAATCAGTATTTAATGAAGGAGGGAGATTATAGGCAGCGGACCGGCGGTTGTAAAGGACCCCTACCACTCGCTCTGCTATCCTCCGGCCGTGAAGAAGTACGCCGCGCTGCTGCCGCTCGCTCTGGCCTTCTCGCCCGCCCCGCCCGTGGCGGCTCAGACCGCCGCCGACGCACCGTACCGCTTCGCCCTCGCCAAGATCCTGATCGACGAGGGCGAGTACGCGGAGGCCGGCGAGAACCTGCGGCTCGCCGTGGCGGGGGCGCCGGAGGACCCGTACCTCAGGGTCGAGCGCGCCGCGTTCCTGCTCAGCGCGGCGGAGCCCGCGGCCGCCGTGGCCGAGCTCGAGACGGCCCGCCGGCTGGCGCCGGCGGACCGCCTGATCGTCAAGACCGTCGGCCGGCTGCTCCTGCAGGCGGCGCGCGAGCACGAGGGCGCCTTCGCCGCCGCCCGCGAGGCCTTCGAGCAGCTGCGCACGACCGAGCCGCGCGACGAGGAGGTGCTGGCGACCCTCGGCCGGATCTACCTGAGCGAGCAGCGTTACGGCGACGCCGCGGCGGTCTTCCGGGAGGCGCTCGCCTATTGGCCCCAGAACCGGTCGCTCCGCGGCTCGTTGATCGACGCGCTGCTGCGGGACGGGTCGACGGACGAGGCTCGGCAGGCGATCGAGAGCTTCCTCGAGATCGATCCGACGTCGCTGCGAGCGCGCCTCACGCTGTTCGATCTGCGTCGGGCCGCGGGCGACGAGGCGGGCGCCCTCGAGATGCTGCGCGCCACGCCGCACGAGAGCACCGGCAACCCGGAGCTCTTCCGCCGTCTCGCCGTGGCGCTGTACGAGGGGGGGGCGTTTCCGGAGGCGCTCTACTGGCTCGATCGCGGTCTCGCCCTCGAGGACTCGCAGGATCCGCGAGGCGTGTTCTTGCGGGCGCTGCTGCTGACCGCCGAGGGACGGTCGGACGAGGCCATCGCGGAGCTGCGGGCGCTGCTCGTGGCCGAGCCGGAGCGGATGGACGCGCTCCAGCTGCTGGCGCGGCACCTCCTCGCCGCGTCCCGTTGGCAGGAGGCCGCCGACCTGATGGCGCCGCGCCTGGACGGCGGCCTCGATCCCGAATCCGCGGAGCTCGCGCTGCTCCACGCCGAGGCCCTGCGCGAGCTCGACCGCGGAGAGGAGGCGCTGGACTGGCTGGCCCTGGCGGCCGCGGTACCCGAGCTGCGGGCGCGCGCCCTGGCGCGCCAGGCCGGGCTCCTCCTGCGCCTCCAGCGCGGCGCCGAGGCCGACGAGGTCCTCGGCGAGCTGACCGCGGGCGGCGACCGCGAGGCGCTGCTCATGGCCGCCGAGGTCTGCCAGCGGGAGGAGAGCTACGCGCGCTCCGTGCCGTTTCTGGAGCGGGTGCTCGCGGCCGACGACAGCGAGCTGCAGGCCCTCTTCTGGCTCGGTGCGGCCTACGAGCGGACGGGTCGCGAGGCGGAAGCGGCGATCCAGTTCCGGCGCTTCCTCGAGCGCCAGCCCGACTCGCCGCCGGTCCTCAACTACCTCGGCTACATGTGGGCCGAGAGCGGCACCAACCTCGAAGAGGCGCTCTCTCTCGTCGAGCGGGCCGTCGCGCTCGATCCCGACAACGGGGCCTACATCGACTCCCTGGGCTGGACCCACTACCGGCTCGGCAACTACGAGGAGGCGAGGATCCACCTGGAGCGCGCCGCGGACCTCGTCCAGGAGGACGCGGTCGTGCTCGAGCACCTCGCCGACGTCTACGTCGTCCTCGGCCGGGCGCGCGACGCCGCGGATCTCTACCGCCGGGCGCTCGGCCTCGGCGGCGACAACGCGGCGGAGATCGAGGACAAGCTGCGCGAGCTCGGGACTCCTTGAGGCGGCTTCTCGCCGTGGTCGGTCTCGGACTTCTCGCGGGGTGCGCCTCCGTGCCCGCCCCCGGCGTCTCCCCGCGGACGCCGCCGGGTCCGGCCGCCGCGGCCGCAACGGCGACGCGGCAGCTCCTCTACCGCCTGGTCTACGACGGCGGTGAGGGCCGGGTGCCCCTGCGGGTCGTGCTGCGGCGAGCCGGCGAGGAGCGCTTCCAGCTGGCGGTCTCGGACCTCGCGGGCCGCGCCGTCTTCGGGGTCGACTCCGTCGGCGATCGGGCGGTGCTCGTCGACCATCGCGCCCGGATCTGGTGCGTCAGCGGGCCGGAGCTCGAGCTGACCGAGGTCTATCCCGCGGAGCTGCCCCTCGCGGCGCTGCCCCGCGTCCTGGGCGGCGAGCTGCCCGTCCCGAGCTCCGAGCTCAGGCTCTCGGGGGACCGCGCCGACGAGCTGCTCGACGGCGCCGGCCGGCGCTGGCGGGCCGTCCGGGACGGCGAGCTGCTCGTCGCGTGGACCCTGCTCGACGCCCAGGGACCGGCCTTGTGGTGGACCCGCCAGGACGACGGCGGCATCCTCTCGCGCCGCGGAGGCGGACAGTACCGCTGGACTCTGGTCGTGGCCGAGGAGGCGACGGGTCCACTCGCGGATCTCGTTCCCGAGGGCTTCGCCGAGGGCGTCTGCGTTGACTAGAACGTACCGCAGCTTCGCCAAGGTCAATCTCCATCTCCAGGTCGTCGGCCGGCGGCCCGACGGCTATCACGAGCTGAAGACGATCTTCCAGACGGTGAGCCTGCACGACCTGCTCGCGATCGAGGAGACGGCGGCCGCGGGCGTCGAGCTCGAGGTGCCGGACGGCGGCGCGCCGGCCGGCGAAGAGAATCTCGTCCACCGGGCGGCGCGGGCCGTCCTCGAGCGCTGGGCGCCGGGCCGCGGCGTGCGCATCGCGCTCTCCAAGCGGATCCCGGCCGGCGGCGGCCTCGGCGGCGGCAGCAGCAACGCCGCCGTGACCCTCATGGCGCTGCCCGAGGTGCTGGGCCTCGCCGCGCCGCCCTCCGAGCTGCGGGCCATGGCGCGCGAGCTGGGCGCCGACGTACCCTACTTCCTGGTCGGCGGCACGGCGCTGGGCCTGGGGCGCGGCGACGAGATCGTCGCGCTGCCCGAGCTTCCCGAGGAGCGGCTCGTGCTGGTGGATCCCGGCGTCCCGGTGTCGACCGCCGAGGCGTTCGCCGCCCTGGGCTCGCCGCGGCCGCGGCCCCTGCCGAGCGGGGTCCTCGAGTTTCTCGCTTCGGGCCGAGCGGCGGGGATCGCCGCGCTCGGCGGCGACAACGACCTGGAAGAGACCGTGCTGGCCCGGGTCGCCGCGGTGCGCTCCGTATATAATGCGTTGCGCCGGGCGGGCGCCGCATTCGTCCGGCTTTCCGGTAGCGGGGGGATCGTCTACGCGTGCTTCGCGGATTGGCAGCGAGGCCGAGAGGCGCAGCGCTACCTCCCGGACGGCGCCAGGGTGTTTTCGGTGCGGACCTTGTCCCGGCTCGGGGCGCGCCAGGCGCGGGTGGTTT
>JAOTWP010000113.1 GCA_029862975.1 Acidobacteriota bacterium
GCTTCGACCGCGCCTGGGGACCGGAGCGCGAGGTCTTCGGCAAGGTGCGCTACATGAGCTCGCGCAACACCCGCCGCAAGCTCCGCCTCGACGGCTACCTGAAACGCTGGGGCGAGCAACCGCCGATCGCCTGACCGCGCGGCCCTTTCCGGTAGTCTCGCGGGAATGGCTCTCTACGTCTCGCGTGCCGCCCGTCTCGCCCTCGGCCCGGTTGTCTCCGGGCAGCCCAAGCTATCGGTGGCAGACCTGGCCGGAGCCGGGCGGGTGGCCGCCGGGATCCGGGAAGCGACGGGCGAGAGCGGCGGCCGGCTCCCCACGGCCGGGGAGATCTACGCCCTCGGCCGCCTGGAGGAGGCTCTCCAGCGGCTGGCCGAGGCCCACCTTCGGGAGCGGGGCTCCGAGCTCCTGTCGAGCGCCTGGTCCCGGGTCGCGGCCCGGCTCGGCGGCGGAGAAGGCGAGCGTCTGCTGCGGCTCTTCGACGCCGACTTCGGGCTGAATGCCGGCGAGCGAGCGGTATTGCGGGAGCTGCCGGTGTGGATCGCCATCGCCGAGAACCCGGCTGCCGCGAGCGCGACGGGCTTTTTTCTGGCCGGGCCGTTCCGCTCCGACGCGGCCCTGCCCCCCATGCTCGACGCCTTCGAGGAGGGAATCGCCTCCGCAGCGCCCCAGGTGGCGGCGTCCTCGTACCCTCGAGACCTGCTCGACCTGTTGCGGACCCCGGCGCGGATCGAGCCGAGGTCGCTGGACGGGCAGCTGCGCTACGTTCTCGAGACCTGGGCCGAGCCTCTCGACCTCGAGCCCGAGCCGCTGCTGCGCGGTCTCGATCTCCTGGCGGAGGAGGCCAAGGGGCTGTCTCTCGGCCCGGGACCCGGTCCGGTGGAGGCGCCATCGTTCGCGGAGCTCGAGGACGAGGTCGAGCAGTTCAGCACCGTGCACTCCTGGATGGAGAGCCTTGTCCTGCTGGCCAAGAACGTGTACGTCTGGCTGCACCAGCTGTCCGTGCCCTGCGGGCGCCCGATCGACCGCCTCGACGAGATCCCGGACGAGGTCCTCGACGAGATCGCCGGCCGCGGGTTCACGGGCCTGTGGCTGATCGGAGTGTGGGAGCGCAGCGCGGCATCGCGGCGCCTCAAGCAGCTCGCCGGCAACCCGGAGGCCGAGGCCTCGGCCTATTCGCTGCGCGGCTACCGGGTGGCGGCGGACCTCGGCGGGCAGGGCGCGCTCGACGAGCTGCGCCGGCGCTGCGGCGAGCGCGGCATCCGCCTGGCGGCGGACATGGTGCCGAACCACATGGGGATCGACTCGGACTGGGTGCTCGACGAGCCGCAGCGGTTTCTCTCGACGGCCTCGCCCCCGTTCCCCGCCTACACGTTCTCCGGTCCCGATCTCTCGCCGCGCCCCGAGATCGGCATCTACGTGGAGGACCACTACTTCGACCACAGCGACGCCGCGGTCGTCTTCAAGCGGCTGGACCGGCGCAGCGGCGAGGAGCGCTACCTCTACCACGGCAACGACGGCACCCACATGCCGTGGAACGACACGGCACAGCTCGACTACCTCGAGCCGGAGACCCGCGAGGCGGTGATCGAGACGATCCTCGAGGTCGCCCGCCAGTTCCCCGTCATCCGCTTCGACGCCGCGATGACCCTGGCGCGGAGGCACGTCCAGCGTCTCTGGTACCCCGCCCCCGGCAGCGGCGGCGCCATTCCGTCACGCGCCGAGCGGGGCCTCGCCCCCGAGCGCTTCGCCGAGCTCATGCCCGCGGAGTTCTGGCGCGAAGTGGTCGACCGGGTCGCGGCCGAGGCTCCCGACACGCTCCTGCTCGCCGAGGCCTTCTGGCTCATGGAGGGCTACTTCGTCCGCACCCTCGGCATGCACCGGGTCTACAACAGCGCCTTCATGCACATGCTGCGCGACCGGGACAACGCGCGGTACCGGCGGCTGCTCGAGGACACGCTGGCGTTCGATCCGCGGATCCTCGGCTGCTACGCCAACTTCCTGACGAACCCCGACGAGCGCACCGCCGTCGACCAGTTCGGACGCGGCGACCGCTACTTCGGAGCCTGCGTCCTGCTGGCGACGCTGCCGGGGCTGCCGATGTTCGGCCACGGCCAGGTCGAGGGCTACGGCGAGAAGTACGGCATGGAGTACCGCCGCTCCTACGTGGACGAGCCGGTCGACGAGGAGCTGCTGGCGCGGCACGAGCGCGAGATCTTTCCTCTGCTGCGCCGCCGGAGCCACTTCGCGGGGGTCGAGCACTTCGAGCTCTACGACTTCCTCGGCGAGGAGGGGAAGGTCGAGCCCGACGTCCTCGCGTTCTCGAACGGCGCGGGCGACGAGCGCAGCCTCGTGGTGTTCAACAACTCGCCCGCGACCGTGCGCGGGGCGATCGGGCGCTCCGCTGCGCGCTCGGATCGCTCGGGCGTGTCCCTGGCCGCGGCGCTGGGCCGTGGCGGCGAGGACGGCGAGCTCTGGACCTTCGTGGACCGCATCTCCGGCGCCGCCTTCCTGCGGCCGGCGCGGGAGGCCGTGCGGGCCGGGCTGCGGCTCGAGCTCCCCGGCTTCGGCTACGGGGTCTTCGAGGATTTCCGCGTCGTGGCGGACGACGCCGAAGGCAGATACGTGCGCCTGGAGCGACGTCTCGAGGGCCGCGGAGTGGCGGACCTCGCCGGCGCCCTGGCCGACCTCGATCGCGAGCCCGAGGACCCCATGACCGGAAAACCCACGACCGGGAAGCCCGCGACCGGGAAGCCAGCGACCGGGAAGCCAACAACCGGGAAGTCAGCGACCGCGAAGTCCGCGACCGGGAAGTCAGCGACCGCGGCAGCCGGGGTGGAGGAGACGGCTGCCGAAGAGCCGGAAGACGAGGCGGTGGATCTCGCGAGCGAGGAGCCCGCGGCAGGCGCGAGGGTCGTCGAGGAGGGGGGTGCTGCGGAGCCCGCCGGCGGCGAGTCGGTGGTCGCGGAGGGTCACGCCGGCGGTCGTTCCGCCGCGGAGGCGGCAGCGTCGGCCGCGCAGGACAAGACCGCCAGCGAGTAGGCGGCGAGCTCGAGGGCTCCTCGAGCGGTCGCGCCGGGCCGCGACGGCGCGGTCGCGAGCCGCTCGACCCAGGGGTGGCCGCAGTCCGTCTCCGGGAGGGTGAAGGGCGCCGCCCCCGGGGCGGCGTTGAAGAGCGCGAGGATGCCGCCGCACGCTTCGCCGGCGGCGCCCGCGGCGAGCATCTGGAACTGCCTGCGGCCGTTCTCGCGCCAGGCGGCGGCGTCGAGATCCTCGCCGCCGGCGCCGAGCCAGCGGACCTCGTCGGCGGTGGGAAAGCGGCCGCGCCGGGTCTGCGCGAGCCCGCGCCGCAGCCGAAAGACCCGGCGCGTGAAGGCGAGAAGCTCGGCGGCTCTGGCGTCGAGGCGCCAGTCCACCCAGGACAGGCTCGAGTCCTGGCAGTAGGCGTTGTTGTTGCCGCGCTGCGTGCGCGCCATCTCGTCGCCGTGGGACAGCATCGGCACGCCGGCGGACAGGGCGAGGGTGGCGAGCAGGTTCTTCTTGGCCCGCTGGCGGGCGAAGAGCACGGCGGGGTCGCGGGTAGGACCCTCGACGCCCCAGTTGGCGCCCAGATCGTCGTCGGCCCCGTCGCGGTTGCCCTCGAGGTTGGCGGCGTTGCGCTTGCTCTCGTAGGTCACCAGGTCCTCGAGGGTGAGCCCGTCGTGGCAGGCGACGTAGTTGACCCCGGTCGACGCGCCGCTGCGGCGGGCCGCGTAGCGGTCGCTCGAGCCGGTCAGCCGGGTGGCGAGCTCGGCGGCGAGACCGCCGTCGCCGCGCCAGAACCTCCGCACGGCGTCGCGGTAGCGGTCGTTCCACTCCCGCCAGCCTTCCGGGAAGCCGCCGGCCTGATGGCCCCCCGGGCCCAGGTCCCAAGGCTCGGCGACGAGCTTGACCCGCGACAGGACGGGGCTCGCGGCGATGGCCTCGAAGAGGGGCGCGGCCGGCGAGAACCCGGCCTCCCCGCGCCCCAGGGTCGTCGCGAGATCGAACCGGAAACCGTCGACGTGCATCTCCTCGACCCAGTAGTGCAGGCAGTCGAGGATCAGGCGGCGGACGGCCGGCGCGGAGCAGTCCAGCGTGTTGCCGCAGCCCGTGAGGTCGACGTAGCGGGACGGATCGTCCGGGTCCGTCCGGTAGTAGGTCGCGTTGTCGATGCCGCGCAAACCGAGCGTCGGACCGCCGGCTCCCCCCTCGACCGTGTGGTTGAAGACGACGTCGAGGAGCACTTCGATCCCGGCGCCGTGGAGGGCCCGCACCATGGCCTTGAACTCGCGAACCTGCTCCCCGCGGTCGCCGGTGGCGTAGGCGGAGTGCGGGGCGAAGAACGCCAGCGGGCTGTAGCCCCAGTAGTTGGGGAGCCCGCGCTCCGCGAGGTGCCGCTCGGCGGCGAACTGCTGCACCGGCATCAGCTCGAGCGCCGTGACGCCGAGGCTCGCGAGGTGCTCGAGGACGGGGGGCGCGGCGAGGCCGAGGTAGGTGCCGCGCAGCGCGGGGGGCACTTCGGGATGGCGGCGGGTCATCCCCCGCACGTGGCACTCGTAGATCACCGTGTCGGCCCAGCTCGTGGCCGGCGGCGCGTCGTCGCCCCAGTCGAAGCGCCCGTCGTCGACCACGCACCTCGGAACCCAGGGCGCGCTGTCCTCGGCGCTCGAGGAGAGCAGCGCCTCGTTCCAGCGGACGCTGCCCGCGACGGCCCGCGCGCGGGGATCGATCAGCAGCTTGGAGGGGTCGAAGCGATGGCCCGCGGCGGCGTCTCGCGGGCCGTCCACCCGGAAGCCGTAGAGGGCGCCGGGCTGCAGGCCGGCGGCGAAGGCGGTCCACCGCCCGGCGCCGTCGAGCTCGAGGGCGATCCGCGCCTCTTCGCGCGCCGGATCGTCCGCGGCGTAGAGACAGACCTGCGCCGCCGTGGCGTGCCGCGAGGCGAGCCCGAAGCGGACGCCGCGGCCGTCCCAGGTCGCTCCGAGAGGGGTCGAGTGCGTCACCGCGGCAGGGCGTCCGGTCCAGCCGCGCGCTCGCGGCTCGTGGTCCCCGGGCCTTCCGCGGCCGGGTCGGGAAGCGCCCGCGCCGCGGCTGGCTCGCGCCACCTTCCCGCGAGCCGGGTCAGCCGCCGCAGGCGCCTGGCCAGCCTGCGGTCGAGGCCGTCCGCGGCGAGGCGCCAGGTCCAGTTGCCGTGGGCGAGCCCCGGCGTGTTCATGCGCGCCTCGTGGCCGAGCTCGAGGAGATCCTGGGCCGGGATCACGGCCAGCTGGGCCACGGAGGTGAAGGCCGTCCGGATCATCGCCCAGGGCACGCCGCGGGCGGGGCAGCCCAGGTAGTCGCGGACCCGGCGCCGCTCGCGGGGCCCGAGGGCGGCGTACCAGCCGCGCGTCGTGTCGTTGTCGTGGGTGCCGGTGTAGACGACGCTCGCGACGGTGTGGTGGTGGGGGAGATGCCCGCTGTCGAGCTCTCCGAAGCCGAACTGCAGCACCTTCATGCCGGGCAGGGAGAACCGCTCCTTGAGCGCGACGACGTCGGGGGTGATGACGCCGAGGTCCTCGGCGATGAGGGGAAGCTCGCCGAGCGCGGCCTCCACGGCGGCGAACAGGTCGGCGCCCGGCCCCGGCATCCAGGCGCCCTCCCGGGCGTCCGCCGCCGCCGCCGGTACCCGCCAGTAGCCCGCGAAGCCGCGGAAGTGGTCGAGGCGCAGAAGGTCGGCGCGGGCGAGGCCGGCGCGGATGCGATCGATCCACCAGCGGTAGCCCGTCTCGCGCAGCCGCTCCCAACGGTAGAGGGGGTTGCCCCAACGCTGGCCCGTCTCGCTGAAGGCGTCCGGCGGCACGCCGGCCACGGCGTTGGGACGCCCCTCGTCGTCGAGATCGAAGAGCTCCTGGCCGGCCCAGGCGTCGGCGCTGTCGGGCGCCACGTAGATCGGCAGATCGCCCAGGATCCGGATCCCACGCCGCCGCGCGTGGGCTCGCAGCGCTTCCCACTGGCGATGGAAGAGCAGCTGCGCGTAGGCCTGGAAGCGAATCTCCTCCCGCAGGCGGGTCCGGGCCCGCGCGAGCGGCGCGGCGTCGCGCAGTCGCAGCTCGCGGGGCCACTCGACCCAGGGCCGACCGCCGTTCTCGTGCTTGAGCGCCGCGTAGAGCGCCCAGTCGGCGAGCCACGGGTCGGCGGCGGCGGCGAAGACCGCGAGCTCCGCGTGGATCGGCGCGCCCTCGCGGCCGCGCACGTGCGCCCAGGACTCGCGCAGCAGCGCCTCCTTCGCGGCCGCGGCCGCGGCGTAGTCGACGGTTGCGGCCGGGTGAGCCGCGCCCGGGGGGGCGGACGCGCGGTCGGCGGGGAGGAGGTCCTCGGCCGCCAGGAGCTCGGGCGAGATCAGGAGCGGGTTGCCGGCGAAGGACGAGGCCGCCCCGTACGGCGAGTCGCCGACGCCGGTCGGCCCCAGCGGCAGGACCTGCCAGAGCGACTGTCCGGCCGCGGCGAGCCAGTCCACGAAACGGTGCGCCGCGGGCCCGAGGTCGCCGACGCCCCGAGGCCCCGGCAGCGAGGTCGGGTGGAGAAGGACTCCGCTGGATCGCCGTGTCACGCCGGGTTGCCGCCACCGCGCCGCCGGCGGGGCCGGCGGCAGGCGAGGAGTCTACGACACGGCGGGCGGGCCACGCGGCCGGTGCCGCCCGCTTGGGCCGTCCGCGTGGATTGTGGTACAAGACGCAGCGGCCAGCCGGCGGCTCGGCGGCGCCCAGGAGGGATGAAGCTTTGCCCGGCATTCACCGCGTTCACGTGCCCAGCCTGCAGGTCACCGACCTCAAGCTGCCGACCGAGGTCAAGGGGCTGTACGACCTGGCCTACAACCTCGCCTGGACGTGGCACTCGCCGGCCAGGCTGCTGTTCTCGTCGATCGACCGCGCGAGCTGGGCACGCTACCGCAACCCGGTCGAGCTGCTCCTCAACGTGGATCCCCGCCAGTGGGAGATCCTGATCCACGACGACGCCTTCATGGCGAACTACGGCAGCCTCGTGCGCGACCTCGAGGAGTACCTCGAGCCGGCGGCCGAGACCTGGTTCGAGGGCCGCTGCCCGGGGTATTCGGGAGGTCCGTTCGCCTACTTCTCCATGGAGTACGGCATCCACCAGTCGCTGCCGATCTACTCCGGCGGCCTCGGGGTCCTGAGCGGCGACCACTGCAAGGGCGCGAGCGACCTGGGGGTGCCGCTGGTGGCCGTCGGGCTGCTCTACCGTTGCGGGTACTTCCGCCAGACCCTCGACGCCGACGGCTTCCAGCAGCACTTCTACCCGCAGTCCGACTTCAAGCGCCTGCCGCTCAAGACGGTTCTCGACGCCCAGGGCCGGGAGCTGGTCGTGCGCGTGCCGCTGCCGGATCGCGAGGTGGCGGCGCGGGCCTGGCTGGCGCAGGTCGGGCGCGTGCCGCTGCTCCTGCTCGACACGGACATCGCCGAGAACGACCCCGCCGACCGCTCGATCACGAGCGTTCTCTACGTGCGGGGCCGCGAGACGCGGCTCGTCCAGGAGGCGGTCCTCGGCATCGGCGGCGCCAAGGCGCTGGCCGAGCTCGCCATCGAGCCGGCGGTCTGGCACGTCAACGAGGGCCACAGCGCGCTGCTCCAGATCGAGCGGCTGCGGGCCGCGACCGCGGACGGCTCGACCGAGCTCGCCGCGGCCCTGGCCGCGGTCCGCGCATCCACGGCGTTCACCACCCACACGCCCGTACCGGCGGGCAACGAGCAGTTCGACCACGACCTGGCGCGGCGCTACTTCGAGGTCTGGTCGCGGCCGCTCGCGGTCGAGCCCGAGGAGCTGCTCGCCCTGGGGGGCGCCGACCACGGCGAGCCGCGGCAGGCGCTGAACCTGACGGCGCTGGCGCTGAGGACGTGCGGCTACGCCAACGGCGTCAGCGAGCTCAACGCCCGGGTGGGGGAGGAGATGTGGCGCCATCTCTTCCCGCGGCTCGACGCCGGCGAGACGGCGATCCACGCCATCACCAACGGCGTGCACGTGTCGACCTGGCTGGGCGTCGAGATGCGGGAGCTCATCTCCCGCCGCCTGGGCCGCGGCTGGCGGACGGCGCTCCTCGAGCCCGGCGGCTGGGACGAGCTGCTCGACCTTGGCGATGCCGATCTCTGGGAAGCGCACCAGGAGCAGAAGGCCCGGCTCGCCCGCTTCGCCCGGGACCGCCTGCTCGAGCAGTACGCGCGCCACGGGCGCTCGCCGGCCGAGCTGCGGGCGGTGGCCGGCTTCCTCGACCCCGCGGTCCTGACGGTGGGCTTCGCGCGCCGCTTCGCCACCTACAAGCGGGCGGGGCTGCTATTCAGCGACATGCACCGGCTGCGCGCCCTGCTCAACCACCCCGAGCGCCCGATGCAGGTGGTGCTCGCGGGCAAGGCGCATCCGGCGGACCGCCCCGGGCAGGAGCTGATCCAGCACATCTTCCGGGTCAGCCAGGAGCCCGACCTCCAGGGCCGCGTCGTCTTCCTCGAGGGCTACGACATGCGGATCGGGCGCATGCTGGTCCAGGGCTGCGACGTGTGGCTGAACACCCCCCGCCGGCCGCTCGAGGCGAGCGGCACGAGCGGCCAGAAAGCGGCGGTGAACGGCTGCCTGAACCTGAGCGTGCTCGACGGCTGGTGGCCGGAGGGGTTCGACGGCGGCAACGGCTGGGCGATCGGCGACTCCAGGTCCGAGCTCGAGAAGGAGCAGCAGGACCACCGGGACGCGAACTCGCTCTACACCAGCCTCGAGGAAGAGGTCGCGCCCACGTTCTACGCCCGCGACGCCGCCGGGCTGCCCACGGCCTGGCTGGCGATGATGAAGCGCTCGATCGCCTCCATCGGCCCCCGCTTCAGCGCCAGCCGCATGGTGCGCGACTACGTCGAGAAGGCCTACCTCGAGCTCGCCGAGCAGGCCGGCCGGCGCGACGACCTCGCCCCCGGGGCTTGACCCGGGGGCGCGCCCGCCGCCCCCGCCGGTCAGCCGATCACCGAGAACGAGGACTGGCGGTTGATCTCGCGGCGGCGGCTGAACGATGCGAGATCGAGCTCCCGGCGGGTGTACTTGAGGGGGAGCTTGACCGGGTCGCGGTCGTGGTCGCGGCCGCCTTCGACCTGGGTGATGAGCTCGGCCATCAGCTGGCCGGCCACCGGGCCGTTCTTGAACTGGTTGCCGGAGGTGCCGACGGCGAGGTAGAAGCCCGGGAGGTCCGAGCGGTCGTAGACCGGGATCCAGTCGTCGGTGACGTCGTAGAGCGCGACGACCCCCTTGGGCCGGCTCGGCACCGGCAGGTCGGGGATGCGCTGCGCCACGCGCAGCACCTGGGTGAGCCAGCGATCGCTGAAGCCGTCGTCCCAGTCGTCCGGGTCGTCGACCCAGTCCGGGGCGTCGCACGCCGGGTCCTCCGAGCCCAGAAGCACGTGGCCGCCCGCCTCCGGCCGCAGGTAGCAGCCCGTGTCGCCGTCCGAGATGATCGTGCCGAAGACGTCGAAGCGCGACCCGCCCGGAGCCGGCACGTGACAGACCTCGTGCTTCTGGGGCCGGGTCTTGATCGCCATCCCGTCTTCGACGCCCGCCAGCCGGTTGACCCGGCTCGAGTGCGGCCCGGCGACGTTGACGACGACGGGCGCCTCGAGCGCCGCTCCGTCGGCGAGCCGCACGCCGGCGGCCCGGCCGTCGCGTACCAGGACCTCCGTGACCTCGGCGTGGAAGCGAAACTCGCCGCCCCGGGCTTCGCAGGCCCGCTGGGCGTTGTGGCAGGACAGCTGCGGGTCGCTGACGAACCCGGACTCGGGGAGGTAGACCGCGCCGCTCACGGCGTCGCCGGTGGGCGCCCCGAAGCGCGCGTCGTCGCGGCCGACGGGAGGCCCGAAGGAGCGGGTGTCGAGGCCCGGCACGAGCGCCCGCACCCCGTCCGCGTCGAGCTCCTCGTAGGCGACGCGGAGCTCGTCGAGGCTCGCCATGACCTCGCGCAGCTGCCGGTTGCGGTCGGTCTTGAACACCAGGCAGCCGGTGTTGACGTAGCGGGCGGTCCCCGCGTCGTCGGGCACTCCGAGGTAGCGCGCCCAATCGAGCCAGTGGAAGTAGCTCTCGCGGGCCATGGCGACGCCGTCCGGCGTCGAGTAGTGGAAGCGGACGATCGCGCACGAGGCCGCCGTCGAGCCGTAGCCCGCGCCGTGCAGCTTGTCGACGTTCAGGGTCCGGTAGCCGCGCTTGGCGAGCTCGAAGCCGGTGCAGCACCCGATGATCCCGGCTCCGATGATGATGGCGTCGTAACGCTCCGACATGGCTCTCCCTCGCTCCCGGTTTCCGCGTCGTCGCTCGATCTTGGCAGAAGCCGTCCCGGCAGGGAACACGGCACCGGTGCGCGAGGCGCCCGGCGGGCCGCGGCGGGCCTCTAGTGCACGTCGTAGCTGCCGCCGCCGATGAACTCGCGCAGGAGCGAGGTGGCGGGCACGGCGGAATCGTCTTCCACGTCGGCGATCGCCGCCAGGAGCCGGTGCACCCGGCCGGCCCGCAGGTAGCCGTCGAGCCGCTTCTCGTCGCCGCGGTACTTCTCGAGGAAGGGGCTCAGGTGCGCGAACAGGTGGAGCTTCAAGAAAGGCAGCTCGTAGGCCAGGGCTCCGTTGACGTGGACGTCGGCGCTCGCCTGCCAGGGGATGATGTGCTTGAGCTCGCTGCGCCGGACGTAGTGCCAGTGCAGGATCGTGCGCTCCGGCTGATAGGCCCGGAACCGGGCGTCGCGGGCCATCCGCCGCAGCATCCGGATGTCCGTCCAGCGGACGTAGCGCCCGTCCCCGTCCTTGAGCTGGCTGATCGTCTCGATGTAGAGGCGCAGCTTGCGCGGATCGCCGACGCTCGCCGTCAGGCCGTCGTAGAGGCCATGCAGGGTGTCGAGGAGGATGAGGCTGCCGGGCGGCGCCGCGAAGGGGGCCGTCTCCGGCCGCCGTTTCCCGGTCTTGAAATCGTAGACCGGCATGTCGATGGCGCGCCCCTGGTCGAGCTCCGCGAGGTGGCGGTTGATGAGCTGGAGATCGAGGGCCTCCGGGGTCTCGAAGTCGCTGTCCCCGAACTCGTCGCCGGGATGCAGCTCGAGATCGAAGAAGTAGTTGTCGAGGGGCAGCGGCACGACGTGGAGACCCTCGGTCTCGAGGTGCTGCGCCAGCTTGTGGGTGGTCGTCGTCTTGCCCGAGGAGCTCGGTCCGGCGACGATGATGAAGCGCAGCTCGTTGCGGCGCTCGAGCACCGCGCCGGCGGCGCGCTCGATGTCGGCCTCGTAGCGCCGGTCGGCGGCGGCGATCAGCTCGGGCAGGCGGTGCGCGCGGATCGTCTCGTTGAGGGCCGCCACCGTGTGGCAGCCGTGCGTGACCGCCCAGTCGAGGCTCTCCCACATGGCCTTGTACGGGATGTTGCCGCGCTCCGCCGTGCGTCGGGCCATGCGCAGCCGGGCGCGGTCGTGGCGGTAGACGATGTAGGCCTTGGCGACCTCGGGGCTGCCGCTCTCGATGAGGACCCGCTCGACGAGGTCCTGCACGTCCTCGACGGGCACGGAGGCCTCCTCGCCCCAGGCCCGGGACAGCGTCGCCACCACTTCGTCCGTCACCCGGGCCGCCAGCGCCTCGTCGTGCCGGCCGGTGGCCGCCGTGGCCTTGTAGACCGCCACGCGGATCTTCTCGCGGTCGAACGGCACGAGCTCCCCGGTGCGCTTCAGGATCTCGCGCGGCATCATCCGCCGACCCTACGGCCCGCTCCCCGGGGATTGCAAGCAGATCGCGGGAGGGGGGTGCGGCCGCGCGCTGCGATGCCTCTTGCCCGCCTCCGATATCGTCGCTCGGACGAAACGAAGAGCGTAGCCATGGAGAGGATCCTCACACCCGGCTTCCTGCTCGCGATGGCCCTGGTGGCCGTCTTCGCGGGGGCCTTGGCTCGGCGGCCTGCCGGCCACAGCGGGCCGCCGGGAGAGCACTTCGACGGCGAGCGGTTCCACAACCTGGTCGACGCGCCCCACGGCTCGGTGCTCGACTTCCTCGCGATGCGCGCGACGACGGACTACGCTCGCTGGGAGCGCTGGATCGAGGTCGCGCCAGCTTCCGCGCCGCGCCGTCGTCTCGCGACCGGAGAGGTGCGGGCGACCTTCATCAACCACGCGACCGTCCTCCTGCAGGTCGGCCCCGTGAACGTCCTCACCGATCCCGTCTGGTCCGAACGGGCGAGCCCGCTCTCTTGGGCCGGTCCGCGTCGGGTGCACCGGCCCGGCCTGCGCTACGAGGACCTGCCGCCGATCGACGCCGTCGTCCTGAGCCACAATCACTACGACCACCT
>JAOTWP010000271.1 GCA_029862975.1 Acidobacteriota bacterium
CTTCCTCTTGTCGCAGATCGTCCTGCGGGTGGCGGATCGCTCCCTGCGCGAGTACGCCACGGAGGCGATCTTCACGCCGCTCGGAATGAAGCACTCCCACTTCCACGACGACCACACCCACGTGATCGGCCGCCGCGCGGCGGGCTACGCACCCCGCGACGAGGGCGGGTTCGCCATCAGCCAGACCGCTCTCGAGATGGTGGGCGACGGCGGAGTGTTCACGACGATCGAGGACCTCGTGGAGTGGGATCGCAACTTCTACGCGCCGCGCGTGGGCGACGAGGCCCTCCTCGAGAGGATGCAGACGCCCGGCACCACGAGCGGCGGCGAGCCGCTGACGTACGCTCTCGGCCTCATCGTCGACGACTACCGCGGGCTCCGGCGGGTGCGGCACGGCGGGGCTTTCGTCGGCTACCGAGCCGAGCTCGTTCGCTTCCCCACCGAGCACACTTCGATCGCCGTGCTGTGCAACCTGGCGTCGACCGACCCCACCCGCCTCGCCCTGGCGGTGGCCGACGTCGTGCTGGAGGATCGGCTGCCGGATCGGCTGGCGGATCGGCCGGCGGCGCCCGCGGCCGGCGCCGAGGCGCCGGCTTCCGATGCGGGAGCCGCGGTCCCCGACCCCGGTCGCTGGGTCGCCGCCTACCGCCACGTCGAGGAGGGCTTCGTCGTGCGGGTCGCGGCCGACGGCGACGGGCTGGCGATCGTTCTGCCCTGGGACGAGAGCGTCGCCCTGGCGCCGCTCGGCGGTCCGCTCTTTCGCGAGAAAGACGACCCGGCAGGGTCGCGGTTCGAGTTCGACGCGGGCGGCTTCCGCCAGCTCCGGGACGGCCGGGATCCGACCGTCTACGAGCGCGTGGAGCTCGACCCGTCCGACCGCGTCCTCGAGCAGTACGTGGGCGACTACTTCAGCTCGGAGGTCGGCGCCACCTACCGGATCGTGCTCGACGACGGCGCGCTGCGGCTCGAGAACGCCGACCCGCGGCGCCAGGCGCCGATCGAGGCGCCGCTCGAGCCGACCTTCGTCGACGCTTTCCAGCTCCAGCACCTGCCGATCGAGTTCGACCGCGGCGCCGACGGCGCGATCACCGGCTTCCGCCTGAGCGCCGGCCGCGTGCGAAACCTGCTCTTCGCGAAGCGCTAGCGGGGCGGTCGCAGGAGCTTCAACCAATACCGTGCTCGTCGGCACGGGCGCGGGTCCCCCTCGCCTCCCACGCCCGGTGGGCCGGATGGAGCCTGCCACGGTCGCTTTCCAGGTAAGGCGGTGAACGTCTTCGGCTCGATCGACCGGGATCGCCCTGCTCGGAGCCTGGCGACGGCCCACCGGGCGGAGACGGTGAGCGCGCGCAAGCCGATCACCGCCTTACCTGGAGAGCGACCTTGGCAGTCTGCGGACGCGACCACCGGGCGTCGGAGGCGAGGGGGACCCGCGCCCGGGCGATCGCCGTGGCAGGGGAACCAGAAGAGCCTAGGAGATCCGGGCAAGCCGGCAGCCGGCTTTTTCGGCCTGGGGTTGTCTCGGAGTACGATGGAGGTTCGAGCAACTCGCGGGGGTTTCGCCATGGGCAAGGTCAAGAAGTCGATTCTCTCGGTCCTGGGGCTGCTGCTAGTCGCCGGGGCCGTCTTCGTGGTGCCGACGATCTGGCTCAAGCCGTGGTCGATCGATCACTTCTACGCGCGGGTGTTCGTGCGCTTCGCGCTGCGCCATCCGATGATGCTGTCGGGGATGCGGCTGCTCGAGCCGATGGGGCTCGACTTCCACAACGACGATCTCGACGACTTCTCGATGGCCTTCCACGAGAAGGAGATCCGCTTCGTCGCGGACGAGCTCGAGACCCTGCGCAGCTACGACCGGGCGTCGATGGAGGGGGATCGGGCGCTGTCCTACGACGTCCTGGAGTGGTTCCTGGCCGACCAGAACGAGGGCAACCGCTGGCCCTACCACGGCTACCCGGTCAACCAGCTGGGAGGCATCCAGAGCGGCCTGCCGGAGTTCATGATCAACACCCACCACCTCGAGTCGAAGAAGGAGGCCGAGCAGTACATCGCCCGCGTCGGGCAGTTCGGGCGGGTGTTCGACCAGGTCCTCGAGGACCTGGCGCACCGCGAGGAGCTCGGCATCGTGCCGCCGCGCTTCGTCATCGACCACGTGCTCACGGAGATGCGCGGCTTGATCGCGCCGGCGCCGGCCGAGATGGTCCTCCACACCCACTTCACGGGCAAGCTGGCGGAGATGGAGGACGTCGACGAGGCCGCCGCGGCCGCGCTCTCCGGGCGGCTCGAGGACGAGATCCGCGACACCGTCGTTCCGGCCTACGAGCGCCTCATCGCCTTCTTCGAGCGCCAGCGCGCGGTCGCCACCGACGACGACGGGGTGTGGAAGCTGCCCGACGGCAAGGCCTTCTACGACTGGACCCTGCGCCACCACACGACGACCAACCTGAGCGCCGAGGAGATCCACCGGCTGGGTCTCGACGAGGTCGAGCGCCTGCAGGCCGAGATGCGCGCCATCCTCGCGGCCGAGGGCTACCCGACGGACGACCTCGCCGCGACGATGAACGGCCTCAACGAAGAGGAGCGCTTCCTCTACCCGGACGAGGACGCCGGGCGCGAGCGGGTCATGGTCGATTTCCAGGCGATCATCGACGAGATCGACCAGGGGCTCGGCGGCCTCTTCGACGTCCGCCCGGAGAGCGGCGTGCGGGTGGAGCGGGTGCCCGAGTTCCGGCAGGCCACGGCGCCCGGCGCCTACTACGACGCGCCGCCCTTCGACGGCTCGAAGC
>JAOTWP010000272.1 GCA_029862975.1 Acidobacteriota bacterium
AGAGGGCGCAGTACTGCCGGACGGAGGACATGGAGGCCTCGGTCCCGGACCTCGGCCTCGGCGCGGCGATGGCGGTGTCGGGCGCCGCGGCGGCCCCCAACATGGGGGCCTTCACCATGGGACCGCTGGTCGTGCTGCTCGCCCTGCTCAACATCCGGCTGGGCTACTGGATCCCGAACCCGCGAGAGGTGCGGGAGTGGGCGCGAGCGAGGGCGGCCGGGACGACACGATGGCTCAACCGCGTCGGGCGAGTCCTCGCGCCGCTGGCAGGCCGCTTCCGGCTGCGGCCGGGGCCCTACCTGTTCCTCAAGGAGCTGTCGAGCGGCATGGACGACGAGGGCCGGAACGTCAACGTCTCGGACGGGGGACACCTGGAGAACACGGCGATCTTCGAGCTGTTGAGAAGACGGTGCGCACTCATCATCGCGGGTGACGCGGAGGCCGACCGGCACATGAACTTCGCGGGTCTGGCGACCGTCATCCGCTACGCGAGGATCGATCTCGACGTCGAGATCGACATCGACGTCTCGGATCTCCGCCCTCGCGAAGGAAAGAGTCGGCGGCAGGTTGCGATAGGCAAGATCACGTACCCGGACCGCGGCCTGGGGGAGGAGACCGGATACCTGATCCTGCTGAAGGCGTCGATCACCGGCCTGGAGGATCCGGTCGTCACCGAGTACCGACATCGCCATCCCGAGTTCCCGCACCAGTCGACGGTGGACCAGTCCTTCGACGAGGCGCAGTTCGAGGCCTATCGAGCTCTCGGCTTCCACGTCGCGAAGAGCCTCTTCGCGGACGTCGACGGCAAGCCGATCCGGCAGGCCTCCGTGCTAGAGTGGGTCGGCTCGATCCATGAGAATCGCGAGGCGAAGGCGGAGGACGGTGCGGCCGGCCGGGAGAACTGAACGATGCGTCTGATCCCTTTTGTGCTCTTGGCTCTCATGCTGCTGACCGCCGCCACTCTGCGGTCCCAGGAGGACCTGCAAGTGAGACTGTTCGAGCAGCTCGACGACCTGAACGAGGACTTCTGCCGTGATCTCAAATTGACGCACCTCGAGGCAGAGGACCCAGCTCTCGACCAGGACGAAAGCACCCTTCTCCAGGTCGATCTCGACGACGAGGCCGTCTACACGATCATCGGGATCTGCGACGCCGACTGTCTCGATCTGGACCTCTATCTCCTCGACGCGGACGGCAACGATCTCGACGAGGATACCCAGACCGATGCCCAGCCCGCGATCGAGATCAAGGGCCCCGGCAGCTTCCTGCTGGACGTCTACATGGTCGATTGTCGGGCGGAGCCCTGCTACTTCGCCGTGGGGCTGTTGCAGGGCCCCTGCCTGTCCGGCTAGGAGTAGTCCTGCCGCCGCGGCGCGATGGTGGCCCGCGCGCTGGAGAGCACGATCGGGGCGCCGCCGCGCTGCAGGCCGCGCCGGCCACCCTGCCGCCGATCGATTCCTCGGAGACTAGCGTGTGGGGCGCGTCAGCGCAGCCGCGCCGCCATGGGCCGCGCTCTCGCGCCACGGCGCGGCGAAGAGGCGACTCAGCGCCGCGCCACGCTCAGTCGATCCGGCCCCGGGCACGAGGGCAGACGCGGCACCTTCAATGCTCCATTGCATGAAAGAGAACACGACACAGGAAGTCAGTAGCAGCGCACAGTGCAGATCCATCTCGAGCGGCGCGACCTCCTCGCCGGATGCCGGCGACCTCGAAGGACGGAGGCGTGCGATCGACCATTGGCTGGGCTCTCCACGTGAGTCGGGCTCCACGGATGGTAGTCGCACCGGCCGTTCGCGCCGCCGTATACTCGCCGACGTGTGGGGATCACTGCGCGACCGCCGCCGGGCCCGCCGGCTCCTTGCCGCCGGCGTCATGGCCTGCGCGCTCGCGTCCTGCCGGGCGCCCCAGGCGCCGCCGCCGGAAGGCACTCCGCGCCTGGTCGTGCTGATCGTCGTCGACCAGATGCGGGCCGACTTCCTGGACCGTTTCGATCGCTTCTGGACCGGCGGCCTGCGGTACCTGCTCGACGAGGGCGTGCGCTTCACCGCGGCCCACCACGACCACGCGATCACCGCCACGGCGCCGGGCCACGCCACCCTGGCCACCGGTTGCCATCCCAGCCGCCACGGCGTGTTCAGCAACTACTGGATCGACCGCGAGAGCGGCGAGGTCGTCTACTCGGCCGGCGACGACGCCGGGGAGGTCTCGGTGGAGCGGCTCGAGTGCGCGACGCTGGGCGACTGGCTCGCCGAGCGCTACCCGGGGGCGCGCGTCTTCTCGCTCTCGGGCAAGGACCGCTCGGCCGTCCTGATGGGCGGGCGCGCCGCGGACGGGGTGTTCTTCTACGACGCCGAGGACGGCTCCTGGGAGAGCGCCGGGTACTCCTACCGCAAGGAGCCCGAGTGGGTGGCCCGGTTCAACGACCAGCGGCTGCTGGATCGCCACTTCGGCACCGCCTGGGAGCTCCTGCCCGCCGCGCCCGAGGAGCTCGAAGCGGTCGGCATCGTCTCCTACGACCTGGGGCCGCTCGAGCCCGATCCGCCGATCGCGTTCGGCGGGCTCTCGCCGGCGCCCGGGTTGAGCTTCTACGAGGAGATCTTCGCCTCGCCCTGGCTCGACGAGCACCTGGCGCGCTTCGCCGAGCACGTGATCGGCGCCGAGGCGCTCGGCGGCGACGAGGTCCCCGATCTGCTGGCCCTGGGCTTCTCGGCGACCGACGCCGTCGGCCACGCCTACGGACCGGACAGTCCGCAGCTGCTCGA
>JAOTWP010000273.1 GCA_029862975.1 Acidobacteriota bacterium
GCGTTCGGCGACTCGCGGCGGCCGCAGGGCCCGGGCCGGACCGCGTCCCGCCGGCCACGCCGGTTGCCGGGCCGGTGATCGCGGCGCTGGGGCTGTTCTGGGTGCTGTCAGCGCCCGCCTCGATCGGAGCGACCTGCGGCTACGCTCACGTCGAAGTGCGGGGCTCGGTCACGGACGGCACCGGCGAGGCGGTCGAAGGCGCCGCCGTCGTGGTCTTCGTCGACGACGACCCGGATGCGATCGTCGACCTGGAATCCGGACGAGACGTCTGGCGCACCGGTCCGTCGGGCGAGTTCTCGGTCCGTGGCGTCTTCGTCGACGATGCCCGGCCACGATGGTGGCATCGTTTCAGCGCCGCCGTCGACCACTGTGGCAGGGAGCCCGAGGCTTTCACCCTGGTCGTGCAGGCAGAGCATTACCACGTCCGGCAGCTCACCGTCCGCGCGAGCGACGGTGCCGTCGAGCGGATCTCCGAGGGGCGGTACGCCGTCACGCTTCGCGAGCCACTGGAGCTCTCGCGCCGGCCTGGCCCCGCGTGACGGCTCGCTCGCACCGGCCCGCGCCGTCGCCGGCAAGAGGCGGTGAGAGCGCCGGACCGGCTCGCTCCGGCCGAGGTGGTCGACGGCGGGGCCGCTTGCGCGCGTAGCGCCGCCACCCTATTCTCACGGCCTGGGCATGAGCGATTCCACCCCTTCCTTCCCCGCCGTGACCTACTCCGAGTGGCGGCGGCGGGTCGAGCGCGAGCTGGGCGGCGCGGGCTTCGACGCCACGCTCGTCACGACGCTGCCGGAAGGCATCGCCGTCCAGCCGCTCTACGTGGATCACCCGAGGTCCTGCCGGCAGCCGCGCCTTCCCGCCGCGGGCGGCCTCGGCTGGCACGTGTGCCCGCGCTACGAGGCGGCGCTGCCGGAGCAGGCCGGCGAGCAGGTGACGGAGGACCTCGCCGGCGGGGCCACGGCGCTCTGGCTGCGGCTCGACCGCGCCGCCCGCGCCGGCGTCGACGCCGACGACCTGGCGGCCGGCCGGCTGGCCGGGCGCGACGGGGTCGCGGCGCACCACCTGGACGCCGTCGACGCCGCGCTCGCCGGGGCGAGGCTCGACGCCGTGCCGCTGCTCGTCGACCCCGGCGCCAACGCGCTGCCCGTCGCGGCCACGCTCCTCGCCCTCGTCGAGCGCCGCGGCCTCGACGGCGGCGACGCCGAGCTGCACTTCGGCTGCGACCCGCTCGCGGCGCTCGCCCACGACGGCCGCGTGCCGGCGAGCCTGCAGGATCTCAGGGTCGAGATGCGGCGGCTGGCGGGCCTCTGCGACGCCCGCCTGCCGGCGGCGACGGCCGTCACGGTCTCCGACCTGCCCTGGAACGCGGCCGGCGGCTCGGCCGCCGAGGAGCTCGGCATGGCCGGCGCCACGCTCGTCGAGTACCTGCGCTGGATGGATGGCGAGGGCCTGGACCCGGAGGGGGCGGCGCCGCGCGTGCTGCTGCGCAGCGCCGTCGACCGCGACCTCTTCGTGGGCATCGCCAAGCTCCGGGCGCTGCGGCTCCTGTGGGCCAAGATCGTCCACGCCGCCGGCGTCGCCGAGCCGCCCCCGGCGCGCATCCACGGGGTGACCGCGGAGCGCCCGCTGGCGGCCCGCGACCCCTGGCTCAACATGCTGCGAGCCACCACCCAGACCTTCGCCGCCGTCGCGGGGGGCGCGGACTACGTCACGACGGCGGCCTGGGACGGCCCCCTGGGGACGCCGACCCCCGGGGCGCGCCGCCTCGCTCGCAACACCCAGACCATTCTCGGCGAGGAGAGCGCGCTGGGCCGCGTCCTCGACCCCGCGGGCGGCTCCCACTACCTCGAGCGGCTCACCGACGATCTCGCCCGCCGCGGCTGGGCCGTGATGCGGGAGATCGAAGCCGCCGGCGGCGCCGCCGCGGTCCTCTCCTCCGGCTGGCTCGCCCGGCGGCTCGCCGCGAGCCGGGAGACGCGCCGGGCGGCGGGCACGCCCGCCATCCCCGGCGCCGACGCCGCCCCCGATCCGGGGGCGATGCTCCCGGAGCGCCCGGCCGAGGATCCCGGCGCCGTGGCCGACGAGCTCGCCCGGCGGCTGCGCGAGCACCGCCGGGAGCGCGCCGGGGAGCTCGACCTCGAGGCCGCCGGCGCGCTCGACCGGATCGCGGCGCTGGTCGAGATGGCGGCGCGCGGCGCCACCCTGGGCGAGATCTCCGCCGCCCTGCGGCGGACGTGCTGCGAGACCCTGGAGGCGCTGCCCCGCCACCGCGACGGCGAGGAGCTCGCGTCATGACGGGGGTGCGATCGCTCGCCGACCTCGATTACGACGACGCCGCCCTGCCGGAGCCCCACGAGCGGCGGCGGCGGGAGCGGCGCGCGACCGGCGAGCGGCGCTCCCCCGAAGCGCGCCGCACGACCGGCGACCGGCGCTCCGGCCGGGAGCGCCGCGTGACCGGCGAGCGGCGCTCCGGCCAGGAGCGGCGGGCGACCGGCGAGCGGCGCTCCGGCCGGGAGCGCCGCGGCGAGGTGGATCGCCGGCGCGCGGACCAGGGCCCGCCGGGCGAGGAGCGCCGGCGCGCGGACCGGCGCACCGGCGCCGATCGACGCGGGCCGACGGACCGGCGCACCGGCACCGATCGACGCGGGCCGACGGACCGGCGGACTGGCGCCGACAATCGGGCGCCGACGGACCAGAGGGCCGGCGCCGAACGCCGCGCCCTGCCGGAGCGCCGCGGCGGCGACCGGCGGGCCGCCCCG
>JAOTWP010000115.1 GCA_029862975.1 Acidobacteriota bacterium
CCTCCTCCTCCTTGACGCCGTCCCAGTCGCAGTAGACGCACGGCGGCTTGACGTTGCAGGCCCCGTGCAGGTCGACGCCGAGGTGCGGCGGCGTCGACTCGAGCACCGTTCGCCCCGCCTCCATCTCGCGGCGATTGAGGATCCGGTTGTCCTGGATCGCCGCGATGCCGCGGTGGCGCTCGGCGTCGGCGTGGACGCGGGGAATGCCGACCCGGAAGGCCAGCGCCCGCCCGTCTCCCGGGTGGTGGCTGCGCGGCAGGAGCTTGCTCGCCACGAGAGTCGCCTCCGCGGCGCCGGCGGGAATCTCATGGGACAGGAGGTTCCAGCCGGTGAGGAGCTCGTGGGCCGCGGCGCGCCCCTCGACCTCGAGAGCAAGCCGCTGGGAGAGGTCGAGAAACTCGGTGAAGACGGGCAGCTCGAGGAAGCGCGTCCCCTCTTCCCCGTCGAACGCCAGGCGCGCCTCCGGCCCCATCCACCGGAACGGCCGCGTGTCGTCGCGCTCGAGCTCGTAGAAGCCCTCGACCATCCGGACCTCGCGCGCGGTCCGCTCGTCCGGCGCCGGAGGACGCTCGGCTCCTGGCTGGATGACTCGCAACATGCCGGATCGTCCTGAGCTGCCGCGGAGTCTACCCGATCTCCCGCGGGGGAACCGCCGACGACCGGCTCGCTCTTGTTATCGAGATCGTAAGCAGGTTATGATGCTGTCATGGATCGGACGGTGCAGGCGTACCTGGCCGACATCGGCCGGCGCGGGGGCCGCAAGAGCCGCCGAGTCCTCGATCCGGAGACCGCCCGCGCCATGGTGCGGGTGCGCGAGGCGCGCCGGGCGTACCGCCGATTCCACGCCGAGTGCTTCTGGTCCTTCGATCCGGCGTACCCGGTAGGGCCCGCCGACGTCGCCTGGGTGGCGGCGCAACTGCGCAAGCACGGCGGCCGCGACGCCTGGCTCGTCGCGAGGCGACTGTGCCCCTGACCGATCATCAGGCGAGCCTCGCCCGGCTGCTCTCCGAGAACCGGACCTTCGACTCGTACCTCGCGGGCGGCGCGGCGATCCTCATCGAGCCCGAGACGACCCGCTACAGCCGCGATCTCGACTACTTCCACGACTCGGAAGCGCGGGTCGCGAAGGCGTTCGCCGCCGACCGGGAGCTGCTCGCGGCGAGCGGCTACTCGGTGGACGTCGATCTCAATCAGCCCGGCTACATCCGCGCCGTGGCGCGCAAAGACGGGCACGAGACCCGGGTCGAGTGGGCGCACGACTCGTCCTGGCGGTTCCTGCCGACGGTGCGCGACCCCCGGGTCGGTTTCGTCCTCCATCCCGTGGATCTCGCCGTCAACAAGGTGCTCGCGCTCGCCGGCCGCGACGAGCCGCGCGACGTCGTCGACACCCTGGAGTTCCACCGGCGCCTCCTCGGGCTGGGCGCTCTGTGCTGGGCGGCCTGCGGCAAGGACCCCGGCTACAGTCCGCTCTCCCTGCTGGAGCTGCTGCGCCGGCGGGGCAGGGTCCGCGCCGAGGACCTCGCGCGCCTCGCGCTCGCCCGCCCGATCGATCTCCAGGCCATGAAGCGCGCCTGGCTCGAGGCGCTCGACTCGGTCGAGCCGTTCGTCGCCTCCCGCCAGCCCGAGGAGGTCGGGTGCCTCTACTACAGCTCCGCGCGGCGCGCCTTCGTCGACCCCGGCGAAGCGGCCGACGCCGTGCCGCACTTCGGCCGTCCCGGCGGCGTCCTGCCGCGCGTCACGGGCTGAGCAGCCGCCGGCGGGTCAGCGGCCGCCGGCCCCGGAATCGAGAGCCCGACCACGCCTGCCGGCCAGGAAGTCCTCCCAGATTCCCTCGTCCTCGAGGTACTCGTCGAAGCCGGTCTCCTCGATCAGCGTCTCGAGCTCGGCGCGGCCGAGCCGCTCTCCCAGGCGCTCTTCGCGCTGCGAGATGCCCAGCAGCGCGGCGGCCATGATCGCCGTGTTGAGCTTGAGCTCCCGGATCGGCACCTTGTCCATCGTGTCCGTGGAGGCGTGGTAGTTGGGCAGGTAGTTGGCCTCCGGCTGGTTGGCGTCGAGGACGGGGATGCCTTCGAGGAGGAAATCGACGTGATCCGAGCCGCCGTAGGTGTCGAGCAGGTGCTCGCTGACGCCCCAGCTCGCGAGCGGCTCGAGGACCTCTCGAACGGCCGTCTCGATCTCCGGCCGGCCCGCCACGGCGAAGCCGAGGACCGATCCGACGCCACCGTCGATGTTCAAGTACGCGACGAAGCGGTCGAGCTCGTCGCGGTGCCGGCGCACGTAGTCCCGGGATCCCCGCAGGCCCTGCTCCTCGCCGTTCCAGAGCAGGAACCGCAGGGTGCGCCGCGGCCGGATGCCGGCGGCCTGGATGGCTCGCGCCGCCTCGATCACGAGGGCGACGTTGGCGCCGTTGTCGAGCGCCCCCGAGCCCAGCTCCCAGGAGTCGAGGTGGGCGCCGAGGGCGACGATCTCGTCGGCTTTGTCGGTGCCCGGAATCTCGGCGATCACGTTCTCGGCCGTGAACGCTCCGCCCACCTCGTTGGGCATGTCGAGCCGCACGCGCACCGGCTCGCCGGCCGCCGCGAACCGCGCCAGGCGCAGGCCGTCCTCGCGCGCGACGATGGCCTGCGGCAGGGCGTCGATCTCGCCGTGGGTGTTGATGTGACGGTAGAGGACCCCCTGCTCCTTCGTGGAGATCCACAGGATCCCGGCGGCGCCGGCCGCCACGGCCCGCGCGATGACCGGGGAGGCGTCGGCGTACTCCGCGAAGAGATCGTCCCAGGTCTCGAGCACCGGGCGGTGGACCAGCAGCAGGGACCCCGCCAGATCCTCGGACCGGGCCTCGAAGTCGGCCGCGGTCCCGAGCCCGAGATCGAGCACGGGGGCCTCGATGCCGCCGGCCGGCGTCGGCGGCGACCAGGCGATCGACACCGCCCGGACCGCGAACGGCCGCGGTTCCAGAACCTCCACCCGGGTGGCGCCCTCGGTCCACGCGACGGGCAGCTCGAAGGACTCCGTGGCCGTCCGCTCGATCCCGGCCCGCTGGAAGGCGTCGACGGCCCAGCGGACGGCCCGGCGGTTCGCCGCGCTGCCCGAGACCCGGCCGCCGATGTCGTCGGTCAGCTGGCGCAGGTTCTCCGCGAGCGGCGAAGGCCCCAGGATCGCGCCCAGGAGGCGCGCGAGGTCGTCGCCGGCCGAGATCGCGGCCGGCGCGGTCAGGAGGAGCGCGAGGCAGGCAAGCAAGAGAGGCGGTCGCATCCTGGGTACTCCCTTCGAGGTTGGCCCTGTTGCCGTCGTGGTTCCGGAGGATCGTACTTCGCTCCCCCGCCCGCGACCAAGTGGCGCCGGCCCCGGCGGCGCCTGTCATCTGCCGTTCATCCGTCGCGACCTAGAATCGAGGACGCGGGGCATGGCGCCCGATCCCGCCCCGGGCGTCCGGCCCGGTCACCACGGGACGGCATGGCTTTCGTCCTCGCAGCCGTCAAGGATGAGGAGATGACCGCAGCGTCGACACCGCGCCGCACGCGCATTCCGGAGGTCGCCGCCGCCCTGCTGCTGGCCGCCGGCGCCGGGCTCGCCGCCGAACTGACCGACTTCCTGCCCGGAGACGCCGCGATCGGCGCCGCGGCCGGCGACCAGCGGGCGCCGGCGGTGGCCGCCGGGGACGGCAGCGTGCTGGCGGTGTGGAGCGACCGCCGCTCGTCGCCGACGGGCGATCCGTGGCTCGAGTTCGAGACCGCGGCGGACATCTGGGGCGTGCGTCTCGATGCCGCCGGCGAGCCGATCGAGGCGACGCCGTTTGTCGTCACCGACGCGCCCGCCTTCCAGGACGAGCCGAAGGTCGCCTGGAACGGCACGCAGTGGCTGGTGGTCTTCGAGACCAAGGTCCTGAGCGGCACCGGCTCCTACTACCAGGAGTCCCTCTCGGCGGTCCGGGTGTCGGCGGCGGGCGAGGTCCTCGATCCCCGGCCGATCCGCATCCACAACTCCTCGACGACGGCCTGGGCGGTGGCCAGCGACGGCGCCGACTGGGTGGTCGCCTTCGAGGGCAACGGCGCGAGCGGCGACCTCATGGCGATCCGCATCGACGGCGCCGGGCAGGCGCACCAGCCGCCGGTCGCCCTCGTGCCGGCCACCTGGTACCTGCGGTTCAGCCTGCGGCTCGCCTTCGCCGGCGGGGTCTACCTCCTGACCTGGGACGATCTCGACGAAGCCCAGGGGATCCGCTTCGACCCCGCCCTGGAGCTCCTCGACCCGGCGCCGCTCTCGCTGGTGCCCGGGGGCATCGTCTACGGGCTGGCCTCGAAAGGCAATCAGTTCTATGCCGTGTGGCACTCGGGCAGCGGGCTTCGCGGCTCCCGGATCTCGCCCGCCGGGACGCTGCTCGATCCGGCGGGCGTCGACATCTCCGGTCCGAACAACCCCAACTCGACGCTGAGCCGGGTCGCCTGGGATGGAGCGCTGTGGCGCGCGACCTGGGGCACCGCGGCCGGTCTGCGGGCCGCCCGCATCGCGCTCAACGGAACGGTGCTCGACCCGGGCGGCGACCTGGTCCCGGGACCCGTAGCGGGGGAGACCAGCGGCGCGCCGGGAGGCGGCCTCGAGACGATCTGGAGCCCGTTCACCGGGAATCAGTACGACGTCCTCGCGGCGCGCCTCGACGCCGTCAACCAGCCGGCGCCCAACCAGCTGCTCTCGGTCGGCGCGCCGATGCAACAGCGCACGGACGTCGCGGCCGGCGACGGCGGGTTCATGACCGTCTTCCGCAGCGACTCCGCGGGCACGAACCGGATCAAGGCCATGCCCCTGGGCCCGAACGGCGAGCCGCTCCTCGCCGAGCCCCTGGAGCTCGACGTGGGCGGCGCGGTGGGCGGCCCCGGCGCCCCCGCGGCGGCCTGGAACGGCGCCTCCTACCTGCTGGCGTGGGACAACGCGAGCGGCATCGTCGCGCAGCGCTTCGACCCGTCCGGCACCCCGCTCGACGCCTCTCCCTTCGCGGTGGTGGACGGCTTCGGCCCGGTCGACGTCGCGGCCCTGGGCACGGACTTCCTGATCGTCGGGCGGCGGTTCGGCGGCAGCACCGAGTTCGTCCTGCCCGTCGCGGCCCGGGTGCAGGGCGACGGCACCGTGCTCGACCCCGGCGGGCTCTCCCTGGGGGGCTATTACGTGCGGCCGATCCGGGTCGCCGCGCTGGGCGGCAGGTGGCTGGCCGTGTGGCAGCGCAACTTCACCCACGACAACCCGCTGGCCGAGACCCTGGGCGCCTTCGTCCACCCGGACGGCACCGTGGAGCCGGCGTTCACGGTCTACGGCGTCTACTCGATGAGCGGCGGCAACTCGATCTTCGACATCGGGCTGGACGGGGGGGACGGCGCCGCCCTGATGGTGCAGTCCGCGGAGCTGACCTCGGGCGTCGAGACCGATCTCGTCGGCCGGCTCGTCTTCGCCGACGGCTCGCTCGGCGCGGTCACGAACTTCACCCCCTGGGCGGGGAACCAGTACCGGCCGCGGGTGGCGTGGGACGGCGGGCAGTTCGTCGTCGCCTACAACGAGCAGCGCAACCGCTTCGCGCCGCACACCCTCGATCAGCTCGACGCGACGAGCGACCTCTTCGGCATGCGGGTCGCGGCCGACGGCACCGTCCTCGACCCGCTCGGCTTCGCCTACTCGCTCGCGCCGGCGAGCGAGGCCTATCCCACGGTCGCCGCGAGCGGCGGCGCCAGCCTGCTCTTCGGCTCGCTGTTGCGCAGCGCGGCGCCACTCGCCGCCTACCGGGTCGGTTTCGCGCGCCGGGGCACGGGCGGCAACGATTGGCCGGTCGTCGTGGCGACGGCCGACTCGGCGGGCGGCGACGTGCCGCTCACGGTGCAGCTCGACTCGACCGGCAGCGTCGATCCGGACGGAACCATCGTGTCCTGGGCGTGGGACTTCGGCGACGGCGCGAGCTCGACCGAGGCGGCGCCGCTCCACACCTTCACCGAGCCGGGCCGCTACGTCGTCACCCTGACCGCGACCGACGACGCCGGCGAGGCGGCGGTCAACACCGTGCCGCTCCCCGTCACCGCCGTCAACCAGCCCCCGGTGGCGGTGGCGGCCGCCGACCCGGAAAGCGGCCCCCCGCCGCTCTCGGTGACGTTCTACGCGGCCGGCAGCTACGACCCCGACGGCGAGATCGGCAACATCCACTGGGAGTTCAGCGACGGCGGCGACTACTGGGGGACCCCGGCGTTCCACACCTTCACCGAAGAAGGCGTTCACTCGACCACCCTCACCGTGTGGGACGGCCGCGGCGCCACGGGCACCACGACCGTCACGGTCACCGTCGGCCAGGGCAACGAGATCTTCGCCGACGGGTTCGAGTCGGGCGACACTTCTGCCTGGTCGGCCACCGTGCCGTAGGCCGCCCCCGGACGGGAACCTCGCGTCTCGGCGCGCACCGAGGCTTGCGCAGCACAGCGTATCGAGCAGCCGTCCCTCTCCACCGCTCGTTGCCGGCGGCTCCGGGGCACCTCGAGGCACGAGGCCGCGACTCGAGGTCGCGAACCACCCTTTCGAGTAGGGACAGACTCTCGCGGGGCTTGCTACCGTCGCTTCCGAGCCGGAATCGAGGGGCCGGCCTCCCCGAAGGCGAACGGCGCCGGCGACTCGCGGGACGCCTGGCCTCGCCGGCCGTCGACACGGGGCCGCCGGCTTCGACCGCGGCGAGGAGGACACGGAGATGCCGAAGGACACCCACACCGAGGTCACCACGCAGTCCTGGCCCAGCCGCCTGGGCGGCGCCTTCAAGGGAATCCTCTTCGGATTCGTCCTGCTCGGCATCGGAATCTGGGTGCTCTTCGCCAACGAGGGGCGCGCGGTGCGCCGCGCGCGGGCGCTGACCGAGGGAGCCGGAATCGTCCTGCCCGTGTCTTCCGACCGGGTCGACCCCGCCTACGACGGCAGGCTGGTCCATCTCTCCGGACAGGCGCAGACCTCCGACGTCCTGCGGGACGACACGTTCGGCATCGCCGTCGGCGCCATCCACCTGCAGCGCTCGGTCGAGATGTACCAGTGGCGCGAGCTCTCCGACAGCTCGACCCGGACGAAGCTGGGCGGCGGCACCGAGACGACGACCACCTACTCCTACGCCAAGGAGTGGGCGCCCTCCGTGCTCGACTCGAAGGGCTTCAAGCAGCCCGAAGGGCACCAGAACCCCGATCAGATGATCTTCAAGGACACCAGGACGTCCGCCCGCAACGTCTCGATCGGGCCGTTCCGCCTTTCTCCGGGCCTCATCAACTCGATGACTCGATTCGAGCCGCAGCCGGTCGCCACGCTCGCCAGGCTGCCGCCCGATCTGCGCTGGAGGGCGCAGCTCTTCGACGGCGGCGTCTACGTCGGCCGCTCGCCGAGCTCGCCCGAGATCGGCGACCTGCGGGTCTCCTTCAAGATCGTGCGGCCGGCGCTGGTGAGCGTCGTCGCCCAGCAGATCGGAAGCGGCCTCGGCCCCTACCGGACCAGCAACGGCGGCAGCATCGAGCTGCTCAGCCACGGCGCGGTCGCCGCCGGCGCCATGTTCGAAGGGGCGAAGCAGGCCAACCGCGTGACCACCTGGATCCTGCGGCTGCTGGGCTTCCTGCTCATCACGTTCGGGATCAAGCGCTTCTTCCGGCCGCTCTCGGTCATGGCCGACGTGGTGCCGGCCGTCGGGCGCTTCGTCCAGGCCGCCACCGGCATGGTCGCCTACCTGCTGGCGGCGGTGCTCACGCTGAGCGTAGTGGCCGTGGCCTGGCTCTATCACCGGCCCGCCCTGGCCGTGACGCTCCTGGTTCTCGCGGGAGTGGCGCTGGCGGCGAGCGCGGTCGGGATCGCCAAGGTGCTGAAACGAAACCGGCAGCGGGCGCCGGCTCCAGAGCCCGCCCAATAGGCTCGAGGAGGCCAGGATGAGCAGGTTCAAGGTCGTCATCAACCATGAAGAGCAGTACTCGATCTGGCCGCTGGACAGGGAGAACCCTCGCGGCTGGAAGGACGTTGGCAAGTCGGGCACCGAGCAGCAGTGCCTGGACTACATCGAAGAAGTGTGGACCGACATGCGGCCGCTCAGCCCGAAGGACCGGGCGCAGAAGCTCGTTCAGATGAAGGCGAGGATCCACAGCGACGCGCGACGCCGCTGAGCCTCGCTTCCCCTCGGTCCGGCCAACCTTCGCCACCCGCAACGCGGGCGCTTCGAGGGCGCCGCGCGGTCCGAGGTAGTGGCTGAGCCGCCACCCCGGTCCGCGAGCTTTTTGACCCGTGACCCGTTGCGGGTTACATTTGGCTCGTGATCGTCGGATTCAAGCACCGGGGTCTGAAGCGGTTCTTTGAGGCCGGCGACGCTCGGGGCTTGAATCCGAACCACGTTCCGAAGATCCGGCGAATCCTGGCAAGGCTTCAAGCGGCAACTGGCGTTCGAGATCTCGACGCGCCCGGACTGCGGCTCCACCCCCTCAAGGGAGGTCGCAAGGGCCAGTGGGCCGTCGACGTCGACCGCAACTGGCGAATCACATTCCACTTCGACGGTCGTCACTGCGACGAGGTCAACTACGAGGACTATCACTAGCGAGGAACAAACAATGATGCACAACCCTCCCCATCCCGGCGAGATCCTGCGGGCCGACTATCTGGAGCCCTTGGAGCTGAGCGTGACCGAGGCCGCCAGAGCCTTGGGTGTCACCCGCAAGACTCTCTCCGCCGTTGTCAACGAGCGAGCGGGCATCAGCCCGGCCATGGCCCATCGGCTGTCCAAGGCGCTCGACACCACGCCCGAGTTCTGGGTCAACCTCCAGGCCCAGTACGATCTCTGGCAGGCACGAGACACCGAGCTCGGCAAGGTCGAGCGCTTGGTTCCTGCCTGAGAGGCTACTCCGATCCGCTGCAGCTAGTGGCGGAAGCGCATGGCAATCGCTCCGAGCGGCGTCGCCCAGGCGGCGCTGCAACTACCGATCACCGTGCCCCTGCGGAATTGCGAGCAGAGCGGGGACTGGCGGAAGCGCATGGGAATCGAACCCACCCTCGCTGAGCGTTCACCCACCGAACTACGGTTTTGAAGACCGCGGGAGGCACCAGCCCCCGAGCGCTTCCGGGGGGGATTGTAGCGCGGCGGGGAGCCGGCGGGGCCGGTGGCGGGTGAGGGTCGTGGCTCGTGGAGGGTCTGGCGGGTTGGGATATGCTCGTGTGCGGGAGAACGATGGCAGCACCGTTGTCGGGCACCAAGCTGAGGTCGCGGTCGGACCGGCGGTCGGGGAAGGACCGGCGGCAGGCCTCGAGCATCGCTGCCAGCGTCTGGCGGCTGAGCGGCTCGCCGGAGCGGCGGCAGGGGCAGGAGCGGCGGTCGGGCAGGGACCGGCGGCGGGCGGCGGACGTGCTCGTCACGGACGCCAAGATCGACGCCGCCCTGCGGGTGATCGAGGAGCGGCAGCTCGACGTCGTCTATCAGCCGATCTACCACCTGTCGAGCGGCAAGGTCTTCGGCTACGAGGCGCTGGCGCGGGTCGATTCCGCCGACTTCTCCACCCTGCCGGAGCTCTTCCGGGCCGCCTCGGCGGCGGGCCGGGTGGGCGAGCTGGGGCGGCTGCATCGGGCGCAGGCCGTCGCCGGCGGGCCGTCGCAGCCGCTCTTCCTCAACATCTTCCCCACGGAGTTCGACTACGGGCTCCTCGTGCGCCCGGACGACGCGATCTTCCGGCACCGCTACCCGGTCTACGTCGAGGTCACGGAGTCGGTGCCGCTCTCCCACTTCGAGCAGTGCATCGACGTGCTGGGCGAGCTGCGCAAGAAGGGGGTCCTGCTGGTGATCGACGACCTCGGGGCGGGCTACTCCAACCTGAAGTACGTCGCCGACCTCGCTCCCGACATCGTCAAGCTCGACCGCAACCTGATCGCCGACGTCCGGGACGGCAGCCGGCAGGAGCGGCTGGTGCGAGCCATCGTCGACCTGTGCCACGAGATGGGGGCCGAGGTCGTCGCCGAGGGCATCGAGACCGTCGACGAGCTCATCGTCGCCCAGCGGGCCGGCGTCGAGTACTGCCAGGGCTACCTCCTCGGCCGGCCGAGCGCCCGGCCCAACGGCGCTTCCTGGCCGGGCTTCGTCGAGACCTGACCGCGGGTCGCTGCGCCCGCGCCGGCTTCCCTTAGAATCAGCCTGCGGGCTTCACTTCTCGACCGGGCCCCGCCGCCTGCCACCGTGGCCGGGCCGCCGGAGGATGCGATGAGCACGTTACAGAGTCGGACCTGGCACGGTGCGGCGCGCCGCTGCGCCGTCGTCCTGGCCCTGATCGCGGCTGGCGCGCTGGCCGCGGCGGCCCAGGACGAGGGAGATCGCGGGGCGCCGAACGCGGAGCCGAGCGCCAACGACACTCTCTTCGAGCGCACGGATGCGGGCAACGTCGCGCAGCAGGCCCAGATGGCCTTCTTCGCCGGCGAGCGGGACCTGAAGCGCGCCGCGAAGCTCGCGGCCAGGCTGCCGGAGCTGACGGGCAAGAAGCGCGACGCGGCCGACAAGGACCTCGCGCGGGCCTACGCGGGCGCCGTGGCGTCGTTCCAGGAGGCGATCCAGCTGAATCCCCGGCTGATCGCGGCCTACGGCGGGCTGTCCAAGGCCTTGCGGCTCTCGGGCGGCTCCGCGGAGTCGCTCGCGGTCAGCGCGCGGGGCCTCCAGCTGGCACCCGAGGACGAGGCGCTCTTTGCCGAGTGGGCCGAGGCCGTCCTCGGGCTCGACCTGCTCGGCGAGGCGACCCAGGCCTACGGCCGGCTGCGGGAGACGAATCCCGAGCGGGCCGGCGTGCTCATGGCCGTGATGGAGCGCTGGCTTGCCGCCCATCAGGCCGACCCGCAGGGGCTCGACCCGGCGGACGTCCAGCGGCTCGCCGACTGGATGGCGGCGCAGGGCCAGGGGACCGGTTAGACCGGCGCAGCGCCGGCGCCGCTCGGTTCTGGCGACCCGGTCGACGACGGACCTCAGCCCGGAGGCCGCGCCGATCCGTCTCAGGCCGCCCGGTGGTGAACTCCGGCCGCCGGCTCCCGGGTGGCGAACTCGACGACGCGCGCGACGACCGCCGGGTCGCGCAGGATGCGCCGATGGCCCAGCTCCTCGGTCAGCACGAGCTCGGCGTGCGGCCAGGCGGCGACGACCCGCCGGACCTCCGCGAGCGGGACCTCGCGGTCGCCACGATCGTGGATGGCCAGCAGCGGCTGCTCGAGCGCGTGCGCCGCGCGGCTCGACAGCAGCTCCTCGAAGCGCACGCCGAAGCGCCTCTCGATCACCCCCTGGGCGCCGTCGATCACCCCCTGCGGCAGGCCGATCAAGCGCCCGACGATCCCCAGGAAGGCGCCGACGTCGTCCGGTGGCGACAGGTAGACCATCCGTCCGATCTCCGCGCCGCGGGCGGCGGCCAGCGTCGTGGCCGCGGCGCCCATCGAGTGGGCGACGACGGTATGGGCGCCGCCCAGCCACGCCACCACCGCTTCGACCGCCGCGATGGCGTCCGGGAGACCGGACTGCCGGCCGCTCGAGCGGCCGTGGGCCGGCAGGTCGAACCAGTTGACCTCGTAGCCGGCGCGCACGAGGGGCTCGATGAACGCCCCCAGCTGGCTGCCGCGGCCCGACCAGCCGTGGACGAGCAGGATCTGCGGTCCGCCGAGGCCGCGGCAGGAGACGGCGAGGTCGTAGTCGCCGCTGCGGACCGTGAAGCGCTCGGCGCCGGCGGCCCAGGCTTGCTCGCGCTCGGGCGCGGGCGCCCGGGCCGGGGTGACGAACCGGTCGGCGAAGCCGCGGCTGGCGAGCCGCGGTGCCAGGCGGGCGCCGGTGCGCATCACCAGCCGGACCAGGCCAGGGAAACGGACGTGCGTGCTTTTTTCGAGATCGATCTGGCGCTCGGCGGTCATGACGGTCTCCTGGGGCCTCTTCAGGCCGGAAGGGAATCGGCGATCAGGCGCTCGAACTGGCGCTGGGCGCGCTCCTCGGAGCGGGCGTCGCGCAGCAAGCGGCTGGAGTGGTGGAAGGCGAGGATGATCGAGTAGAACTCGTAGGCGAACTGCTCGGTGTCGAGGTCGGCGCGGAAGTGGCCCTCCTCGACCGCCAGCGCGGCGGCGCGGGCGAGGCCGTGCAGCCACTCCCGCTGGTACTCGACGAG
>JAOTWP010000114.1 GCA_029862975.1 Acidobacteriota bacterium
AGTAAGCAAAGGCTCCAAGTAAGCAAAGGCTTCAAGCAAGCAAAGGCTTCAAGCAAGCAAAGGCTTCAAGCAAGCAAAGGCTTCAAGCAAGCAAAGGCTTCAAGCAAGCAAAGGCTTCAAGCAAGCAAAGGTTTCAAGCAAGCAAAGGCTTCAAGCAAGCAAAGGTTTCAAGCAAGCGGAGACTCCAAGCAAGTGGAGACTCCAAGCAGGCGGAGACTGCAACTGGGGACTCCGCAGCCGCGCCCGGCGCGATGGCGCATCGTGTTCCTTCTGCCGCTCTCTCGGACGATCTGGCGCGCCGGAGCGCGCGGCCCCGGTTACTGGCCGAGGCTGCGGATGCGGCCGACGCCCGTGGCGCGGGCGGCCGGTGAGTCTTTCATCGGCAGGGTGTAGCGGCGGATGCCGTCGAAGGCGGCCAGGGCGCCGGCGACGGCGCCGGCCGTGGGGACGAGGCCGATCTCGCCCAGACCCTTGGCGCCGAAGGGGCCTTCGGGCTCGTGGTCTTCGACCAGGATGACCTCCACGGCGGGCATCTCGCGGGCGCGGATGACGCCGAGCTCGCGCAGCTTGAAGGTCGCCGGCATGCCGTCCGGGCAGGGCAGCTCTTCCGTCAGGGCGTAGCCCAGGCCCATGTGGACGGAGCCCTCGATCTGCCCCTCGCACAGCGCCGGGTTGATCGCGCGGCCCACGTCGTGGGCGGCGATCACCCGCTCCAGCTTGCCGTCGCCGTCGAGGATGCAGACCTGGGTCGCGAAGCCGTAGGCCGTGTGGGTCTTGATCTTGTCCGTCACCTGGCCGGGCGCCGTGGTGTCGTCGATCAGCACCTCGCCGGCGTAGACCCGGCCCGCGAGGTCCGCCAGCCCGAGGCCGGCGCCGAGGTCCGCCGCGAGCTTCTCGGCGGCGATCTTGACCGCCCGGCCGCCGAGCAGCGTGGCCCGGGACCCCGTCGTCTGGCCGCAGCCGAGCGCGTAGGTCGAGTCCACCTTCGGATGGAAGATCGCGGGGTCGAGGCCGGTCACCTCGACGGCGCACTGCACGAGGATGGTGAGCATCCCCTGGCCCATCTCCGTGTAGCCGTTGTAGAGCGAGATCGTCCCGTCCGCCTCGACGGCCAGGCGGGCCTTGCCCCACTCCTTGGCGCCGTTGCCGATGCCGCTGTTCTTGATGCCGCAGCCGATGCCGACGGCGCGGCCGGCGCCGCGGGCCGCGTAGTAGGCGTCCTTCACCGCCGCGAGGGTCTTCTTGATCCCCACCGACTTCTCGAACACCTGCCCGGTCGAGAAGGTGTCGCCGACGGCCAGCGCGTTGCGCCAGCGGATCTCCCAGCCGTCGAGCCCCGTCTTCTCGGCCAGGAGATCCATGCAGCCCTCGATGGCGAAGCTCGCCTGGTTGGCGCCGAACCCCCGCATGGCGCCGCACGGCGGGTTGTTCGTGTAGGCCGCCACGGAGACGACGTCGACGTTGGGGACCTTGTAGGGGCCGCACGCGTGGCCGGCGGCGCGCTCGAGGACCTTGGACCCGACGGAGGCATAGGCGCCGCTGTCGCCGAGCATGCGCGCCTTCACCGCCGTCAGCCGCCCCTCCGCGTCGCAGCCCACCGAGTAGTGCATCGTGATCGGGTGGCGCTTCGGGTGCAGGCGGATCGACTCCTCGCGGCTCAGGGTGAGCTTCACCGGGCGGCCCGTCTTGCGGCACAGAAGCGCCGTCTGCGCCTGGATCGACATGTCCTCCTTGCCGCCGAAGGCGCCGCCGTTGGGCACCAGCTCGACGTAGAGATCCTCCTCCGCCATGCCGAGAAAGCGGGCCACCTGGCGGCGGTCGTCGAAGATCCCCTGGCCCTGGGTGTAGAGCTCGAGGCCGCCGCCGGCGGCCGGCTCGACGAGGGCGCTCTCCGGCTCGAGGTACAGATGCTCGATGCGCTGCGTCTTCCAGGTGCCGCTCGCCACGTGGGCGCTCGCCGCCAGCGCGGCGTCCGCGTCACCGACCGCCACCCGCGTCGTCGAGAGCACGTTGGGGTGGCGCGGGTTCACCTGCGGCGCCGTGTCGGCGAGGGCCTCCTCCGGGTCGAGGACGGGCCGCAGCACCTCGTAGTCGACCACGACGAGCGCCGCCGCCGCCCGCGCCGTCGCCTCGTCCTCGGCCGCCACGGCGGCGAGCACGTCGCCCACGCAGCGCACCTCCTCGCCCACGGCGACGAAGCCAGGCCAGTCGTCGTAGATGAGCCCGTACCAGCGCTCGCCCGGCACGTCGGCCGCGGTCACGACCGCCGCGACGCCGGGGAGCGCCGCGGCCGCGCCGACGTCGATGCCGAGGACCCGAGCGCGCGCGTGCGGCGACAGCACCACGGCTCCGTGCAGCAGGCCCGGGCGGTCCATGTCGTCGACGTACGGGCGGTCGCCCAGCGTGAGCTCGCTCCCCGTGTAGCGAGCCAGGGAAGCGCCCACGCGGCCGTCCCGGCAGAGCTCGGGAGTGGCTTCCCCGCGCCGGGCCTTGGCCAGCAGCTCGATCGCGTCGAGGATCTTCACGTAGCCGGTGCAGCGGCACAGATGCCCGGCCAGGCTGAGCGCGATCTGCTCGCGGGTCGGGCTCGGGTTCCGGTCCAGGAGACTCTTGGCCCGCAGAGCGATGCCCGGAATGCAGAACCCGCACTGCAGCCCCGCCACGGCCACGAAGCTGGCGGCGATCAGCTCGCGCTCCTCGGCCGGCAGGCCCTCGAGCGTCACGATCTCCTTGCCGTCGGCCTTCTCGCCGGCGACCGCGCAGGTCGTCTTCGCCACGCCGTCGACGAGAGCCAGGCAGCAGCCGCACTGTCCTTGCGGCTGGCACCCGTCCTTGGGAGAGATCACCCCGCAGCGCGTCCGCAGGGTCTCGAGCAGGCTCTCCCCCGGCGCGATCTCGACTTGCCGAGGCTCTCCGTTGAGGACGAACGAGATCTCCTTCATCGATTCACTTCCTTGCCGGGCGTTGGTGCTTGGCCTCCAGGTACCCTACCGCAGCCCCACTCAAAACGAAACGCGAAGCCCGGCTCGGGATGGCAAACCCCCGATGGACGGTTCCCTCCCGGCCCGCCAGGCCCTATGATTGGCCATCGGGATCCGCGGCCCGAGCGTCGTGCCCCGTTCCACAGAGCCCAGATGAGCACCTCTCTCCAGCAGCCGGCGGCCGATCTTCAGCCGGCGAGAGCGCAGGACTTCCGCGAGCCCCGGATCGTCGGCGACTGCGGCAGCGCCGCCGACGGCCCCACCCTCCTCGTCGTCGCGGGACTCCATGGCAACGAGCCGGCGGGAGTGCGGGGCCTGGAGCGGATCTTCGACCGCCTGCGCGCGGACGGCTGCATGCCCCGGGGCAGGCTCGTCGGGCTCGCCGGCAACCGCGCGGCCCTCGAGATCGGCCAGCGCTTCATCGACCAGGACCTCAACCGCGTGTGGGTGGCGGAGCGGCTGGCCGACTTGCGCGGCGGCGGCGAGCGGATGACGACCGAGGACCGCGAGATGGCCGAGCTCGACGCCATCTTCGCCCGCGTGCTGGCCGAGGCCCGCGGCCTGCCCTTCCTCCTCGACGTCCACACGACGTCCGGACCGGGGCCGGCGTTCTCGGTGCTGCACGACACGCTGCTCAACCGCCGCTTCGGGCGGGCGCTGCCCATCCCGATCGTGCTGGGCCTCGAGGAGGAGCTCAACGGCACGCTCACCGACTACTTCACCGAGCTCGGCGCCGTCGCGCTGTCCGTCGAGGCCGGCCAGCACGACGACCCGCGCTCGGTCGACCGGGCGGAGGCCGCGCTGTGGATCGCCATGGACGTCGCCGGACTCCTCCCCGAGCCCTACGCCCCCGAGCTCGAGTCCGCGCGCGCGCTGCTCGAGGTCGAGGGCCGCGGGCTGCCGGAAGCCGTGGAGATCCGCTACCGGCACGACATCTCGCGGACGCCGGGCTTTCGCATGATGCCCGGGTTCCGCAGCTTCCAGGCGGTCGCCGACGGGCAGCCGATCGCCACGGACGGCACCGGCACGGTCGCGAGCCCGCAGCCGGGCCTGCTCATCATGCCGCTCTACCAGCGGCTGGGCGACGACGGCTTCTTCCTCGCCCGGCCCGTGCGCCCCATGTGGCTCGACCTGTCGACGGTCCTGCGGCGGCTCCAGCTGGAGCGCTGGCTGACCCGCCTGCCCGGCATCCGGGCCGTCCCCGGCAGACCCGGCACCTACGTCGTCAACCGCCACATCGCGCTGTGGGGCCCGCGGCGGCTCTTCCACCTCCTGGGCTACCGGCGGCGCGATCACTCGCCCAGCCACCTCGTGATGGAGCGGCGCCCCGAGCCGGCCGTGCACGGCAGCGAAGAGGCGAGCGGCGGCGCGCGCTAGTCCGCGGCCTCTTCCCGCTCCTCGATCCACTGGAGCAAGCGGGCCTGCCGCCGCTTCGCGATCTCCAGCCCGGCCTCGAGCTCGGCGCGCTCGGCCTCCGAGGCGCTCTTGCCGAGCGCCTCTTTGGTGTGCCGGATCTTCTCCTCGAGCTCGGCGACCATCTCCTTGAGACGCTCCGCGGACGCGGCGCGCTCGGCCTTCGTGAACATCTCGCTCTCGGCCGCCTCGTCCGGGCTTTCCCGCTCCACCTGGGGCGCGGGGATGAAGACCTTCTCCGTGGCCAGCACCCGCTGGTTCATGAAGGCCGGCGAGACGATCTCCACCCCGCCCTCGTGCAGGGCGTCGAGCACCCGGCCGCAGAGCTTCGACCGCGCCGTCAACAGCTCCTTCGTGTCCCCGAGCCTCCCCGTGACGCGGTAGGTCACGGAGAAATCTCCGAGCGCGAGAATGAAGACGTGCGGCTTGTCGAGCCCGGCCGCCTCGGCGGCGGCGAGCAACAGCTGCCTGACCTTGGAGCGCGGCACGTCGTAGCCCAGCGAGACCTCGGCCTTGATGAGCGTCGACGGGGTGCGCCACACCGTCACGGGCTGGGTCGCCAGGTAGCTGTTGGGCAGCGTCACGTAGTCCGCCAGCTCGTTCTGGATCTCGGTGAAGAAGAGCCCGCGCTCGGAAACGCTGCCGAAATGCTCCCCCACCTGGAGATAGTCGCCGAAGCTGAAGCGGCGCTCGGCGCGCAGCATGAACCCCGCCATGGCGTTGCCGATGAGGGTGGTGGACGAGAACGCGATCGCCGCGCTCAGCAGGATGCCGAGGAGCGTCAGCAGGTCGCTCCTGCTCCCCGCCTCCAGGGTGAGGATGATCCAGAGCAGGCCCGCGGCGCTGATCGCCAGCATCCAGAACTGGCGCTGCAGGCGCGACAGGAGATGGAGCTCGGCCCGGCGGCGCAGGGCCCGGTCCGTGAGGACGAGGATCGCCGGCACGACCACGGCGACCGCCAGGGTGTCCCAGTTGCGCGCGAGGAAGCCCCGCAGACCGTCGAGCAGGCCGCCGTCGGCCACGGCGCCGACCAGCAAGGCGGCGGCGGGCCAGGCGGTGATCTCGGTCTTCATCCCGACCCGGCTTGCGGCCGAGAGCTCCTAGCCCGCGTGCCGCTTGTCGATGTACTCGAGGATGTTGCGGACCGACACGTAGCCCTTGAGCTCATCGCCGTCGAGGACCGGGAGGTGACGGAAGCCGTAGGCCACCATGCAGTGCACGGCGAACGCCGGCGGGTCGTCGATCGAGAGCCGCAGGGGGTCGGGGCTCATGACCTCCGAGATCGGCGTGGCGGCCGGGTCGCGGTGCCGCCGCAGGACCCGGGTCAGGACGTGGCGCTCGTTGAAGATGCCCACGAGCTCGCCGTCGTCGAGGACCAGCGCGCAGCCGCAGCGGCGCTCGCGCATCGCGGAGATCGCCTCGGCGACCGGCGTCGACGGCGTGGCGAGGACCGGCTGCGAGAGCTCGAGGTCGCTGAGCCGGTCGTTCAGGAGCCGGGCCCCGAACCCGCCCCGAGCCTCGGGCAGATCGAGGCCGGCGAGGTCCGTGCCGCAGTTCTCGCAGGCGTCGACGCCGGGGATGTTGTCGACTCCGCAGCCGGGGCAGCGCATCTCAGCCGCCCTCCGGACGGGTCAGGCGCTGGTGCAGCCGCGGCGGGAGGTTGAGCAGCGTCTCGGGGTAGTAGTCGGCGATGAGCCGCAGGACGTCGCGGCCGCCGATCATGCCGTCCTCCTTGCCGTCGGCGTCCACGAGCGGGATGTGGCGGATCCGGCGCGCCGTCATGATGGCGATGGCGTCCGTGATGGGCTGGCCGGCGTCGAGAGTGACGAGGTCGTCGCGGGTCATCAGCTCGCCCACGGGCGTTGCCGGATCGGCTTCGAGCGCCGTTCTGTCGAGCACGTCGCGCTCGGTGAAGATGCCGACGAGGACACCGTCCTCCTCGACGAGGACGGCCACGCTCTCCTCTTCTTCGAGCCGCCGGTAGACCTCGCCGAGAGTCGTAGCCGGGGCGACGCGGCACACCCGCCGGCGGGGGAGGTCCGCGATGCGGACGGAGCCCAGGATTCTGGAGATTCGCGACGGCATGGCGTCGGATGCTAACACGCCGCGCGCCGCCGGCCGGCGGCGGCGCGGCGGCGCGATGACGATCCGGCGTCGAGCCTACTGCTCTTCGAAATCCTCGAGGGCCGGCCGCGCCGCGGCGGTCTTCTCCTGCCGCGCCTTGTAGACGAGGTAGGCGCCGAAGCCGATCAGGGCCAGCGGCCACCACTCTTCGATCCAGGCGAGCGAGACGCCGAAACGCGTGTTGAGGAGCAGCACGAAGCCGACGAGGGCGATCGCCACTCCGCCCACCACCGAGCCGCCGAGGCCGGGGGTCTTCAGGTCCTGCGGCAGCTCGACGTCGGTGCGGCCGGCCAGCACCTCGTTGTAGAGCGCCGCCCGGCGGCCCGCGTCGACGACGTTGTAGAGCCAGAAGAAGGCCAGGAAGAGCCCGAAGAGCGGGATCAGCGGTACCGCCCCCCCGCCGGCGAGCAGCGTGATCAGGACCGCGACGACGATGGCGTGGATGAAGCCGCGCTGGTAGTAGCCCACGTACACCTGGCCGAGCCCCGGCATCGCCGAGAGCACGCAGGCCAGGAACGGGGACTTGCGGCGAGGGTCGTTGGCGCTCGCCGCCGGAAACTGGGTTGGGGGCGCGGGCGCGCTCTGCTGGGCTGCGAAGGGTTCGCTCATGATGCCTCCTCGATGGACTCTCCGGACTCGGCGGGCTCGGGGACGGGCTCCCCGGCCTTCCCCAGCAGAGACGCAATCTCCCCGCGCAGGGTTCCCCACGCCGAGGAGATCCTCTCGCCGGCCGCGCCGGCCGTGGTCCGGGCCGTCGCGAGCGCCCCGCGGCCCGACTCCCGCCAGCCCGCCGCCGTCCTGCCCGCCGCGAGCCGTTCGAGGGCGCCCTCGATGCGATCCTCGACGGCGGCGACGGGCGCCGCCAGGCCCGCCCGCGGATCCGCGCGCACCGTCGCGAGCGCCTGCCCCGGCGCGTCCGCCAGCGGCGAGCCCGGCGTCGCGACCACGAGGGCGACGACCAGCACGCCAACGTAGGCGACCTCGGAGGCGAACCGCGGCCGGCGCACCCAGCGCGGCCATGCCCGCTCCCAGAAGCGCCGCACGCGAGCCGCGACCGGCAGGGTCCTCGCCAGCACGTCGTCCACGAAGCGATCGTCCGGCCGCAGGTCCGCCAGCCGCGGCAGCTCGGCCGCCAGCGCGGCGAGCACGGACGCGAGCGCGGCGCAGTCGCCGCATCCGGCCAGGTGGCTCGCGACCTGCCGCCGCTCCCCGGCCGGCAGCCTGCCGTCGATCAGGTCGCACAGCGCCGCCTCCGCCGCGGCGCAGCCCGCGCGGCTCGTGCGGGCGAGCACCCCGTCGACCCAGGCGTCGTCGCCGACGCCCGGCGGCGGCTCGAGGCGCGCCAGCTCGAGAAGCTCGCGGCACGCCGCGCAGGCCGCCAGGTGCTCCTCGTAGCGCGCGCGCTCGACCGGCGCGAGGGATCTCGCGGCCAGGGCCTCGAGGCGGCGTTCGAGATCTCGGCATTCCATCCTTCAGGCTCCAAACGACGCATCGAGCGAGCGGACCGCCTTGGCCAGCTCGATCCGCGCCCGGTTCGAGCGCGACTTGACGGTGCCCAACGGCAGCGCGAGGAGCTGGGAGATCTCCTCCAGCTTGAGCTCCTGGATGTCCTTGAGCAGGATCATCTCCCGGTTCTTGGAGCTCAGCCGCGCCAGGGCGCGATAGAGCAGGCCGTGCCGCGCCCCGAGCAGCGACGCCTCTTCGGGGCTCGGCTCCCGCGCCGGGATCTCGGGCACCTCGTCGACCGCCACGGCGCGGGCCGGCGTCCTGACCTTGAGGCGGCGCAGGCGGTCGATGCAGCAGTTGCGCGCCAGCCGCAGCAGCCAGGGCAGGAACGCGTCCCCCGCGCGCAGGCTGCCCAACTGCTCGTAGACCTTGACGAAGATGTCCTGCGCCGCGTCGCGGGCCTCCTCGCGGTCGCGCAGGTAGTGGAACGCGACGGCGAAGACGCGCCCCTGGTAGCGGCGCACGACCGCCTCCCAGGCGAGGTCGTCGCCACGGCGGCAGCGGTCGATGAGTGCCGGTTCCAAGAGACGTGCCTTCCGGCGCCGCGCCGCGAGCCCCGTGATCTTTCGGACTCGCGCTCGAGAACGCGCTCGCAACGCGATCCCGGCCCGCGGCGCCTGCGCTCACCGATCATGACGCACGAGGCTCGAGAAAGGTTCGCCGCGGCGGCCGGAGCCGCTCTCGCGCGCCGCCTCAGAGACCGGGCCCGTCGGCCGCGGCCAGCCGCTCGCGCAGCCGCGACGTGCGCTCTTCCTCCGGATCGCGCTTCTCGGCCCGCCTCAGGAACCGGGCGGCGCGCTTGCGGTCGCCCGCGTCGAGGTGCCACAGCCCCAGGGCCGCGTAGGGCTCGGCGAGGTCCTGCCCCAGCCTCGCGGCGCGGCGCAGGAAGCTGCGCGCCTCGTCGCGCTGTCCCTGCGCGGCGCTCATGTCCCCCAGCTGGAGGTAGATGAACGGGTTGCGGTTGTCGCGGCGATCGAGCATCCGCAGGATCGCGCCGGCGGGATCGTGCTTGCCCTGCAGGCGGTAGAGACCGACGAGGTTGTGGTAGGCCGAGAGCTGGGACTCGTCGAGCTCGATGGCGCGCTCGTAGGCCGCTTCCGCCGCCGCCAGGCGGCCGCGGCGGCGGTGCGCCACCCCGAGGTTCACCCACGCCGGGGCCATTTCCGGGTCGAGGGCCACCGCGATCTCGAGGAGCCGCTCTCCTTCCTCGTAATCGCGCTCCTGGATCTCCTCGGCGCCCCGATTCGAGTAGTAGAGGCCGAGGGCCTGGACATCCCCGATCCGCCGGGCGCGGCGGTAGTCGAAATCGCCGGCCAGACTGAACTCCAGGATCCGGCGCTCGCCGCCGTCGTCGAAGGCGGCCGTCACGTGGTCCGAGACGATGATCAGATCGCTCTCCTTGCGGAAGCGGGTCAAGCGATCGACCGCCAGGTAGTACACGTCCACCCCCAGCTCGCGCCCCATGACGACGAACATCTGGGTGAACCCCAGGCAGTTGCCGGCCCGCTCCTCGAAGACCTGCTCGGCCGTCCCGGTGAACCCGCTGGTGTAGCGGACCTCGAGTCCCCTCGCGCTCAGCAGGCCACGCAGCAGGGCGCGCATCCTCTCGGCGGATTCCGGATGCCCCGGCACGTTCTCCGCGAGCCAGGCCCGCATGTCCGCCGTCAAGGCCAGCGGCTTCATGATCTCGGCGGGATCGAGCCCCCGCTCGGCGATCGCGGCGCGCAAGGCGCTCTCCCAGTCGGCGCGCTCAGCGCCCGCGGCGAGGCCCGGCGCCAGCAGCGCGAGGCCGAGCAGCCAGCTGACGAGGGCGGGCCGGAGCGCGGACAACCGGTCGGGGAGTCTCATGGCTCTGCCGCCCATAGCATGACAGGCCCGCGCGGTATTCCCCCACCCCTCCCGCGACGGCCCGCGCCGCCGCCGGACCGCGTCGATCACCGAGTCGATCGCCGCGTCGATCACCTCGTCCATCAGCGCGCCCCTCACGCCGTCGATCCCCGCGTCGGGCGGCCCCCGGGCGGCGCTCCCAGCCATCGCTCGTGGGCCCACAACGCGGCCAGCGCCGTCGCCAGGAGCGCCAGGAGCCCGCCGCGAGGCCACGGGCGGGCGACCCGCGCGGCCGCCGGCCCCGGCGCCGCCGCGCCCCGGGCCGCCCGCAGCGACGTCGCGGCGAGCGCCCGGCGGTCGCGCCAGGCCGGCCAGGCGGACGGCTCCTGGACCCAGAGCCAGGACTCGGCGTCTCCCGCCGTCAGCCGGTGCCAGCCCGCCGCTCGCGGCCGCAGCTCGGCGCGCCACAGGCGCGGCTCCACGACGTCCTGGACCGTCGGCAGCGGTCGCGTGCCGCCCTCCGGCCCGGTCACGGTCACCGTCAGCGCCCACCGGGCGGGCGCGAGCAGCGCCACCGCCAGCGGCTCGTCGACGAAGACCGGCCCGCCGGGCAGCAGCCACTCGACCGCGAGCGAGCGCGGCCGCGCCACCGCGGCGAGCAGACGGGACCAGTAGCGCCGGTGCGACGGCGCTTCGCCGCGCAGCACCCAGCGGTAGGTCCCGGCCAGCACGCTGATCGCGGCCGCCCCGCGGCCGTACCGTGACACGGCCGCCAGGGCGCGCTCCGCCTCGTCCCGGACGAGGACCCGCCCGCCGGGCCCGGCGAGGATCTCGCGCGCCGGGATCACGAGCGGCGCGAGCGGCGCGAGGCCGGGCCCGGAGCCGCGCACCTCGCGCTCCTCGAGGTCGGCGACGGCGGCGATCTCGAAGCCTTCGAAGGGCGCGCCCAGAGCGTCCCCGGGCTCCGCCACGGCCGGCATCAGCAGGCCCAGACCCGCCGCCACCGCGGTCCGGAGGGCCTCGCGATCGGAGCGCGGAAGGGCGCTCCAGGAGCCGCCGTCGACGACCGCGAGGTCGAAGCCGGCGAGCAGCTCCGGCGTCAGGCGGCCGGCGTCCACCGGCTCGTGATTGAAGGCCTCGTGGCGGAACCGGTCGCGGCTCACCCGGCTGCGCACCACGAGCGCCGCGTCCACGTCCCGCAGCCAGCCCTTGACGGACCGCGTCTCGAAGCCGGGCGCGCCCTCGATCCAGAGCACGGCGGGCGGATCGCGCGGCCCCACCGCGACGTCCACCGCCTCGCTCGCCACCGGTACGCCGTCCAGGGCGAGGGAGAGACGGTAGAGCTGGCGCCCCTCGCGGCGCGGCCTGGCCCGCAGCTCGAAGGCGGTCGCGCCTGGCGCGAGCTCCACCGCCCCCTCCCCGCCGGCCGGGCCCGCCAGCTCGAGGACGGCGCTCCCGCCCCCCGTCGCGACCGAGCCGGCGACGACCAGCTCCTCGCCGAGGGCGAGGGCCCGCGGCCAGACGGCGCGGTCGACTCCGGGTCGGGGTGCTGCCGGCGCCGCGAACGAAACCCGGCCGGGCAGTGTCTCGACGTCCCACGGCGCCAGCCCGACGCCCGCGATGCGCCAGTGGGTCACCTCGGGGCGATCCCGCGCCAGGAGCGCGACGTCCCGAGCCGGGGCGGCGCCGCGGGCGGACGCTCCCGGCATGACGAAGAGCTCGGAGCCGGCCGCCAGAGCCGAGACCGCGGCCGGCGAGGCGCCCGGCGTGACGAGGATCGCGCCGCGCTCCCGGGCCGGCGCCCGGCTCGCCGGACGGGCGGCGAGAAGGAACAGACCGCCGGCCGCGGCGGCCAGCGCCGCGACCCTCCACGCCGCTCTGCGCCCCGGCGCTTCGACGCGCACAGCCCAGGCGAGCCACGCCGCCGCCGCGACGGCGTAGGCCACCACCCAGCCCCCCGGCTCCAGAAAGCGGATCACGGCGCGCCCCCGGCGGCGAGCCGGCGGCGGTAGCTCGCCGCCAGCGACGTATCCACGGCGGGCGGCAGCGCCGGCCCGGCCTCGGCCTCGGGCAGGAGCGACCACAGCGCGGCGGCCGCGGCCGCACGCAGCTGCGCCGGCGCCGCTCGCCCCTCCTCGAGCGCCGCGATCCACGCGCGCAGGCTCTCGAGAGACGACAGCTCGGCGTCCGGATCCTCCCGCGCGCGCGCGGCCAGGAGCCGCGCCGCCGTCCGCGCCGCGGCGAGCACCGGCGGCGGCGCGGCGGAGGCGCGGCCGGCCGCGTCCTCGAGCGCCG
>JAOTWP010000274.1 GCA_029862975.1 Acidobacteriota bacterium
CGTCGCCGCCCTGGCCGTGAGCGCGGCCGTGCTGGTGAGCAGGCATCCGCGCCGCTTCGTGTCGATCTGCGCGGCCCTGGGCGGCCTGCTGGGCGACTCGGTCGGCGAGTTCGTCGAGGCGCGGTCGGGGGCGTTCGCCCGCGGCTTCTCGGCTCTCGGGTCCGCGCGCTCGGTGCTCGGAGTGCTGCTGCTCTCCTGGCTGTTCTGGATCGGCTCCGCCACCACCATCAAGGTCTGGATGGTCGCCGCCGGCCTCGATCTGCCGTGGTACGCGCCTGTGCTGGTACTGGCGTTCCTCTCGCTCGGCCTGGCGGTGCCGGCGACGCCGGCCAACATCGGGACCTACCACTTTCTCGTCTTCTCGGCCGTGACGCTGCTCGGGGTCGACCAGACCAGGGCGGGGGCCTTCGCCCTGGTGAGCCATGCCATGGCGATCGTGCCCCTGACCCTGATCGGGCTGGTGCTGCTCTTCGGCGACCTCTACCGGCCCGCGCGCGCGCCCTCCTCCTCCCCCTGACCCGCGCTGCTCCGCCGCTCTACTGCCGGCTCCAGCGCGAGCCCGAGCGGATGATCTCCAGGGAGCGCGCCACGCCTTCGTTGAGGATCAGGTCCAGAACGCTCAAGTACGGGAGAAACTCGCCACCGAGCTGGGAGTATTCGGGATGCTCGTACTCCTGCTTCATCAGAGGGATGCCGATCCGGCCCAGGCCGGCGGCGTCGTAGAGCCCGAGCTCCACACCGCGCCGGAAGTTCCAGAGGCTCGTGCCGCCGGCCGCGCGGAGAAGCCGAACGAGCTTCTCTTGCGGCGTTCCCGTCGGCTCGGGGACGAGGTCGGAGGCGCGGCGAACCACGACTGCGAGGCCGAGGGCGTCCGCGAGCTCGCGGATGATGCGCTCGTTGTGGAGAGCGAGCGTGGGCTCGTCCGGCCGCGGGGCCAGGAGGTCGACCAGCCACGGCCAGCAATCGTCGAGAAACGGGGCCTCCCGGTAGTTCTCGCGGATGACGTTGCAGTGGGCGGTGTGCCAGTCGCCGGGCGCGAGCCGCGCCGCCCGGATCTGGGTGTCGCGGGGCGCCTTCTCGAGCGCCACGGTCAGCCACCTGGTGCCGCCCGAGAGCAGCTTGATCCGGTTGCGGACGATGAAGGAGCGGGTGACCACCTGGACGGTGTCCAGGTTGACCCACAGATCGACGTGGTCGAGCAGGTCGAAATAGCCGAGCCAGGGAACGTAGTTGGCCTGGGTGACGGCGACCTTCACCGGCTCGGATCCCCCTCCGCGAGGCCTGCCGCGGCGAGCGCTCGAGCGAGCTCTCGCGCTTCGGTCGAGTCGCCCCCGCCGCGGTGCCTCGGGACGAAGCGCTCCGGTACCCCCCCGAGATCGAGCGCGGCCGGGTCGACGCCGGCAAAGGCGGCGACGCGGGTCAACGCCGCCCGCGGATCGGTACAGAGCGTGCCGTACTCGACCTCGAGCCAGCGGTCCGGTCCCAGGGCATTGCGGGCGTCGTCGAGCGCCGCCTCCACGCGGGCGATCTGGAAGGCGATCTGCTCGGCCGCCGGACGGCGCAGCATCTCCGCGGCACCGGCGGGCCGGACGGAGAACCAGGCTTCCGCACTGCCGAAGTAGGCGCGCCGCACGGCGACGAGGGACAGCGCGACGTCGACGTACGGCCGGCGAATGCGCACCACCCGCGCCGTCGGCAGGTCGCGCGCGAGGCGGTCCAGGACGAAGCTCAGAATGACGTTCTTGAAGGCGAGCGCCAGCCCCAGCGTCTCCTCGAGCTCGCCGAGCAGGCCGACGAGCAGGGTCAGGTCCAGGCGCCCGAGCGCCTCCTTGCCGGGCTCGTGGTGCTCGGCGAAGGGGAAGTGGCCTTCCCAGAAGTAGCCGAACTCGTGCGGCTCGCTCCACCCCGGGGTAGCGCCGGCGCGCGAGCTGAACGAGGGCTCCGGCCGCGGCAGCCAGGGCGCGGCCAGGGCCTGCGCGAGCGCGCCCGCGGCCGGCCGCCGGTAGAAACGCGCCACGAAGTTCGAGGGGTAGCCGAAGCCGCCACCGGCCGCGACGAGCTGGTAGAGGAGCGTGGTGCCCGACCGGGGCAGACCGGCGATGAACAGGACCGGTCTCGCGGGCGGCGAGGGCGGGACCGCGGCTCCGGCGAGCAGCCGATTGAGGCGCTCCACCGTCTGCTCGTACCCGCGGTCCTTGGCGTACTCGCGGGTTCGCCCCCGCTCTTCCTTCATCTACCGGGCTCGGCGGTCGCCGGGCCGCGCCCGCGAACGACCTCGCGGCGGTAGGCGCTCACCGCCCGCGCCCCGCTCCAGACCTCGCGCAGGGCGCGCAGCACGGCTCGCGGCGCGATCGCCTTCGAGGCTCCGAAAGGCCTGCCGCGGGCGACGAACGGTGCCTGCGTGATCCGCAAGCAGGGGTTCCGGAGCTGGGCCTTGGCCAGCATCTCCGCGACGTAGGCGTGCCCGCCGGAGACGACCTCGAGGCTGCGAAAGGCCTCGACCTTGTACATCTTGAGACCGTTGAGATAGTTCCAGGGAAAGCCGTACAAGGTCGCCGCGACGCGGGTGAAGGCCCAGGAGGCCAGGCGCCGCCCGAGGGTGCGGATCACCGGGTTCTGCAGGTAGCCCAGGATGACGTCGTGGTCGTGGCGCAGGGCCATGAAGTTGTCGAGCGAGACCGAGAACACGAGCTCGCCGTCGCCCGGGAGCACGGTCACCCAGGTGCCCTCCGGC
>JAOTWP010000275.1 GCA_029862975.1 Acidobacteriota bacterium
CGACCTGCTGCGCGAGGCGGAGACCCCGATCAAGATCTTCGGCGGCGGCGGTGGCACGATCCTGCCGAGCGAGATCGCGGCGCTCCACGACTACGGCATCGCGCGGATCTACTCGCCCGACGACGGCCGCGAGCTGGGCCTGCAGGGGATGGTCAACGACCTCCTGTCGCAGTGCGACTTCCCCACGATCACGCCGCCCCTCGACGGCCACCTGGCGAGCCTGCCCCGGGGCAGCCACCGGACGATCGCCCAGCTGATCTCGCTGGCCGAGAACTACCCGCAGGAGTCGCAATCGCTCGCCCGCGCGCTCGCGCCCATGCTCGACGGCCGCACGGTGCCCGTGCTCGGGATCACCGGAACGGGCGGCGCCGGCAAGTCGTCCCTCGTCGACGAGCTCGTCCGGCGCTTCCTCACCGACTTCGCGGACAAGTCGGTCGCCGTCGTCTCGGTCGATCCCTCGAAGCGGCGCAGCGGCGGCGCGCTGCTCGGCGACCGGATCCGCATGAACTCGATCGACGACCCGCGGGTCTACATGCGCTCGCTGGCCACCCGGCAGTCGAACCTGGCCCTCTCGAAGCACGTCCAGGCCGCCATCGACATCTGCAAGGCGGCCGGCTTCGACCTCGTGATCGTCGAGACCTCCGGGATCGGCCAGTCGGACACCGAGATCACCGAGCACTGCGACGTCTCGCTCTACGTGATGACGGCCGAGTACGGCGCCGCCACGCAGCTCGAGAAGATCGACATGCTCGACTTCGCGGACGTCATCGCCATCAACAAGTTCGACAAGCGGGGCTCGCTCGACGCCCTGCGCGACGTGCGCAAGCAGGTGCGGCGCAACCGCATGCTCTTCGACGCCGACGAGACGCAGCTGCCGATCTACGGCACCATCGCCTCGCAGTTCGCGGACCCGGGCACGAACGTCCTCTACCGCAAGCTGATGGACACGATCGCCGAGCGCACCGGCGCCGACCTCTCCTCGGGCTTCGAGATCACCGAGAAGATGCGCGAGAAGCACCCGATCATCCCGCCCGACCGGGTCCGCTACCTGGCGGAGATCTGCGAGGCCAACGACCGCTACGCCGCCTTCGCCCGCGAGCAGGCGGCGCTCGCGCGCCAGCTCTACCAGCTGGCGGGCACGATCGACGTCCTGCGCGCGGGCGTCGGCGCGACGGACCTCGAGATCGCCGAGCCGGACGCCGTGAGCCGCACCGTCCACGTCGTCCGCCACGAGGCCGAGGAGCCCGCCTACCTGCACGACCTCGTCGAGCGCTACAACGCCCTCGAGGAGCGCCTCGACCCGGAGTGCCGCCGCCTGCTCGAGGACTGGCCGGCGACGGTGGCGCGCTACCGCGCCGACAAGTACCGCTTCGAGGTCCGCGACCGGGTCGTCGAGCACGACCTGTTCACCGAGTCGCTCTCCCGCCTGAAGGTCCCCAAGGTCGCGCTCCCCCGCTACCGGGACTGGGGCGACGTCCTGCACTGGCTGCTGACCGAGAACGCGCCCGGGATGTTCCCCTACGCGGCCGGCGTCTACCCCTTGAAGCGCAAGGGGGAGGACCCGGCGCGGATGTTCGCCGGCGAGGGCGGGCCCGAGCGCACCAACAAGCGGTTCCACTACGTCTCCGCCGGGATGCCGGCCAAGCGGCTGTCGACCGCCTTCGACTCCGTCACCCTCTACGGCGAGGACCCGGACGAGCGGCCGGACATCTACGGCAAGGTCGGCAACTCCGGGGTCTCGATCGCCACCCTCGACGACGCGAAGAAGCTCTACTCCGGCTTCGATCTCTGCGACCCCGCGACCTCGGTGTCGATGACGATCAACGGCCCCGCCCCCATGATCCTGGCGTTCTTCATGAACGCCGCCATCGACCAGCAATGCGAGCTCTACATCCGCGCGCAGGGTCTCGAGCTCGAGACCGCGGAGAAGATCGACCGCCTCTACCGGGCGCGGGGCGTCGAGCGCCCGCGCTACCAGGGCGAGCTCCCCGAGGGCAACGACGGCCTCGGCCTGATGCTGCTGGGCGTCTCCGGCGAGGAGGTCCTGCCGCGCGAGACCTACGCCAGGATCCGCGCCGACGCCCTCGCCCGGGTGCGGGGGACGGTGCAGGCCGACATCCTGAAGGAGGACCAGGCCCAGAACACCTGCATCTTCTCGACCGAGTTCGCCCTGCGCATGATGGGCGACATCCAGGAGTTCTTCACCACCGAGGGGGTGCGCAACTTCTACTCGGTGTCGATCTCCGGCTACCACATCGCCGAGGCCGGGGCCAACCCCGTCACCCAGCTGGCGTTCACGCTCGCCAACGGCTTCACCTACGTCGAGTACTACCTGGCGCGCGGCCTCCACATCGACGACTTCGCGGCCAACCTGTCGTTCTTCTTCTCCAACGGGCTCGACCCCGAGTACGCCGTCATCGGCCGCGTCGCCCGCCGCATCTGGGCCAAGGCGATCAAGTACAAGTACGGCGGCAACGAGCGCTCGCAGAAGCTCAAGTACCACGTCCAGACCTCCGGCCGCTCGCTGCACGCCCAGGAGATCGGCTTCAACGACATCCGCACCACCCTGCAGGCGCTCTACGCCCTCTACGACAACTGCAACTCGCTGCACACCAACGCCTACGACGAGGCGATCACCACCCCGACCGAGGAGAGCGTGCGGCGGGCGCTCGCCATCCAGCTCATCATCAACAAGGAGCTGGGTCTCAACACCAACGAGAACCCCCTCCAG
>JAOTWP010000276.1 GCA_029862975.1 Acidobacteriota bacterium
GTAGGTGTCGGGGGAGACCTCGCGGGCGAGGAAGCGCATGATCTCCTTCGTGCCGGCGAGGCCCGCCGGCATCACGAGGTGGCGCACGAGCAGGCCGCGCAGCGCCAGCCCGTCTTCGTCGACCACCAGCGGGCCGACCTGCCGGTGCATCTCGCGGATCGCCGCCCGCGCGTGCGCGGGGTAGCCGCGAGCGAGGACCAGGCGGCGGGCGATGCCCTCGTCCCAGAACTTGAAATCGGGCAAGTAGACGTCGACCACGCCGTCGAGCAGCGCCAGCGAGGCGAGCGAATCGTAGGCCCCGGTGTTGTAGACGATCGGCAGCCGCAGGCCGAGCGGAATCGCGGCGTTCACGGCCTCGAGCACCTGCGGCACGACGTGCTCCGGGGTGACGAAGTTGATGTTGTGGCAGCCGCGCTCCTGGAGCGCGACCATCACCCGCGCGAGCTGCGCCGCCGTCATCTCCTCCCCGGCCCCCTGCCAGGAGAGGTCGTCGTTCTGGCAGAAGACGCAGCGCAGGTTGCAGTGGGAGAAGAAGATCGTCCCCGAGCCCCGCCAGCCGCGCAGGCAATCCTCCTCGCCGAAGTGGGGGAAGGCGCTCGCCACGCGGGCGTGACGGCCGGTACGGCACAGCGCCCGCTCGTCCCGCCGCCGGTCGACGTCGCAGTCCCGCGGGCACACCCGGCACGAGCGCAGGGCCTCGAGCCCGGCCTCCACCTTCCGCGCCAGCCGCCCCGACGCGTAGGTGGCCAGATAGGCCGGTGCGAACGACTCGCGCGGGCAGACGAAATCCGCGAAGGCGAGCGGCAGCCGAGCCATCGCCGCCAGCCTACACCGGCCGGCGCCGGCCGCCTCCGGGCCGGGCGCCTCCGGGCCGGGCGGCGTCAGCAGTCGAGCACGGCCGCGACGTCGGCCGGCAGCGGCTCCTCCCCGCGGCTCGCCCACGACAGGGCGAAGAGCACGCAGAACGAAGCGGCCAGCGCGACGGCGCCGGGGAGGACACCGGGCGGCAGGGGCGGCCGGGGCCAGCTCGGGAACCAGGTCTGGCGGGCGAAGAGCTCGAGGGCCAGGTTGAGCGCCAGCCCGGTGGCGATCGAGGCGCTGGCGGCGCGCGCCGGCACCCGTTTCCAGTTGAGTCCGACGGCGAGAGCGGGCGCCAGGGCGGCGCCGAAGGTCGAGAAGGCGAAGGTGCCCAGGAGCGCGATGAGGTCGCCCCACAGGTAGGCGAGGAACGCGGCGGCGCACGCGATGCCGGCGACGGCCCCGCGTCCCCACCCGAGCTGGCTCGGCAGGCGCCAGCCGAGCGCCCGCGGCAGGTCGCGCACCAGGGCCGCGGCGCCGATGTTCACGAACGAGTCGACGGTCGACATGATCGCCGCCAGGATGCCGGCGAAGACGAGCCCGGCGAGCAGCTCCGGCGCGAAGTGGAGCAGGAACAGCGGCGCGGCCTGGTCCGGGTCGGCCAGCGGAGCCAGGCGCCCGGCGGCGACGAGGGAGGGGACGGCGAGCCCGATTCCCAGCCAGACGAGGACGCACAGCGTCTGGCTGCCGCCCAGCACGAGCGGCATCCAGCGCAGCTTGCGGGGATCCTCCAGCATGTAGAACTTGTGCAGCATGTGCGGCTGGCCCAGGGTGCCGACGGCGAAGATGAAGAAGAAGCCCACGGCCGTGGCGACCGGCACGTTGCCCAGCGGATCGAGGAAGCTCGGGCCGAAGCCCTCGTGGGCGGAGATGCGCTCGCTCGTCGCGGCAAGCCCGCCGCCCGAGCGCAGGGCGGCGACGAAGACGCCGATCGCGGCGGCGACCATCAGCGTCCCCTGCAGGAGGTCCGTGTAGACGCCCGCGATCATCCCGCCGGCGACGGAGTAGAAGAGGACGACGACGAGGCCGAGCGCCATGGCGGCCGCGAGGCTCGCCTCGCCGAAGATCTCGCGGGTGCCGAAGGCGGACTCGATGACGACCCCCAGCGCCTGCAGCTGCGCCCCGAGGTAGGCGACGGTGCCCGCGAGCACCGCCACGGCCGCCAGCCCCGCCGCCCGGCGGCTGCCGTAGCGGGCGAGGACGGCGTCGGGGATCGTGTACACCTCGCGCACCTCGGAGAGCAGCCGGAGGCGCTTGCCGACGGACCAGCACAGGAGCCCGGCCGTGAAGCTCACGGGCGCGCAGATGAAAAGCGACGCGAGCCCGATGTCGTAGGCGAGGCCGGGGCCGCCGATGAAGAAGAAGCCGCTGAAGGCTGCCGACATCGTGGCGAGCGCCGTCACGACGAGGCCGAGCGACTGGCCGGCGATGAAGAAGTCCCTGCCGTCGCGGGTGCGGCGCGCCGCCCAGATGCCGATGCCCACCACGAGCAGCAGGTAGAGGACGCAGGTCCAGACGACGGCCGGTCGGGCGAGGATCGGCATGGTCAGCCGGCCGGGGGTGGCGCCGTGGGGCCGGCGGCGGGGGTCCGCAGCGCCCTGAGACGCTCGAGGTCCGCGGCCCCCACGCCGTGGCGCGCGAAGCCGAGGCCGTAGGCGAGGGCCACGAGGAGCGCCGGCAGGGCGAAGAGCCCGACGAGCTGCACGATCGCGGCCAGCGGCAGGCCGCAGAGCCACGGACCGTCCACGACCCGCCCGCGCAGGGCCAGCAGGGCAAGCAGGCTGCCCGCGAGCAGGAGGGCGAGCAGGGCGAGCGCCCAGCCCAGGCGGCCGAGGCGACCCGCGCGCAGGGCTCCGAGAGCCATCAGCAGGA